>JAFSCG010000201.1 GCA_017436885.1 Clostridia bacterium | reverse complement strand
GTCTTTTAAAAGAAAATCTCAAAAACCCCGTGCAAATCCGATTACTTTGTGATATAATATCAAGTTCAATTAAATGACGTGTAGGGGTATAGCACAGCTGTTAGAGTACCGGTCTCCAAAACCGTGGGTCGCGGGTTCGAATCCTCCTGCCCCTGCCAAAAAATCCGATGCGAAAGCATCGGATTTTTTTATCCAAGCCGCAGGCTTGGCATATCATCAGCCCCTGCGGGGCTGGATATCATCACGGCAACGCCGTGTATCTCATCACGCTTTAGCGTGTATCTTATCTGCGGCTTGATGATATACAATGCTTCGCATTGATGATATACCGCAACAAGTTGCGGATGATATACACGCCTTCGGCGTGATTTGGCTCGAAACGGTTGAAATGTTCACGAATTTGTGGTATAATAAAGCAAAGAAAGGCGGTATAGCACTATGGATATGACATCAATATACGAATACATTCTGTCAAGAATATCCGAAGATTTGAGTCCGTACGGCTATAAAAGGAGCGGAAAAAGTTCTCTCTTTTATCGGTATTCCGCTGATAAAAAAGTTGGTTGCGTCTTTGAAATGCAAAAGTCAACGTTTAATTCTCCCGACGATTATTCTTTCACCTTTAATCTTGGTTGTATTGCACTTTATAATTTGAACGGATATTACAAAGACAAATTGACGCTTGAAACAGTCAAACTCGCATTAAGATATGACGCAGGTTGTATGCGACTTGGGCATTTGAGCAGAGGTTGTGATTATTGGTGGAACATTACCGATGAAATATTAAAAGATTTTTCGATAGAAGAATACTATAATCGTTTTCTTCACCCTGATATTTTAAAAGCGGCAGAGTATCTAAAGGAACAGGCGCACAAAAAGGAAAGAGTTTATAGCAAAGAGAATAATACATAGACCTCGTTTGCAAGCATGGAGCGAAAGCCCGAAAGACCTCGGATAACTTTTTGCGCCCATCATCGCCAAGGGATAAGTCTATCCTCTCGGTAAAAATCACGGACTGTATTTGTACGATAGCCTTGTATGGATCTATTTTGTAGTGGTATCACAAAAAATCCTCGTTCTTCGGAACGAGGATTTTTTTATCCAAGCCGCAGGCTTGGCATATCATCCGCCGCAAGGCGGTATATCATCAAGGGCGGCGATGCCGCCCTTGTATCTCATCACGCGCCGGCGTGTATCTTCGCCAAACCTGCGTTTTTTCTTTTTTATTTCGCTTCTTTGTTGTATTTTCGGAAAAATGATGTTACAATGAAACGTACTAATTGATAATATGCTTGGCGTATAGAAACAGGAGATAGTTATGGAAAATATCAGAATTCAGGACGACCTTTATAATTTTATCAACGGCGAGACCATTGAAAAGCTTGTCATTCCCGACGACAAGCCCGCAGCAGGCGGCTTCCAGGACCTTGCTGACGCAGTGGAAAAGATCATGATGGACGAGTTTGCCACCATGACCGAGACCAAAGCTTACCCTAACGAGCATCTCGAAAGAGCCTGCACTCTTTACTCCATTGCGAAGGATGCAGATAGAAAGGCGGCACACGGAATTGCTCCCGCACTGAAAAATCTTGCCGTCATCGACGAGATCAAGACGGTTGAGGATTTCAACCGTCTCTTTAAGACTCTGTCGCTCAAGGGTATTCCCACTCCCTTTGGCGTTGGCGTTGATACCGACATGAAGAATACCAAGCGGCATCTGGTCTATATTCAGGGCGCAGGGGTCATTCTTCCCGACGCATCCTACTACAAGCCCGAAATGGAAGCTCAGAAGACTCAGATCCTCGGCATCTGGACAAACGTTGCCAAGTCCGTTATGGCGCAGACAGACCTTTCGGCTGAGGATCAGGAAAAGTACGTAAACGACGCCCTTGCGTTCGATGCGATACTCGGCGGACTTGTAAAGACCAGCGAGGAATGGTCGAAATACGTTGAAATGTATAACCCCATGGAAACCGCAAAGGTGGCAGAAATGCTCTCGACCGTTGATCTCGGCGCGATACTTTGCGATCTTTTCCACAAGATCCCCGATACGATAGTAGTTACCGAGCCCAGATTCTTTGAGCATTTTGCCGAAGTGCTCAATTCCGAAAATCTGGAGCTTTACAAGCATTGGGCTTACGTTACGGGATTGCTTAACGGCTGCAGCTACCTCTCCGAGGAGCTTCGCGATATGGGCGGAATGTATATGCGCGCCCTTACCGGTGTAGCCAAGATGCAGTCCATAGATAAATTCGCCTACAATCTTGCTTCGGGCAAATACTCCGATCCCGTGGGTATTTACTACGGCGAAAAGTACTTTGGCGAAGAGGCAAAGAAGGACATCACCGAGATCGTTTACCGGATCATCGACACGTACAAGAAAAGGATCAAAACCAACGATATTCTCGGTGAGGCGTCCAAGGAAAAAGCAATTCTCAAGCTCTCCAAGATGGGAGTTAAGATGGGCTATCCCGACAAGCCCCGAGCGATCTATGAAAAGCTTGTTTTCGATCCCGAGGATTCGCTCTACGATATTATTAACGCACTGAATGAGATCAAAACGCTTGATATGCTTTCAAAGCTTGACAAGCCCACCGAGCCCGAAAACTGGGCAATGCCCGGACACATGGTCAACGCCTGCTACGACCCCTTCGTAAACGACATTACCTTCCCTGCGGCTATCCTTCAGGCTCCCTTCTATTCCTTGAAGCAGACCAGAAGCGAGAACCTTGGCGGTATCGGCGGCGTTATCGGCCACGAGATCTCCCACGCATTTGACAGCAACGGCGCCAAATGCGACGAGAACGGCAACATCAACGACTGGTGGACCGAGGACGACTTCAAGCGCTTCGACTTGAAGGTTCAGAAAATGATCGCACAGTTTGACGGCATCGAGCTTCCTTGGGGCAAGGTCAACGGCGCGTTTATAGTCAGCGAAAACATGGCGGACAACGGCGGTATGTCGGTAACCCTTGACATTATGTCGAGGACCGAGGACGCTTCCTACGAGGAATACTTCAGCAACTGGGCAAGGGTATGGTGCCAGAAGGCAAGACCCGAGTTTAGGCAGATGCTGCTTTCCATAGACGTTCACGGCCCTGCTATCCTCCGTGCAAATATGCCCCCCAGAAATTTCCCCGAGTGGTATAAGACCTTTGACGTAAAAGCCACCGATCAGATGTATCTGCCCGAGGATAAGAGGATAGTTATTTGGTAATAAAGGAGAAAAAATGAGCTCCATTCTTACCTACACGGGCATAATGTTTGACCCGATGGCTCCCGAAAGGGACAAAATAGATCCTCGCGACATTGCCCACGCCCTCTCCATGCTTTGCCGCGCAAACGGGCATTTCCCCCATTTTTACTCCGTGGCACAGCACTGCATAAACTGCAAAAACGAGGCTGAGGCGCGGGGATATTCCCCGCGCGTGCAGCTTGCCTGCCTGCTTCACGACGCAAGCGAGGCGTATCTTTCCGATATTACCCGCCCCATAAAGCCGCTTCTTACGGCTTATCTGGAGGCGGAAAGGGTACTGCAGAACGCCATATACGAAAAATGGTTCTCCCCTTCTCTTTCCGAGGAGGAGCTGAAGCTCGTTTCCCTTGTGGACGACGACGTACTGTACTGCGAGTTTTTAAGGCTGACGGGTATGCGGCTTTCGGATACCGAGCCGCAGATGAGCTCCGTGCCCGACCTTGAAACAAGAGATTTTTCGGCGGTGGAGAACGGATACCTGCACGTTCTTTCGATGATGACCCGAGAGGAGCATTAACGTGAAAATAACCGTACTGTGCGAAAACGTGTCCCGCGATCCCGAAATTGAAGCCGAGCACGGTCTTTCCCTTTTTGTGGAGAGCGAGGGCAGACGCATACTTTTCGACATGGGGCAAACGGAGCTTTTTGCCCGTAACGCAAATATCCTCGGAGTCAAGCTCTCGCAGGTCGAGCTTGCCGTGCTTTCCCACGGGCATTACGATCACGGAGGCGGACTTGAAAGCTTCCTTCGGGAAAACCTTACCGCGCCCGTATACGTCCATCCAAAGGCATTTGAAGCCCATTTCCACGGCGCGGAAAAATACATAGGTCTTGCAAGCTCCCTTAAGGAAAACGAACGCTTCGTTGCCATCGAAAACGTAACCGAGCTTTCCGAAGGCATTACCCTGCATCCCGCCTCCTGCGTACCGCGCAACAACCCCTCACTGCCCCACGGGCTGACCGTGGAAGTGAACGGGCAGCTCGTTCCCGACAGCTTCGAGCACGAGCAATATATGCTTATCGAGGAAAAGGGCAAGAGAGTGCTGTTCAGCGGATGCTCCCACATCGGCATACTGAACATTGCGGAGCATTTCCGTCCGCAGGTGCTTATCGGAGGCTTTCACACCTCCAAAGCAGAGGAAACCAAACTTGACGAGATAGCCGAAAGGCTCGGCAAGCTTCAAACGATCTTTTACACCTGTCATTGCACGGGAGAAAAGCAATTCGACTATCTATCCTGCCGTATGCATAATATACGTTACCTGTCCTGCGGACAGGTGCTGACCATATAAAGGAGAACGCCATGGCACGTTCAATGTTTGAACCGGTCTACAGGGAGATATTTCCCTTTTGGAGCAAGATATCCGAGGCCGAAAAAGACGATATATGCCGCGGATCCCTTGCGCTTACCTACAAAAAGGGATTTACGATACACGACGGAAGCGAATGCTCGGGCGTTATACTTGTGCGCAAGGGATGCCTGCGAGTGTACGTAATGTCCGACGAAGGAAAGGATATTACGCTCTACCGACTGCACGCCGGAGAGATATGTATGCTTTCCGCCTCCTGCGTGCTGGATGCCATTACCTTTGACGTTTTTGTGGACGCGGAGGAGGACAGCGAATGCTACGTCATTCCCGGATGCGCCTACGCGGCCGCCGCGGAAAACAACAAGGATATTAAGATATTTACGTTGGAAACGGCGGTAAGCCGCTTTTCCGACGTTATGTGGGTAATGCAGCAGATACTGTTTATGAGTATGGACAAGCGCCTTGCCATCTTCCTTAACGACGAGTGCGCTCGCACCGGCGCCGATACTATTGCCCTTACCCACGAGCAAATAGCAAAATATATGGGCTCTGCACGGGAGGTAGTCTCCCGAATGCTCAAGTACTTTGCAAGCGAGGGCATAGTGGAGATATCCCGCAAGGGTGTTAAAATAATCGATAAAGCTAAGCTGCGAAGGCTGACCGCTTAAGTCATGACCACCGGCACTGCCGGTTTTGCAACAAAGAAAAAATGACGAGGAGCTTTAGCTTGGGGTGCTAAAGGACAGTTTTGAGAATCCGTTACCTACCGACAGAAAATAGACAGAGAATGTTTTTGCTTTCTCTGTCTATTTTTCTTGACAAGCACTGAATTTGTAGACACAACTGCCTTTATGTTTGCTAATTCACAAATTTATGATATAATTATTTCAAAGAAATATTCAAACTCGTCTTAACCGTTTTATCTTTCAAACGACTATATGTATGAAGGCGCCTGAAAACGGAAATGGAGAAACAAATGGATAGTATAAAGCTTGAACAGTTGATAACCGAAAATATGAAGTCGATATTCGGCTTTGCATTGACAAGACTCGGAAATGTAGCAGAAGCAGAATGGCTTGCGAGTGATATTCTTTATGAAATAGTCAGATCAGCTCCAAACCTAAAAGATGAGGAACGTTTTTACGGCTTTATATGGAAAATTGCGGAGAATGTTTATATGGACTATCTTCGTAAAAAGGCAAAAAAAGCAAGTCGTACAACGGAGCTCGACGAAAATATTGCCGATGAATCTGAGTATGTTTTAGAGGAGATCGTCAAAAAAGAAGAACTAAATATTCTTCGTCGCGAGCTCTCATTGTTGTCAAAGCAATATCGTGAGGCAACTGTTTTATACTATATTGAAAATCTCTCCTGTTCCGAAGTAGCCAAAAAATTACAGATCAGCACGGAAATGGTGAAGTACTATTTGTTCCGTGCAAGAAAGATTATCAGAGAGGGTATGAATATGGAAAGACTATACGGAGAAAAGAGCTATCGCCCCAATATTTTTGAGATCGATTTTTGGGGAACAAAAGCGGGTGATGATCGCGAATATCGTGATTTTCAGAGAAGAAAGATCAAAGGAAACATTTTACTTGCGGCATATTACAGCCCGGTAACGATCCAAGAAATCAGTATAGAGCTTGGGGTTGCGCTCCCTTACCTTGAGGACGAGATCAAATTGCTCGTTGACCGTCAGTATCTTGTTTGCAACAATGGAAAGTATCTGACGAACATTCCGATTTTTACGCTTGATTGCACAAAAACGATTGATGGAAAATTGAAAGAACTTACCGAGGAAAGCGCACAAAAGTTTATTGCTGTAGCTGATGAGTTCGATACTCGCTTTGGAAACCGATTTGCAAACGCCAATCTCGCGCATTGGCAAAAGCTTCTTTTGTGTTTACATTATTCATTGATTGATACCGAAAACGATCTTGAAAAGGATTACGGCGAATTGCCCAAAGACGGACCGTATTCACTTGTAAACGGTGGTGGCGGACACGGTATTATTTGGGGCAGAAGTACCGAGAACGTTGTTGGAGATAAATTACCAAGAGGTATTCAAGGTATTTACAATGGTTGCCCGGCAAGTGATGGGCGCGGAAGTGTTATCGCTATGAATTTCCGACAAACATTAAATGCACAGCACTTTGAAGGACAAATTACCGATCCCATTGTTTGCACAGCGGTTGATTGCTTTGAATATTTGCCGAAGGATTGGCAAAAAGTCATGAACGATCTTTATTATGCCAAGGACGGCAAGGCTAATTTTGCTGTTTGGTCAATTGAGGAATACGATGAACTTCGGCAGATTCTGAAAAAGTGCATCACTATTGCTTCTGACTTGAACCGAAAGACTGCCGAGCTTGCCGCAAATATTACTGCGGATCTTGCTCCTTCACATATCCGCAAAACCGCAGAATACGTTGGGGCATTTGTTTACCGCTTCTATTCAACAGACAAGTTAGTGAGTAAGTTGTTTGAAATGGATTGGGTGAAAACGGTTGGAGATAATGAAAAACCTGCCATTTGCGTTGTGAAGAATTAAATAAATACCGCCGAGTGTTACCCAAAAGGTAATTCTCGGCGGTATTCTATTCAAATTGTTCTCTATCGCACAACCACGATTGGTGGTGAGTAAGTGCGCACTCACGGGTAAAAAAAGCCGAGGTGGCACGGCAACGCCGTGACAGAGGGATTGTAAAAGTTGAATTTTACACAAAAACAATCCCTCAGTCAGCTTCGCTGACAGCTCCCTTTACACAAGGGCCTCTGGCTGTAACCGTTTGTTTTTCTGTTGATTTATTGTAAAACTGTCCTTAGAAACTCGCCGCTTTGACTCCTCGTCATTTTTACGTAGATTAATTATATTCCGTTGAGCGTCAGTCCTCAAGAAGCGCAAGGATCTGGTTCTTGGGTCTTGCGCCTGCGGTCTGATTAACGACTTCGCCCTTTTTCAGCACCACAAGGTTGGGGATGCTGGCAACGCCGTACTTTTCCGCAAGCTCGGGATCGTCGTCCACGTTGATCTTTCCCACAAGGTACTCGGGATGCTCCTCGGCTATCTCGTCAACAAGGGGGGATACCATACGGCAAGGGCCGCACCAATCAGCGTAAAAGTCCAGAAGAACGGTCTTTTCGCTGTTCTTTACTTCCTCAAAATTCTCTTTGGTTACTTTAATAACTGACATATCATTACTTCCTTTCGGTTGCTTTTTTGTTTACGGTTTTATTATATACGGTTTTTTGTGTTTTTTCTGTGACAAAGTCACATTAACGCTTATTTTCCGAAATATTATTATCCTGCTTTTCCTTGCGGTATTTGAAAGGTGTTTCTCCCGTAATACGCTTGAATGCGGCGGAAAAATGATACGGACTGGAAAAACCAAGTATATCCGAAATCTCGTTTATTGGGGAATTGCCCTTTGCGAGAAGCTTTTTTGCCGCCTCCATCTTTTTTTGCAGGATATACTGCTTCGGTGTGATGCCGAATCTTTTATGGAATATAGAGATAAGATATGGCTGGCTGAGATGGAATATCTCTGCCAGGGAAGCCACGGTAACGTTGGCGCGGGGCTTGGAATCGATATAAAACTTTATCTTTTCCTCAAGGCAGTCGGCTCCCTTGTTGTCGCTATCCGACAAAGCAACCACAAGCTCCGTAAGACATACAGCGGCTAAGGTATGCCACTGATCGTATCCAACGTCCGACTGTGCCCCCAGGCGAAGCCGCTCAAAGACAGCACTCGCATCCGTGTGGCGTATTACCACAGGCTTGTTGCAGCCGTAGGCATCGAGCAGCGCGGCAGGCAATCTTCCTCTTACGTTTATCCACGTTTTTTCAAAGGGGTCGTCCTTGTCCGCATAGTACTTGTGGGACAACTGATCCCCAAGAAGATAAAGATCCCCCTCCGATACGGTATAGGTCTCCCCATCGCACTCAATATATCCCTTGCCCGATATTACGTATTCAAATACGTAGACGGAAAACAGAGTATTGCCATCCCGTTTGCGCTCCACGTAATAGTCCTTATCGGGATAAGTTTTCCCCATACTTTCCACGTAAAGCGGATCAGTAGTCTTATAAGGACGGGTGTGGCTGTAAAATCTGTCTTCCTTGGCGATACGCTTTGTGACTTCAGACATTTTTGCCTCTATCTAAAAAAAATATATTAATTTCATAAATATTTAAATTGCATATTGTCAGCAAAAATGATAACATATAAGTGTTAAACTGTCAACACGACTATAAAAAAATGTATTTTTTGGAGGCAAAGCTATATGAAGAGTTCAAAGGGAACCTTGTTTATTCGTATCATTGCTTTTGCGCTGGTTGCATTAACGGCACTCTCTGCCGTTGCCTGCGCGGGACCTGCTTCCTCGGGAAACGATACCACACCTCCCGCGGGAGATGCCGTTACCACGGCTCCCACCGCAGACACCACGGAGCCCGCGACCACGGTTAAGGAGTACGTGACCCCCGACCTTTACTATGACTCCGCAGATTACAATATACTCGTTTGCTGTCCCGTGTCAAACGGCGTTAACCCCTTTGCCCACTCGGACACCCGCCTTGTGCTTGATAACGCCGTATATATGCGCAACGCCGCAGTAGCCGAGGAGCTTGGCGTTGTGTTCAACGTTATTTTCGATCATTCAAGCGACTCCTCCGGTAACGGAGCGGGCGCAAAGCGCATAAACGCGGATTACACCTCCGGTGACGGAGCCTACGACAGCTGCCTTATTACCGCATACGACTGTGCCAACCTTGCCACCTCCGGAAGGCTTGCCGACCTTATGGAAGTACCCGGCATCGACCTTGAGATGGATTACTGGGATCAGAACGCACGCGAGCAGCTGGCTATAAACAAGAAACTGTACTTCACCACGGGTGATATCAGCTACAACGATAAGGACTACACCTTTGCCGTTATCTTTAACAAGCAGATAGCAAAGGACAAGGATCTTGGCGATCTTTACTCCCTTGTAACGGATAACAAATGGACCTTTGATGCCTTTGCGGAGATATCGCGCAAGGTATCCGAGGATCTGAACGGCGACGATATAATGGACTCCCGCGACAAATACGGCCTTATCCTTTGGGACGACACCATGCTTCCTATGGTAACCGCCTCCGGACAGAAGATCATCACCCTCAACGACGGCGTTCCCGAGCTTACCCTGAACAACGAGACCACCACCAATATAGTTGAAAAGTACGTAGCTCTTGCAAGCGAGAGCTGCTCCATCAACTTCCAGCATATGTCCGGCGGTGTAAGCTGGCAGGATATGTTCACAAAGGGACAGGGTCTGTTCCTGCTTGAGTACTTCAAGGCACTTCCCCTGTTCCGCGATACTAAGCTTGAGTACGGTCTGCTTCCCTTCCCCAAGTATGACGAGGCGCAGGAGCAGTACTACAGCGGCATGTCCGTATGGCACACCTCCTTCTACTGCATTCCCGCATTCCCCGGCGATATGGAGTGCTCCGGAGCTGTAAGCGAAAGCCTTGCCTATCACTCCGAGAAGATGGTAACGCCCGCATACTATGAAAAGACGCTCGTAGGCCGCTACGTTACCGATACCGAGAGCGGCGAGATGCTTGACCTTATCTTTGATAACCGCATCTACGACCTTGGCCTCTACTACCGCACCGGAAGCCTTAACTCCATGCTCATTCTTATGCTTCGCAACAAGCAGACCGGATTTGCCTCCGAGTACGCCAAGAAGCAGGCTCTTGCCGAAAAGGCTCTGGAGGACCTGAAGGACTGGTTTGAGATAGAATAAGCGGAGGAAAAAATGAAAAAGCTGAACGTTTTATTTATTCTTTTGTTTATGGTATCTACGCTGTTTTCCTGTGCAACACCCGGTCTCCCCGCCGACACCACCCTTGGCGGAGACACCACAGATACCCCCATTACCACAGAAGCTCCTGAGGAGGACCTGAAGATGACTCTTACCGGAAACGCGATCTTTGAGAACGGTTCCCTTACCGCCGAGCGAGGCAAAAAGTCCTTTGCATTGACAGAGGACAAGATAACCTACGACTTCCGCGTATCCTGCGAAATAAACATCAAGGCGGCGGGCATAAGCGGTATATTCGTATTCTCCGACGGCGAGGATAACGGCATCTACTTTGCAGCCGATTACGGCGCCCAGACCATCAGCCTTTTCAACGTAAAGGACGGATATATGGATAGGCTCGGCAAGCGCAGCTGCACCTTTGAGCTTAACCAAAGAATACCGATGACGGTGGAATATAAGGACGGAGTACTTAAAGCGTACTTCAACGAAAATCCTCTGGACACCGACCCGTATCCCAAATTCGAGATAGTGGCAAGAGGGATCCGAAAGGCAACCGATCACCGCGGCATCGGCTTCCGACTTGGTAACGGCGTTGCGGATTTTTACAACGTTTCCATCGTTGAAGCAGAGGAGACCGCAAAGGTAAGGACCTACACAAACCCCGTTGTCAAGGGTGCGGATCCCGACGTTCTGCTCTATAACGGAACCTACTATCTCTACCAGCGCGGCGGAAGCGGCAACAATATCTTCTCCGTGCGCACCTCCACCGACCTCGTTAGCTGGTCCGAGCAAAAGGTAATGTATCAAAAAACAAGCGACAGCCCCCTTTCGGGATTTATGAGCCCCAACGTAGTACATTATAACGGCAAATTCTACCTGATATTCGCCGCAAAGCATCCCGACGTTGGCAACCACACCCTTTGGTGCGCGGTAAGCGACACGCCCGACGGAATGTTCAAGCACGCTACGGGTTCTCCCGTGCCGATACATAACGATAAGCTGGTTGCGGAAATAGGCGGACATCCCTACGTGGATCCCGACACCGGAAAGCTTTACCTCTCCCTCGTTCGCTTCGGCGGCGGCAACCACATCTGGCTTGAGGAATACACCATAGTAAACGATCAGCTGGTTCCCGTTGAGGGCACGCTTACCTGGTGTATCTCCCCCACGGAAAGCTACGAGATCGACGAGTTCGGCAAAATATCCGAGGGCGGCGTTATAATGAAGCACAACGGATATTACTATATGATCTACGCCAGCGGCCATTATAAGGGGCATTACGGAGAGGCCTACGCAGTTGCGGAAAACATCCTCGGTCCCTACACCAAGTACGTAAACAACGACGTGCTGACCTACACCTCCGAGGTTGATGGTTGCGGCGACGCAATATTTACCACCTCCCCCGACGGCAAGGAGATATTCCTCGTTTACCACTGCCACTCTCAGGTGGGAACCGTTGAGCCCCGTATGACCTGCATCGACCGTGTGAAATTCATACCCGATCCCAATGGCGGTCCCGATATACTTACGGTCTACGGCCCGACAGTAACACCTCAGCCCCTCCCAAGCAACGAAAAATAATAACTTCGTAATATTGGAAAAATAAACCTTTAACAAAAGCGACGGTATGAAAAAAATGCCGTCGCTTTTGTTCTCCTTTTTTGAATAAAAAAACTTCTCGGGGCAAAAATATCTACAAAACCGCGAAAGGAAAGAAGACGAATGAAAGAAACCGAACCGAGAAGAAGGCTTGACGACGTTATGAAGGAGCCGGACAAGCTCATTTATATCACCGTTGCCCTTATGCTTGTGGTAATGGCAGTGATAATAGGTATTACCGCCGCCTCCAACCGAGCAAAAAGAAATAAGCTGCCCGAGCCTCTGCCCACGGACAGCAGTACGATTGACAGCAAGGCCCCGAGCACACGAGAGCCTGTGGCCTTAACCAACGAGCCCGCAACGAGCGAGCCGAAGGCTCCTGTTACCGAGGCACCGGAAAGCACAGCCCCCACTGCAGTTGCGGTGGATAGGCTTGATGCTCCCGTTGAGGGCAGCATCATAAAGCCCCACAGCCCCGACGTATTACTGCGCTCCCTAACGATGAATGATTACCGCGCCCACGTAGGCATCGACATATGCGCCCCCATAGGCGAGGCAGTACGCTGCTGTGCCGACGGAATAGTTAAAGAGGTGTGGAACGACCCGATGATGGGCAGATGCGTTTCCGTGGCCCACAGCGGAGGCCTTGTTACCGTAATGAAAAATCTGGACAACACCCTTGCCGAAGGCATCGAGCCCGGCCGCGAGCTTGCGGCGGGAGATATTATCGGTGCTATCGGCGAGACCGCCCTTATCGAGATATGCGAGGCGCCCCATTTGCACTTTGAGACCGAGCTTGATGGCAAGACCGTTGACCCTATGGGATACTTCGATCAATCGGTTTTTGCGGATGCAAACGAGGACTACGAGGGCTGATAATATAAAAAGACTGTCTTACCGAAGATATGATAGCGTACCGCCGCACATCCTCTCACGGGGACGTGCCGCATATCTCTATAAGACAGTCTGTTTTATTCGGTTTTAATGGGGAATTCCTCGTATCCGCTCCAACCCGCAAGATGGCGTGCCAGATAAGCGGCGTCGCGGGAGGTGGCCGGGCGTCCGTCGCCGTCCAGATCCGCGGCCTCAAGATGCACCAGCTCGTCGTATCCCGTCCAGCCTGCAATATAGCGGGCAAGGATCGCCGCATCCAGACTGTTTATTCGGGAATCGCCGTTTATATTGCCTACGGTAACGGAAAAACGCGCGTATAGCTTCATTTCAGAGGTCACCGCAGTTGTGTCGCTCACCGGATCGCCTCCCTCGGCGGCAGTAAACCAGCCCCTGAAGGTGTATCCGTCGCGGACAAGGACGGGAAGCTCGCCGAGGGCACCTCCCTTTTCTATAATGCGCTCGGCAGGCGACTCGCCGTTTCCGAGAGTATCAAAGCTGACCTTGTAGGTGGGAAGCCTCCATTTTGCCGTAAGAGTAAGATTTCCGCCGGGATATTCGGTTGCGGCAGTTACCGCCGTATCGCCGTTATACCATCCGTCGAAAACGTACCCCTCCCTTGTGGCCTCGGGAAGCCAGCCGTAAGCATTACCCCCGTAGGCGTACATACTTTCGGTATCGCATATGCCTCCGTTCGGATCAAAATGAAGTATATTTGGCGCAGGTGCACCGTATTCGGGCACACCGTAGCCCCTTATGCGCTCGTCATTCACAGCATAGGTCTGCTCCTCCACCACTCCGTCCTCGATATTGCCGATGACCACGGTAACGCTGCTTTCATCCGCGTGGGTAACTATGGCGCAGTTATCCCAGGTATAGGAGGTAAAGGGCCAAGTGAAAAACGCAATATCTCCCACCTTGGGGTGCCCGCTTGCGGATGCTTCGCTTCGCTCCACGTAATCGATATCAAGATAATCGGGCCGAGGGAGACAGGTGCCCGTGAGCACGCTGCTGTCAGCTCCCGCCATACGGGCACACCAAAGGACGAAGCAGGTGCCCCAATCCCCCGCGTATTGGGTGTTGGGAAGCCAACGCTCATACTCCGTATAGGTGCCGACGGAATTGGAATCGCTCTCTCCGTTATATCCGAGATTATCCTCCGCCGCGCGATATCCAAGCTGCGACTCGGCAATGAGTCCGATATCTATAGCGAGATTACCCGTAAGCTCCACACCGATAAGCTGACGGAAATATTTACCGTCCTGATAAAGATAGGCGGTGTTGTGAGCAGGCATCAGGGAAACGGGCTCGCCCGCAAAATACGCACTTGTGTAGGCGGGGCGGGCATATCCGAGGATATCTCTTACCGCTCTGTCAAAAAGCGTTACGGTAACGTACTCACTGTAATTGCCGTGGACCACCAGAACCTTTTGGGCACTGACCTTTGCAACCAATCCAACGTGGTCGGAGGAGCCGTCGTAATCCCAATCGAAGAATATAAGATCCCCTATGCGAGGCTCGTGAGTGCTTTTGGGGGAGAGGGTAAGATCGAATGCCACGGGATTGGCCGCAAGAGTGCCCTTAAGTACTGCAGGAGATATTCCTGCCTGACGTGCGCACCAGGTAACGAACGCGGCACACCATCCCCTCTGAGACATACCGTCCCACCAGTAGCTGTATTCGTTGTAATCGTAGCTTCCGTACTTGTTCCCGCCGTGAAGCTCGCTATCGGAATTACCCTCACGGTAGCCTACCTGAGAAAGGGCAACGCTGACGATATCGTAGGCCATATCCCCCGTAAGCTGTACGTCGCACAAAGCATCGTAATACTTACTTTCCCTGTAAGAGTCGGATGGCTCGGCAGGAGTTCCCACGTAATAGGGGTCAAGGGCGTATGCCGATGCGACAGGGGGCATAAGGCAAGCGAAAACAAGCAATATTGCCAACAGTTTTTTCATACTTCACCCATTTTACTGTACGCCCGCAGTAAGACGAATGAGCTTTTTCATATCGTCGTCCTTTGCGGCCTTATTTCGGCGCTCCGCACCGCATCTTTCGCATTTATGTATAATAACAAAGCCCTTTTTGGGATCCGGCTCGCTTTTTACGGGGCGCATTATGCCGCCGCAGTCCGCCGCCCTGTCCCCCGGCATAACGTCGAGATGCAGGGAGCAAAGGCATTTTGGACAATGATTGCGCGAGCTGTACCCGAGAGGGGGCACCTCGTGTCCGCAATTTGCGCATATAAATCCCGAGTCGTTCTTTTTAAAGCGTTTGTCTTCCATTATTTTCATCCTTATGGGGACAGCAATGCTCGTCCCTACGGTTTTCGTTTTATTGTAGGGGAGGGGTCTCCCCTCCCGTCAAATTCCGTTATTTTCGCGGGTGGCAAAACGCCTCCCCTACGAACTCATTTTCCTACACAAAAATTTGCGAAGATCCTACTTACTACTTCCTCATTGACCGCCCGTCCATCCAGCTCACCGAGAGCTCCGAGAGCGGCCTCCATATCCGTGGCGGCACAATCGGGCGGCAGACCTGCCTCCAGTGCGCTTACCGCGCTGCAAAGATATATCTTTGCTCTTTGGGCGGCGCCGTACTGTCTCTCGCCCGTAAGGAAAACGTCTTCGTCAAGATCAACGTTGCCGTCAAGAAACAGGCTCTCTATGCGTTTTTTCAGCTGGGAAACGCCTTTTCCGCTTTTTGCGGATATCTCGCTTACCTCTCCGAGAAGGTCTTCAAGAGCCTTTTTGTCGGCAACTTGAGGCATATCGCATTTGTTCACAACGCATATGACCTTGCCTCTGCAGGAGGCGGCGCGCCTTGCAAGTTCCATATCCTCATCCGTAAGAGGACGGGAGCCGTCGAACACCGCAAGCACGAGGGCGGCACTTTCCATTGTCTCCAGTGCGCGGCGCACGCCGATGGTCTCGGCCTTTGCCTCAGCCTCTCTCACGCCCGCGGTATCGGAAAGCCTGAGCAGCACGTCACCAACCGTAAGCTCTGCGGAAAGAACGTCGCGGGTGGTTCCTGCCTCGTCGGTAACGATGGCCAGCTCCTCGCCGGCAAGAGCGTTATACAGTGAGCTTTTTCCCGTATTCGGCAGGCCGCAAATGGCGGCGGGCACGCCCTCGCGGATAGCGGCGGTGCCTTCGTATCCTCTTATAAGACGTTCGATACGCAAAAGAATGCCTCGGGCTGCTTCAAGCAGCGCATCTCCGTCCATATCCGCAAGATCCTCGTCGGGAAAATCTATCTTTGCATACAGGGAGGAAAGAGTTACTGCAAGCCCTTCGTATATCTCGCTAAGCTCAGCATCCAGCTTGCCTCGTGCATTGCCCGATGCAAGACGGAGCTGTGCATCCGTGGATGCGGAAAGCAGGTCGGAGAGAGCCTCCGCTCCGCAAAGGGTCATTTTTCCGTTTATAAGGGCGCGATGGGAAAACTCACCCGGCTCCGCAAGTCTTGCGCCTGCGGCAAGCACGCTTTCCAGCACGCGCTTTGTAATAAGCGTTCCGCCGTGGCACATAAGCTCCACGGTGTCCTCTCCCGTAAATGAGGCGGGAGCCTTAAAAAACACGGCAAGACCACTGTCGCGGTAGCCTCCACGGCACAAAATATCGCCGTAAACCGCCCTGCGGGGCGGCATTACGGCGATATCGGTACCGTTTTTTGCAAAAAAGCAACGGGAAGCAATATCCGCAGCCTGAGGCCCGGATATCCTTATAAGAGCCACTCCGCCCTTACCGCGGGGCGTGGACACTGCTGCTATCGTATCGTTACGGTACATAATCACTCTTATAGCCGGGAAAGACCGAGGAGATCCGTCCGGCTACACCTCTGCGGTATTTTAGTTCTGTGTGTCGGTAAGATAGATAACTATCTTGCGGTTGTTCTCGGCACCTACGGAGTTGGTGGAAACACCCTCGATATTCTGAATCTCGGAGTGGATAATGCGGCGCTCATAGGGATTCATAGGCTCCAGCATAACACTGCGGCGATACTTAAGAGCCTTTGCTGCCATTCTGCGTGCAAGGGCACGGAGAGTTGCCTCTCTCTTTGCGCGGTAGTTCTCGATGTCGATGGTAACGCGTGCCTTGCTCTCGCTCTCGCCCTCCTTGGCGGCCTCCTTGCGGTGGCGTATTACGGCAAGATTTGCAAGATACTGGAACGCGTCGAGAGTTTCGCCGTGGTGACCGATGAGGGAGCAAGCCTCCTCGCCGTAGATAAGCACGCGGCGCATATTCTCCTCGTCCACGTACATCTCGGCTCTTGCATTGATCTCCAGATCGGCTATCAGCTTGCGCACGAAAACGAGCGCGGTGTCGTTCTGCAGCTCATCTACGGTGCTGTCAAGCACGGGCATAGGCTTTGCCTCGGTAACGGGCTTTTTGCGGTTGTCGCGCTTGCCCTGCTTCTGCTTTTTCTCGGCGGGCTTTTTATCCTGCTTGGGCTCTGCCTTTACCTCGGGCTTGGCCTCAACGGTCTTTACCTCGGCGGGTGCGGCGGCAGGCTTGCCGTTTGCAAATGCTTCCTTTGCGGGAGCGGTGCGGATATGCTCCTTGCCCTGCGCGGGTGCGGGCTTTTTCTCGCTGTAAGGCTTTTTCTCGGGAGCGGGCTTTCTTTCGGGCTTCTTTTCGGCGGCGGGCTTTGCGATATCGGCAAGGATGTCAGCAAGCTCTTCCTCCTCGGAATACACTCTTACCTTGGCGGGAACGGTCTTAAGACCAAGGAAGCCGGCTTTTTTGGGCAGGTCGATGATCTCGTACTTGATCCCATCCTCAAGAACGTCTATTCCAAGCTCCTTTTTTGCGTTTTCGAGAGCCTCGTCTACGGTCTTGCCCGTAGCGGTTATATCAATCTTCATTTTGTCAATATGCGCCTTTGCGCACCTTTCACTTACTTGTTTCTGTATTTACCCTGCTCGTCGTCCTTCAGCTTGGGAGCATCGGGGCTTACGGGCTTTTCCTCCGCCGGAGCCTCTTCCTTTACAACGGGAGGAAGATCGTCATCGTCGTCGATGTGATGGAGGCTGCGGGGTCTGGGTCTGTTGGGATCGAGATTTGCGTTTTTCTTTCCGCCCTTGCCCTTAAGCTGCTTTTCAGCCGCGAGAATATCCTCCTCGGTGCAAGCGGGAATGGGCATAAGCTTTGCAACGATAATGGTCTGAACAACGTTCAGCACGTTCTGATAGATCCAGTAAACACCGATGGCACCGGAGAACATAAAGGTGAAGAACACGCTCATAAGAGGCATGGTGATGTCCATCATCTTCATGGAGGCGGCGGCATCTCCGTTTTGCTGGGTCATGGGCTGGGGCTGGAACTTACGGCTGATCTTCATACCGAGATAGGAGGTAATGAAGGTGACCACGGGAATGAGCCAAAGCCAGTTGATCTGATCGAAGGAGGGTGCCTGCGAAAGATCGAGAACGCCGAAAACGTTGAAGTTAAGATCGAATATCTTGTCCACGTTCTCAAGGGTGGATATCTCTGCAAACTGAGACTCTGTAAGGCCCTTTACTGCGTTAACGAGAGAGATCTGATCGTCCACCAGCACCTCAACGGTCTTGTCCTGGAAAAGTCCGAAGGACTGAAGCTTAACGATAATACGCTCCACGCTATCCGCGGAGATATCGCAGATATAGGTAAGGGGCTTACGAATGATCTGATACAGAGAAATG
Organism: Clostridia bacterium; assembly: GCA_017436885.1. GTDB lineage: Bacteria > Bacillota > Clostridia > Oscillospirales > CAG-272 > RUG12395. The sequence continues at coordinate 7,969 of JAFSCG010000201.1, read as the reverse complement.
ATAATGGGGAACTGGATAAGCAGGGGAAGGCATCCGCTGAAAGGAGAATATCCCTCCTGCTGATAAAGCTCCAAGACCTCCTGCTGTACCTTCTGCTGGGTAGCCTTGTCATTTCTGCCGTTGTAGCGGCGGCGAATAGCCATCTCCATAGGACGGAGCTTAGCCTGCTTTATCTGGTTGCGCTGCTGCTTGATGGCAAGGGGAGCCATTACAAGCTTTACCACGATGGCGAACAGCAGCAGGGCAATAAGATAATTGCCCGTGATCTCGTTGAACCAACGGATCATTGCGCCAAAGGGTATGTTGATTAAGTTAAATAACTTTCCCATATCTTACCCCTATTGGGGGTCCTTTCAAATTCTTCTGCCGTTTCGTTTATTTTTCCCTTTTCGGAGGCACGGGATCGTATCCCGCGCGGCAAAAGGGATTGCAACGCAAAATGCGCCGTACCGTTAAATAAAAGCCGTAAAAAAATCCGTGAACGCGGAATGCTTCCAGTGCGTACTCGGAGCAGGTTGGAGTAAACCTGCAGCTTGGCGGCTTCAAGGGAGAAATAAACCTGCGGTAGAACCTGATGACGGCAATGCACAAATACTTCATTTGAGCATACCTAACTTACCGAGAGCGTAACGCAGGTCACGTTTTACGTCCTCGGCCTTTGCGGCGGCACAGGCATCCCTTGCGGCAATGACCACAAGAAAGCCGGAGCGCAGTCCGTTTTCTTTTTCCACGTGCCGATAAGCCTCCCGTATCAAACGCTTGACACGGTTGCGCTTTACGGCGTTTCCGACCTTTTTCCCGACCGAGAGACCCACACGATTCAAATATTCCTTTTGCGGGTTCGCGCGGCGCAGTTTTTCGGCCTTATAGTCCTTCAGAACACTTACCGAAATAAGCCGCGTGCCGGCCCTCTTACCTTTGGAAAAGGTCTTGATATACAAATGATTTTCGGTTATCGGATACAGCTTCATAACAGATCGCTTTCGTCAAAAAAACAGTCTGCCTCCGCTAAGACACGAAAAAAGGCAGAACTGTTTCAAAAATTAAAATGAGAAAGGCGGCCAGATAGGGATCTGTCGCCGCCTCGTCGTCCACCGTCAATAGGTGAGTCTTGCTCTGCCCTTTGCGCGTCTTCTCTTGAGGACGTTTCTGCCGTCGGCAGTCTTCATTCTTTTACGGAAGCCGTGTTCCTTTTTACGCTGACGCTTTTTCGGCTGATATGTTCTAAGCATATTCTTGTTGCACCTCCTTAAACGAGATCGAAAGTTCTATTTCTCTCGCTGTTTGACCGACCGTATCATTATCTCATAAAACCATGGCTTTTGTCAAGTGTTTTGCGCCACTTTTGATGATTTTGAACGGATTAACTTGTATTTTTTTATTATCGAGAGGAAAAAAAGGTTATTTTTTCCAATATTGCGGCAATTTCAACGCCCTTTTTCACTTCAGCTTATGGGACAGACCCGTTTTGTCCGCGATAAAAGAAAAGGCAAAAAACAGCACCGAGGACCCTACGGACTGGATAAGATTTCCGATGACGGATGCAAGGGGAGCCACAAGGGAGGAAAATACCAGAGCTTCCCACAAAAAGTATCCGCCGACGCAGATGGGCGCGGCAATGGCACAAGCCGCAAGATTGCGGCGGGAGATCATTTTTCCCTTTCCGTGGGAGAAGGCAAGCACTGTGAGTGCCTTTATTACGAAGGTGGCGGGAACGTAGGCGGCATACCCCGCAAAAACGTCTGCAAGGGATGCACCTATAGCCGCGGCGGGAGCCGCATAACCGACGGGAAGGAGCGCCGCGCAAACGAAGATGACCGCATCGCCGAGATGCACGTACCCCGTGCCCACGGGAACAGCGGGAAGGAATCCCGTTGCCACGCATATCATTGCCGAAAAGGCCGCCGCAACGCAAAGGCGGCGTATTCTGTTTCTTGCCTCGGACTTATTGCCGGTATTGTTATTATCTTTCATAAAAATTACCTGAATTATACAAATTGAGAGATCATAAAATGCAAGGGCTGTCCGAAATACTCGAACAGCCCCAAAGATGTTCGTTAGTTGCTGCCGGGAATACCCTTTTCCTCCAACTCATATCCGCAGAAGGGCTCGCCGTTCTGAACGTACATAATGGAGTGGTTTGCGCCCGTGTTGGCAATAAATCCGGAGGTTCCCGCGCTTCCGAGCACCGTTCCCTTCTCTACCACGTCTCCTTCCTTGACAACGTAGTCGGCAAGGTGCATATACACGGTAAAGAGTCCGAGACCGTGGTCAACGATAACGAACTTGCCGGGATAATCTCCAACGCCCGCATATACGACCTTACCGCTTTGGGCGGCAATAATGTCGGAGCCTGCGGCAACGTAGTAATCAACCACCATATTCTGATAGGTTTCGCCGGTATTCGTAAGGGTCCTGCTGTGGCCAAAGCCGAGAGCATAGCTGGGATCGGCATCGGTAACGCTGTAGCCGAATTTGCCTTTCCAGAGCGCTACGTTGGAGGTTTTTGCCAGCTGGCTTCTTACAACGTTATCGAAGGCGGAAAGTGCGGCCGCACTGCGGTGGGACTGGGCAATTGCAGCGCTTACGGTACTTGTATAGCCCGCGCGGTAGGTACGGGTATTGACCTTAAGCTGAAGGGTCTGTGTTACTGCGCCGTAAGAAACGGTAAAGCTGTAATCGGTGTTATCCGTATTGCAGTCGATCATTATGAGCGCGTAGCTGTTCTTGCCGTCGGAATAGAACACGGGGGAAATGGTCTTGCCGCCGGAGGTAAGAGCAGGCTCGGAGGTAAAGCTGATCTTGCTTGCATCCTTTGCATTTTTTGCAGTAAGAAGAACGATTCCGCCGCGGGTGATAGTTCCCTCTCCGAGAGAGAAGACGGCGGGAGCGGAGAAGTCCACGTTGAAGCTGTAGGTGGCTCTGCCGCTGTAATCAAGGGTATCGGTCTCGTTCCACTCGGCCTCAAGGGTAACGTTAAGGACCGTGCTTTCGGTAATTCTCAGCTCGTTTGAAAGCTTGGTAATATCGTTGTTGATAAAGGCGCCGTTATAGATCTCCTTGCCGTTTTCGTCTGTTATGACGACCACGGTTCGGTTGGGCACCATATCAAAGAGCAGGTCGAAGCTGCCGTCGGACACGGCTGTCTGGGTATCTACCGCAGTCTTGAGCGACTTGGGATCCACGTCCACAAGCTCGCCGCCCTGAGAGGAGCGGAACTTCCACTTAATGGCGGTGGGCAGAAGATTACTTGTGCCGTTGAACACCAGTGTGGGCGCGCTTGATACCTTGAAGAGGGATGCGGCGTAAGGCGTGCCGAGGAAGGCAGATGCCTTTTCCGTAGGAATGCGGAATACCTTTGCATCCTTGTCAACGAAAAAGGAGTCGGCATTTCTGCTGAAATAGAACTGGTAGAGCTTTTCGGTCTTATCCACGGTAATGGATACCAGGTAGCAGGGCTCTCCGTCGTTAACGGGAAGCTCGTCCACTCTGGTAGAACCGCTGATCATAGAGGTGAACAGATCTATCATCGCCTTACCGTCCTCGTTTTCGTCGGTGAAGGCAAACTCCGCTCCGTTGATATCGTTAACGCTCAGCTTTGTAGCCTCTTTGACCTCGGGGGGAGCGTTTTCCGTTTTGTTGTAGGAGATGATCGCTATGTAGGACGGGATGAACAGCACCAGCACGAAGGCTATGATGGCAACTATACCCGCAGATCTTCTCTTCTTCATATTTTTCTCCTTCCGTACCGCTTTGCGGTTATATAAGCGGCTACAATAAGCCGATTTTTTACTGTTATCTATATTATAACTTCCCACAGTGCGCAAATCAAGTGAATACAAGAAAAATAATGTAAAAATTCTGCAAACAGTTTTTGAACAAAAAAAGAACGACAGATTGACAAAAAACCGCATATTTGATAGAATTTAATAAGAATTTCGTCGAAAAAGGGTGAAAACATGAAAAATCCCATATATCTTTCCACGGGATGCTTTACGGGGCGCATAAACGGACGCGATCCGCATCTGCTTTCCCGTTATTTTGAAAAAATAGACAGCGACGGCTTTGAGCTGATGCTTTACGACGATTTTTATGCCGATCTGGACAGCATAGTAAAGGAATACGTTTCCCTCGGAATAAGCATCCCCGCAGTGCATATGAACAAGCGTATCGGCGATCTGTGCAGCACACCGGGCAACGGTATGCTCGTATCCGCCCTTGACCTTGCACGCACGGACGTAGAGACCGCCCTTGCCCTCGGTGCAAAAAAATGCATTTTTCACCCTTGGGGTATCCCCGACAGCGACAGCCACCTGCAAATGGTCCTTGAGCGCGTTGCCGCCGTGATCGAAGTGGGAAGGAGCTACGGCATTGAGCTTATGCCCGAAAACTGCGTGTGTACCCACGGCACTCCCCTTGACGGTCTGAGCCGCTTACTTGAAAGCTGTGATTGCCGTATCTGTATGGATACCCGCGCCGCCGCCTTCCACGGCCAGGTGGAAAGCACCCTTAAGACCCTGCTTCCGGAACGCATCGGCCATTTCCACGTTATCGACTACGCAGGAGCACCGGGAGATTGGGATGCAAGAAAGGTAATACCGCAGCCCGGCGACGGAAACGTTTGCTGGAACGTATTTTTTGCCGAGCTTAAAAAGGCAGGCTACGGCGGATCCCTTACAATGGAATCCTCTTATATGCTTGCCGACGGAGTTGCCTGCGACGTTTTCAACAAAAGCATACGCTTTATTAGAGAGAATCTGAAATGACTTACGGCCTGTTCCGCAACCGCCCGCTGGGAGCTTGCTGCTGTGCTTTTTCGGCCGCGGTAGCTGCGGCGGAGCTTACGGGCATCGGATGCTCGGCGCTGAAGCTGCTGTTGCCCCTTTTTGCCCTGCTTCTCGCCTTGTGGGTGATGCTGAAAAGAAAGAGAATAGGAAAGGCCCTGCTTTGCGGCGCACTTTGCGTACTGTGCGCCGCGGCCGGGCTTTTTTGTCATTTTTTCAAGATAGACCGCAGAGATGCACGTCTGCTTGCCCTTTCCGAGCCGCAGATAGTGGAGGCGGTGGTAACGGACGAGCTTTACACCACCTACGAGGGAACGGTCCTTGAGCTCAGGATAAGATCTGTCGACGGAAAGCGCGCCAAGGGCCGTGCCGCCTTTACCAACGCGGGTACGAAGCTCAGCCGCGGTGACGTTATAAGCACCGTACTGCTTTTTGAGCTTCCCGAGGACGGCGACGGATTTTCCGAGCGCAGCTATCTGCGCGGCAGAGGAATTACCCTTCTGGCGGTAGCCGAAGAGGACACCACGTTGACCGTTATCGGCAGAAGCCGCGCACCCTCGGTGCTTGCCGCAGAGCTGGCAGACCTTATCTCCGGGCGCATCTCCCGTGCCGCAGACGGCGGCGACGAGGGACTTTGCGCCGCGCTGCTCGTTGGAGACAGAAGCGGAGTTGACCCGATCATCTCCCTTGATATGAAGCGCGCGGGAATATTACATCTGCTTGCCATAAGCGGTATGCATTTTACGTTGCTTATGGGCGTTCTTGACCTTTTGCTGCGTCGAACCCGTATGCACAAGACTCCAAGGCTTGCTTTGCTGTTTGTATTTGCCTTGACGTACGCCGCAATTACGGGCTTTTCCTACCCGGTTATGCGCGCCTGCATTATGCTGTTTGCCGTTTACGCCGCTTACTTTGCCGGCAGAGAACGGGATATATACACCGCGCTGTTTCTTTCCGTTGCGCTGATACTTGCGGCAGAGCCCTGTGCCGCATATTCCTGCGGGCTGTGGCTTTCGGCCTTTGCTACCTTCGGTATGGTATTCGGTTCCGAGCTGACGGAGGGGCTGCGCAATACCCTGCAAAAGAAAAGTCCTTTGATCGGATCGTTGTTCACTCTGCTCATATTGCCCCTTTTCGCGGGTCTTTGCGCGGTACTGTGCTCTATGCCCGTTATGTGGGCGGCTTTCGGGGAGATAGCCTTGCCGTCGCCCCTCGCAACACTTATATGTGAGCCGCTTTTCAACGTTCTGCTTTTGGCTTCACCAATTCTGGCGGCGGCAGGCACACCGATCCCTCTCCTTACGGAGGCAATGTCCCTTGTTTGCCGTCTGACCGTCAACGTTACGGTCTTCTTTTCCGACATTGGAACGCCCTACTCCCTTCACTACCCCTTCGTTCCCTATCTCGCGGCCGCATTTGCGTTTTTCGCTGCCTTAGCGGTATTATGCGGGAAAAGGGGCAGACGAGTATTTCTTCTGCTTGTGCTTGCGGTGCTTGCCGCCTTTCCCGCTTTCACTGCATACGGAGAAAAGGATAACGGCGCGGTCCTATCCGCCGTTACGCACAGCTATGGCAAAAACGACCTGCTGTTGCTTTCACAGGATGGCAACACAGTGCTCTTTGATCTGTCTGACGGATACAGCAGGGCCGCAAGCGCCGCAAAGGATTGCATGAACGACGTCTATGCCACGGAGATAGACCTGCTTGTGATAACAAGGCGCAACACAGCCGCCCTGCGTATGATAGAGCGGCTTGGTACCTCGGTGCGGATAAAAAGAGTGCTTTGCCCCAAGCCTGCCGAGGAGGACGAGGAGCTGGACCTGCTTTTGAAAGAGACGGTCGAGCACATCCGCGCGCAGTACGGTACGTACGAATTCGGCACGCCACTTGAATACGCAGGCACGGAATTTACCCTTTACAGTGAAATGACGGATATTTCCGCCGTGCCCGTGCGTGTGATCGCAGCAAGCAACGGAGATGCCAACGTTATGTATTTATCCTCCGGCATCGGTCACGCACCGTCGGTGGCGGAGTTCCGCGCTATGGCAAAGAACGCCGATCTGCTGATAATCGGTGCGGCAGGTCCGAAAAACAAGCTGCCGATCCATCTTACCTGCGACGCTCCCGTGATCCTGCCAAGCACCGACTACGTAAAGGAGCTGAGCGAGCCCTATGCCGCAAGGCTTGATCGCGTGACCGTACACTATTCCTCCCAAGCGGTGCGCACAGACCTGCCCACGGATCAATAAAAGGTCATTTGCGCGGCAAGATCATCCATAACGAACAGGGCGGTATCGGCAGTAACCCCGTTATCGGACAGAAGGGACAGGATGTACCGCGCCTTATCCTCGCCTCTGGCAACGTCCCGAAGCAGGCACTCTCTGCTCCCCGCCTCTTCCCTTTGCGTAAGCCTTATGGAATAAACGGACTGACCGTTGCGGCTTTCAACCAAAAGATCGTATTCCACGCATATCACTCCCTCCTCGAATATCCTGCGGCACAGCATTTTATGATTCATCTCAATCTCCGTCAATGAAAAAAAGCGGTGCAAGCACAGCCAATATTAAAATATTACCATCGGAGGCATACGTTTACCAATGCAGAAATAATGTGAAAAATACCTGCCAAAGCCGCAAAAACGCCACGAATCGCGCCGCTTTTCGAATAATCATACGGCAATTATTCATCAGACGGCTCATTTTTTACATCCGTGGCGTAAAATGCCGTCGAAGTTTGTCGAAAAGGTTTATTTTAATGTAACGTCTGCACGTTCGTTTTTACCTCAAAAAACGACAGGATCCAAAAATCGCCCGAAAACAACCACGTCTTCGCCGATTATTACATAGCGTTTATAAATGAAAGAGCAGAATTATGCTATTATTCACCGTTCGCAAGATACATTAAACTGCGACAGAAATGTTTGTTTTTTGATAAAAGGGGGTGTAAAGAAACTCACGTTTCTTTACACCCCCTAAAAACATCGCAGGGGATAGGAAAAAACGGCTGGAACGGGCAAACATCCACCCGTGCGCGGCAAAGCCGCTTAAAGAGGAAAATCTCATCGCTCGCCCTAACGGGCGTGCTTTTAGGCGTACTGGTGTACGTCGAGGGTGGATTTTGTCTTTTCAGCAAATTCGCAAGCGAATTTGGCGCCTTTGGCGCATCTCACCCCTTGCGGGGTTCGG
>JAFSCG010000200.1 GCA_017436885.1 Clostridia bacterium | reverse complement strand
GCATAATGTCAACCACGCGCTTGACGAGTGCAAGTCCAAGACCGTTGCCTTGGGTTGCGTGCGATGTATCGCCTTGATAGAATTTTTCAAAGATATGTGCGCCAACCTCGGCACTCATTCCGCATCCCGTGTCGGTTACTTTTACGGTAGCGTACTTCTCGTCTGCCATAAGCGTAAGCGTGACCTTGCCGCCCTCCTCGGTAAACTTGAAGGCGTTGGAGAAAAGGTTATTCCATACGAGCGAGAGAAGCTCGGCATCAGCAGATACAATCACATTCTCCGCAATATCGGTTTCGATTTCGATATTCTTTCGCTCCCACGTGCTTTCATACTGCAAAAGGCTCTCGCAAAGCTGTTCTCCGAGGTCATATTTTTCGATCTGCGGATAGATCTGCTGATTTTCCAAGCGATTGAGCTTTAGAATATTCGTCATCATATCGGCAAGACGGCGCGAGGCATCGGTGATTGCCTTTGCGTATTCCACTCTTTTTTCTTCGGGAAGATCGGAAGTCTGCAAGAGTGTTCCGTAGTTCTGCATAACCGCAAGAGGCGTTTTCATTTCGTGGGATACGTTGGCGATAAAATCGGTACGCAAGGTTTCCACGCCCGAAAGCTCCTCAGCCATTTTATTGATGCATTCTATGATGTCGTTGAAATTATCGTCGGTTGCAAATTTTGCTACGGGCTTTACGCGAACGCTAAAATCGCCCGCTATCATCTTTTCCGTTGCCTCCGAGATCTTTCTGGTGGGGCGTTCCACCGTAAATTTACGGCGAATATAATCGATCATTGCCACGCCCGCGCTGATCAAAACCACGTTTACCATCGTTACTTTTGCCGCACCGGTGATCTCAGCTTGTGTAAATTCACGCCCAATCGTATTTTGAAGCGTCGATGTAAAGAGCATAAGGCAACAAGTAATTACTACTGCTATAAGCAGAAAGAAAACGAAAAAGTTACTGATCGTTCCGATGATCTTTTTTACGGCTTTATCTTTTCTCACTTAATCACCGCCTTATAGCCAAGTCCGTGAACGGTCTGTATCTCAAAGGAGTCGCACTCTGAGAGCTTTGCACGAAGCTTTGTCATATACACATCAACCGTGCGAGTGCTTGTTTGTGTATCCACATCCCAAAACTCGTCCATAAGCTGTGTGCGCGTGAAGGTTTTTTTCGGGTAGGACAAAAGTTTGTAAAGAAGGTCAAACTCTCTTGCTGTCAAAGAGATTTCCTCACCGTCAAGGGTTGCGCTTCTCTCGTCGGCATCCATCACGAAATTGCCGACCTCAAGGCGACGGCTCGATGCGATCTTTGAACGGCGAAGAAGTGCGCCGATACGCAGAAACAGCTCGTCAAGGTCAATGGGCTTGGTCATATAATCGTCAATTCCGATGCGGTATCCTCTCTGCTTGGATGCAAAATCGTCACGGGCGGTCATAAACAATATCGGAATATCGTTGTTGAGTGAGCGCACGGTCTTTGCAAACTCAAAGCCGTCGATGTTCGGCATCATAATATCCGAAACGATGCAGTCGAAGGTGGTCTTATACATCTCGTCGTATGCGCTTTCCGCATCAAGACAACCGACCGCTTCATATCCGCTGTTATTCAGAAAAGAACACACGCTGCGGTTCAGATCTCGGTCATCCTCCACAATTAAAATTTTGAACATATTTTCATCCTCCAAGGGCGCATTTTTGCTTTTACAACTGTATTATAGCATAGAAATGTTAAAGTTTTGTTTGTGTTTTCGCCATTTCGGAAAAATTCTTGAATATATTTTATCATTTTTTCGGTTTAATTTGAACAACACAAATGCGAGGAAGTGTTGATTTTAGAAAAGGCAACGCCGATTTTTAGCGTTGCCTGATATGTTTATACGAGGCTCGTCTTTTTCAAAACGAGATTACTGATAGCACCGAGTCCGAAGCCGAAACCAACACCACCGACGGCGCAGATCAGCGCGTTTCCGAGTGTAGCGTTAAGAGGTGTGAGCATCGGAATCATCATAAAGAGGAACATTCCGACCATCATAGAAAGAAGAATGGACATCCAGAGCTTTTGCTTTGCCACAACGCTCATAATGAGATAGATCGGCACGAACACACTCACGAGAACCATCTTGGAAAGTACGCACAACACAAGGTTACCTGCGTTAAACCCGATCATTTCAAAGGACAGCCCCGATACCGCACCTCCCACAAGTGAGCCTACAAAGAATGCGAGGATCATCATAGACGCACCGAAGGTCAGCATGAGAGTTTTGGATGCCACGTAATCGGTCTTTTTCGCTCGGACGGTAAAGAGGTTCTTTGCATATCCGCTTCTGAAATCATCGGCAACGAAGATACAAACAAGCGCGGCAATCGCAAAATACAGCATATTGATGTTGCACATACTCACAATATCCATACTCATAGCTGACATATCGCCGCTTGCACTTGCATTCGGATCGCTTACCGAGCCGATGATCTGCCATACGTTGTCGAAGCCCTCGATAACCGTTTCTTCGCCCGTCTGCGGATTGACCGAAACCGAGCCATCCATCATCGTGGTCATCACGAGAATGAGAATTGGAGCGAGAAGGCTTGCGGCAACGATGATATAGAAGGAGCGAGAGAGGAATAATCTCTTAAAATCCACCTTCAGCATACTGCCAAGGCGTTTGCTAAACGTATTTTTCATTATCTTTTCGCCTCCTTCATCAAGTCAATATAATATTCTTCAAGCCCGATCTTGTCGGCTTTGATTTCGGTTACAACGATACCGTTATCGTAAAGATATTTCACAACATCCTCCGTTCTTGCCTCGTCGTAAACGCGGAGATAGCCTGCTTCATCTTCCTCTACACGGGAGAATTTAGAACCGAGAAGGAATTTCGCGCGGCTCATATCTCTCGCCTGAAGTGCTACATAGGTACGGCAGCTCGCTTCAAGCTCGTCAGCGGTCATCTCACAAAGCATTCTGCCGCCTTTGATAATGCCGTAATGGGTTGCGATCTTTTCAAGCTCTCCGAGTACGTGAGAGGAAATGACGACGGTCGCGCCCGATTTCGTAATATCGGTCAGCACCTCGCGCATAATGCGCATACCGTCTGCATCAAGACCGTTGATCGGCTCGTCGAGAACGAGAAGCTTGGGATTTCCGAGCAGAGCCATCGCAATGCCGACTCTCTGCTTCATACCGAGGGAGCAGTTCTTGTATTTATTGCCTGCCGCACCCTCCATACGAACGAGTTTGAGTGTTTTAATGACCTCTTGCTCGGCGTTTTCGATTCGCAGGTTTGCCGCTTGGAGCATCAT
>JAFSCG010000199.1 GCA_017436885.1 Clostridia bacterium | reverse complement strand
GGAGAAGGTGAGAGCGAGATCAGCGACCTCGGAATCCTTTTCGGTGTAGTAGCAATGGATGACCTGAACCTTTGCACCTCCAACAAGGCCGAGAGGAGCGCCGTTTACGTCAACGAAGCGAGCACCCTCGTCAAGGATCATGGTGCAGGTGTAGGGGGTCTGAGTAATGTGGTTATAACCGGGGAAAAGTCTCCAGCCATGAACGGGAGCAGCCCAGTAAATAAAGGCTTCGCCCTTATCATAAGCCTGAGTTGCACCTGCCCAACCGGTCATACCCATCTCGCGAATGGTGAACTCTCCGAGGAATTCCATATAAGTCTTACCGGTGAACTCGCCGTCTTCGGTAGTGGTGTTACGAGCCTTACCGATAATGGAGGAGTAGATACCGGACTTAAAGGTGAGCCAAGTGTCCTGAGAAAGATAACCGTCATACTCGGCGCCTTTGGTGGTAAGACCGGAAACAGAGAAACCGCTGAAACCGGCAGCGATAACGCTGGTGTCCTGAAGAACGTCGCCAAGGTACATCTCAAGACCCTCACCCATGGTAAGATGGTTACCGCGGGCAAGAAGACGAGCCTGACTGGAACCAATATTGTGAACGAGCTTTATGTTCTCAATTACGGTAGGACCGGACAATGCAAACCACTGGCAGTCGGCAGTCCAGATAAGCTTTGCCTTGTTTACCTTATCATTAGAGGTAATGGTGATCTGACGATCGTACTTGGGAGCAGAATAGTAACCGCAAGGATCGGCATCATAAGTAGATGAAGCATTTGCAACGAGAGTAACCTCGCCAACTACCTTAATGGTACCACCGCTGGTGGAGAGTGCGCTGATTGCAGCATCAAGAGTGCCGAGAGGAGAGGTTGCAGAGCTTCCGTCACCGGTAGCACCATCGCTTACGTAAACTACCTTTTCGGCAGCAGAAGCGGGAACAGCAAAAAGCACCGCAGAGGAGATGAGCATTACTGCACACAGAAGAATAGATGCAATTCTTTTCATAACGATTTCCTTTCAAAGTAATTAATGGGATGGGTACACTGTAAGAATTCTAACATAAAGGAGCAAATTTGTCAATTGAAATATTGTACTATTTGTATAAAATTAGTTTGAAAAATATAGAAAAACAGGCCCGCTTTTAGCGGGCCTGTAATTAGGTATGTTAGTTTCTAACTCTTCTCTTGGAGATAACAACAACTGCTGCAAGTGCAACGAGTGCGGATGCGAACAGAACGAGAGTTGCATCGCCGGTGGAAGGAGTAGGCTCAGGCTGTGCGGGAGCAACAGTGGTAACCACGGGAGCAGCGGTAGTAACAACGGGAGCGTCGGTAACTACGGGAGCAACGGTAGTGGTGGGAGCCTCGGTGGTAGGAGCTACGGTAGTAGCAGGAGCCTCAGTGGTGGTGGGAGCTGCTGCGAGAGGGGCAACGGTAGCAACACCTGCGTCCTTAGCGAGCTGGATGCTGTCTGCATCAGCGTTCTCTGCATAGTTGAATACGTTGGTGCCGTTTGCGTTGGTCATATCAAAAGCAAGGATCTTACCGCCGTAGAAGTTGGCAGTAACGGTACCGGTGGTCTGGCAGGGGTTGTTAGCGCCGCCGTAGCAGAGGAGCGCGATCTCACCGCCGTGGATGTTGAAGGTTGCGCCGTTGAAGGTACCGGAGCCGTTGCAGCCTGCTGCAAGGAGGTAACCGGTGATAATGGGATCACCGTAAATATCGATCACGCAGTTGCCGGTAAAGGTATCGGAAATTGCACGGGAGGAACCGGTAACGAGGAAGAACTCGCCGCTGCGGATGATCATGTGGGTGTCCTTATCTCTGAAAGCGTACTCGCCCTCAGCGCCGCTCTGAGTACCGCCCATGAGGTAGATACCCTTGGTGCCGAGAATGGTGCTCTCAAAGCCTTCGCCGAACTCGATGGGATTCCAGTTAGCGCAGATAATAATACCGGTGGAGTAGAAGATGTTCATGTTCAGATCATCAAATACGGTAGGTCCGTAGAGGAAGAATCTGGACTCGTGAAGGTCAAGAGAAGCCTCGTTGGTCTTACGGTAGTCAACGCCGTCGTAAACGCTGGTGATCTTGATGGTGCCCTTCCAAGCGGGAAGGTCAACGATTTTGGAAAGCTCGGTAACGTTACCGGAGATAACCATGGTGCCGCCTTCTTCGCCGAGAGCAGCAAATGCGTCGAAAATGGATGCAAGTGCCTTTTCGGGGGAGGAACCGTCGCCGTCCTTGTCGGTATCAACGAAAACGACCTTTTCGGCAGCGGATGCGGGAACTGCAAATACTACTGCGGAAGTAAGCATAAGCAGAGCGCAAAGGAGAAGAGATACGATTCTTTTCATGACAGTTTCCTTTCAAGTTGTGGTTTGTTTTAGGATAGCACAATATTTGCATAAAGTCAACAAAATTGCGCAAAATATATAATATTTTAGAAAGATAGTAACTGAAAACAGCAGAATAATTACTAAATTTTCTAAAACATTACATAAATTCCTGTGTCAATGATACCAAAATGACCAAAAGTTTAGCCATAGCATAAAAGATACTGTTTTTGATTAAAACGATATTTTTTTATCAAAACAATTTTTATTTGCAATTTACAAGAGAAATAAAGCATTCTTTCTGAAACTCATAGACCTTGTTTCGCTCTTTTTTATTTATAAAAATGCTCTGAATGAAGCTCATTTTTCTCAATACCAGCACCGTGTCGTCGGGGAATGATGAAAATCCTTCCTTTTTAGACAAATCAATACCGGAAAGTGCAAGTGCGCACTCGTCGACTGCCGCATCACTTACGATACCAAGGTCGGATAAGGGAACGAACACGTTCAGATCCTTTGTGTCGTCGTACAGACTTCTGTCGAGAAGCATAACGCAGTACTCACCGGCGGCGAGAGCATAATCAAAGTTCTGCAATGCCTCGCTGTTATAGGCACCGTTATATTCAATGCCTTCCTGCTGATAGTATTCGGCAAGCTTCGGCGGAACGTATACGATTGGGCTGAACGCCACCTCAACCTCCGCATCTCCAACGGAGCAAATGCTGCTCGCAGAATCAACTACGTTTCCGAAAACGTCGGATGTGGCGGCATACAGAGGGCCGCAATACATCAAATAAAACTCGTAATCTGTTTTATTTGCGGATTGAACGCAAAGGACGACCGCCGCAATAACGAGAAAGACGATCATAAAAAACAGGATCTTATGCTCGCAGTAGAAATTTGCAAAAAGCTCGCCAAAGGAAGCCTTTTCGCCCGGGTCGGAATCATAAAACTCCGATTTAAATAATTTGCTCATTACTGCTCCGTAAAATCACTTATTTACAAACGGGAATTTATATGATAGAATTGTCGTATCAGCCGATGATCTTTCCCTCGGCATTAAAGAGCGGCAGCTTTTCAAGGTAGATAACGTCGGGACGGTATGCAGCCTCGCCCTCCGCAAGAACGGCACAGGTACCCACAAGCTCGCCGCCTGCCTTACGCACAAGCTCTGCAAGTGCGTACGCACTCTCACCCGTGGAAACGACGTCGTCGGCAATAAGTATACGCTTGCCCTTCATAAGTGCCGCATCGGCGGTGTCAAGATAGAGTGTCTGGGTGTTTGCGGTGGTGATGGACTGAACCTTGCATTCAAACACACCGGACATATAAAGCTTTTTACCCTTACGGGCAACAAAGTATCTTTCGTCGCCTCTCAGCTCCGCCATTTCGTGAGCTAGCGGAATGCCCTTGGTTTCCGCCGTAAGGATATAATCGTACTCGGGAACCTTTTTAAGAAGCTCTTTCGCGCACTCGCGGGAAAGCTCGGGATCTCCTATCATAATAAATCCTGCAATATAGAGATCATCGGTAACGGGGCAAAGCGTAAGATTTCTTTTCAAGCCGGCAACGTTAAGCTCATAGTATTTCATATCATTAACTCCTTATTCTTTGGGTTTCTGATATAATTATACAGCATTTTTTAAAATTGTCAATAAATCTACAGCTAATTGGAGGAAACATGATAACAAAGATACCTTACGGAAGATCCCATCTTGACTGCGTTACGGCAGAAAACGACAGGGTTGCCGTTCTAACTTCCGCGCTACACAGCATGCACTCAGACGGAAAGGAATCGGAAAAGGTCGTCGAGGCACTTGATAAACCTATCTGCGCTCCGCTTCTCGAGGACTGGGCAAGGGATAAAAAGTCCGTACTTATTATAACAAGCGACCATACTCGTCCCGTACCTTCCCGTATTTGTATGCCTCATATTCTTGAAAGACTGCGCAAATATAATAAGGATATTGACGCAAAGATCCTCATCGCAACGGGCGTGCACCGCGAAACAACGGAAGCCGAATTAAGCGAAAAATTCGGTGCAGAGCTATACGAACGGGAAAAGGCAAACATTTTCGTGCACGACGCTTTTGCAATCGAGCAGATGACGTACGTGGGCACTCTGCCAAGCGGCTGTGAGCTTTCCGTTAACAAGATGGTAACGGAGGTGGACGGCGTGATCGCCGAGGGCTTTATAGAGCCGCACTTCTTTGCGGGCTTCTCAGGCGGAAGAAAGAGCATCCTTCCCGGGATAGCATCTGCATCATCGGTAATGCAAAATCATTGCAGTAAGCTGATAGGTCATCCCAGATCTCGCACCGGATATCTTGATGGGAACCCTCTTTCCGACGACATGATATGCGCCGCAAAATTATGCAAGCTCGATTACATAGTAAACGTTGTTATCGACGGGGAAAAGAAGATCGTTCGATGCTTCGCGGGCCACCCCCAAAAGGCACACGAGGAGGGCTGCGGATTCGTATCCGATTACTGCGCCGTTTCCCCCGTTTATGCCGATATCGTCCTCACCTCCAACGGCGGATATCCCCTGGACCAGAACGTTTATCAGTCCATCAAAAGCATGACGGCAGCAGAAGCCACCGTAAACGAGGGCGGCGTTATTATCTGCGTATCCAAATGCAACGACGGTTGCGGCGGCGACGAGCTTTACAAATGGTTTGCCGACCACAAGGACGCAAATGAGGTGGCAGAGATAATCAAGCACACAGAAGCAAAGGACACCATCTGCGACCAATGGATGGCACAGATACTCTCGCGTATTATGCTTAAGGCGAAGGTAATAATGGTAACCGATCCTTCTGCCAAAAATATAGTAGAAGGCATGAAGATGACGTGGTGCGAATCCATTGATAAAGCCATCGAAACAGCAAAAGCAATTAAGCCTGACTACAACGGAATAACCCTCGTCCCCGACGGAATATCGGTTATAGTAAGATAAAATAAACGCCTGTGATGCACCGCATCACAGGCGTTTAACGTTATATGATCTCTGCCTTGAGAATCTTGCAATCGCGGATGGGCTTGTCGCGCATATCGGTCTTGGAATTAGCAATACGGTCAACTGCGTCCATGCCCTCGGTAACACGTCCGAAGGCGGCGTACTGACCGTTGAGGAAGTCGCCGTCTGCGTGCATGATAAAGAACTGGGAGGATGCACTGTTGGGGTCGTTGGTGCGAGCCATGGAAACAACACCGCGCTTGTGAGCGAGGGTGTTATTAAAGCCGTTTGCGATAAACTCGCCGGGGATGCACTCCTCGGAGCCGCCGCAGCCCGTGCCCGTGGGGTCGCCGCCCTGGATCATAAAGCCTGCGATAACTCTGTGGAAGATGATACCGTCGTAGAAGCCCTCACGAACGAGCTTTTCAAAGTTTGCGGCGGTCTTGGGAGCGTACTCGGGGAGCAGCTCGATCTTGATAACGTCGCCGTTTTCCATTGTGATCTGAACCATTTTTTGTTTCTCCTTTATATTTTAATTTTCAGAATTATCAGTATCAGAGGGAATCGAGTCAACGATAGTTGCGGTCTTTATAGCCTGCTTTTCAATTGGTCTGCTGCCGTTGACGGGGCAGGAAGCGATAGCCCTAACAACGTCCATGCCCTGAACCACCTTGCCGAAGGCAGCGTAATCGCCGTCGAGAGACGGAAGGGAAGTAACGCAAATAAAGAACTGGGAGGTTGCGCTGTTAGGGTCGGGAGTTCTTGCCATAGAGATAACGCCCTCTGTGTGCTTCAGCTTATTTTGGGTAAAACCGTTAGAAGGGAACTCCCCCTTTATCGCCTTATCCGAGCCGCCGTATCCGTCGCCATCGGGGTCTCCGCCCTGAATAAGTATATCCGTCTCCACGCGGTGGAAGATAAGCCCGTCGTAAAAGCCTTCATTAACAAGCTTTTTAAAGTTTTTCACGGTTTCGGGAGCGTGAGCGGGATAAAGCTCAACGTAGAACACTCCGCCGTTTTCCATTTCAAAGCGAATTATATCGGAATCCGGAACTGCGTCGATTCCGCAGGAGAAAAGGGTCAAGCAAAGAATAACGGAAATAATAAGGCAAATGATCTTTTTCATACTAACTCCTTAAATCTTTTTATCTGTAATTTGCTTTATCCATTTTTTTGAGAAAAAGTGCCTCATGCCAAGGAAAGACTTAATAATATCCTCGGACATGAACATGACGGCAATAAGCATAACGAATCTTTCGGGTCTGATAAGGAAGCCGGTTATAAGCACGGCGGGAATGCCGCACATATACAGACCTATCATATCAAGCACCCATCCGGCCATAGTGTCGCCGCCGGCACGGAAAATGCCGCAAATCAGGGTGTATGGTATCATTCTGGGAGCAAGCCACAGCCCGTAGAAGCGCAGGCAATCAAGCGCTGCCTGCCGCGACGCCTCGGTCTCCACGTCAAAAAGCGAAAGTATCGGCTCGCATGTGAAAAACAGTATAATACCCAGGAACACGCCTATAAGAGGGGTCATGATAGCAAAGCGTTTTGCAATGGTAAAGCCCTCCTCGTGGTCGCCCGCACCAATGCTCTTTCCGACCATAATGGCGCACGCGCCGCATATTCCCACGAAAAACACGAAAAACAGCTGCTGGATATTCTCGTACATCGTATATCCCGCGTGGTTTTCGATACCCTGCCTGCCTATTACCATGGCGTACACGTTGGTACCGACACCCCAAAGGGTCTCGTTCAGAAGCACGGGAAGCGCAATGCGAGAATATTTTTTAACAAAAGCGGCATCAAAGTCAAACATATCCTTGATAGGACCTCTAAAGGGATTATTGCGGAATACAAGCACCCCAAGGAGGATCAATGCCTGCACAGCCATACCGATGGCGGTGGCAAGCGCGGCACCGCGCAGCTCCATGCGCGGGAAACCGAAATTACCGAAAATAAGGCAATAATTAAAGAATATATTGGTAAGAACCGCGGCAACGGACGAAACCAGCGGAACGACGACACGCTCAACGGAACGGAAAGCAAAGGAGGATACCTGCGAGAACATAACGAACGGAACGGCAAAGGAATACACACGCAGGTACTCCGCGCCAAGCTCCTGCACTATGGGCTTATCGGAAAACAGGGTCATCAGCTTTTCTGGGAACAGAAAAAGCAAAAGCCCGTAGATCACCGAGAGGCTCATGGCAAAGGTAAGAGCAACTCCAAGGGTCTTTTGGAGATTTTTGCTCTCCTTTGCGCCCCAGTATTGAGAAAGCAGGGAGGTACAGCCGGAAGCAAATCCAAAGCCGACGATGTTCAGCAGAAAGCTGAAGCGTCCCGCTGCACCCATTGCGCTTATGCTTGCATCACCGAGGGAAACGACCATTGCCGTGTCGATAAGCGTTGCACAGCTTGTCAGCAGGTTCTGCAAGGCGATGGGCAAAGCAAGTGTCAATGCCGTTTTATAAAATGAAAGATCGATCTTTTTGAACATATCAATACCTGTGTTTAAAACTGATAAATGTGCGTATCATATATAAAAAGCATACAGAGGGAACAATGAGTTATACGGAAAGAGCGGCACGGTATATTTGCATATTTGCTTACTGTACCGCGCTGTTTTTGTTTTTAAAATACGGCGTTGGAACAGTATTGCCGTTTTTTATAGCTTTTATTGCGGCCACCCTTGCGGAAAAGGCTGCGTTGAAGATATCGAAAAAAACAGGAATAAACAAGCGGATATATTGCGCCGTTATCATCGTGATGTTCATGCTCATTCTGCTGACGGTAATTACGGCAATTTTCGGGCGACTGCTGTACGAGGCAAGGGAATTTGCAGAGGAATACCTATCGGACGGCAAGCGCATTGAGGGGCTTTTTAACGGCGCAAGCGAGCTGTCGGAGAGGATAACCGAAAGGCTGAACATATCCGATGCCATGCGCACAAGGGTAAAAAACACGGTGGACGACGCCATAAGCAGTATATCGGACGTTCTGCTGTCAAAGGTCGGCACGCTGATAGAGAAGACCGCAACGGGCATACTGTCGGGACTCCCGTCGTGGATACTGTTTGTAACCGTTACGGTGATTTCCACCTTTTATATCGGATGCAGGGATCAGAGCAAAAGCAAGCTTACGTACCTTATACCGTCAAAGCACACCGAAAGGCTGAAAAAACTGAAAAACGGAGTATCGGGTACCGTGGTGAAATACGTCCGCGCATACACGGCGTTGCTTTCAATAACCGCGACTGTGCTGTTTGCGGGATTTACAATGATGAAGATAAAATACGCGTTTCTCACCGCTCTGCTCATTGCGGTGCTTGACATGCTGCCCGTAATCGGTCTGAGCACGGTAATGATACCATGGGCATTAACGGAGCTTATAAATGGAAACGCGGGCAGAGGCTTCGCACTGATTGCTATCTTTGCGGTAGCCGTTATCATCAGAGAGGCATCAGAGCCCAAAATAATCGGCAAATGCATCGGAAGTGATGCACTTGTAACGTTATTTTCAATGTACGCGGGGCTGAAGCTTTTCGGGGTCGGCGGTGTCATAGTCCTGCCGATGATAGCTTCCGGCGTTATTGCCTATTATTCAGAAAAACGCAATTCCGCCGATATCAATAAGGGGTCCACCGGATAGAGATACAGTTTTCACGCCCATCTCTCCGGCGAAGTCAACTATCGCTGCGTTATCGGGATGAGTTGAAACGTCTCCGCAAAAATACAGAGTGTTATCAAAGGCCGAATACCCCGACGCACCGCCGATAAATCCGTGGTCATACCCGTCAAGAAGAATACTGCCGCTTGAAATGCGCAGGCAGGGAACACCGTTTTTCATCAACGCGGTATATATCGACGGGTCGGAGGTAATGATACCTTTCCCGCAAACGGCAGAATTGCAGGCGGCGTAGCCTTGATTGACGTGAACGAAGGGAATGTCGCATTTTTCCGCAAAGGCAAGCACCTCCGAGGAAACAGCCCTAAGGTTACCGAAAAGCTTGCCGCCGCAGAAAAGAACGTTAAATCGAGCCTCCTGCGGATAGGATGCAAAGTCGGTGGCGTTATCCAAAACAACGGTATAGCCTGCGCCACGCAAGGCATCAAAAAGCTCACACGCTTCGCTTGCATAAGAAACACTCGAAAACACCGTTTTCCCAATTAGGGAAAAGACCATATCCGCATGACGGGAAACGGGGAAAGAAAGCAAAGAGAACCGCGGCACGGAAACAACCTGATAGCCGCGGTTTTTTACACTATTTATAATTGCGGGGGAATCGCTCCCCATAGCTGCAAAAGCTTTCATTTTGTCCGAAATATCACAGAAGCGCGGATTACTCCGCGCTTCTTTTAAGCTCAAAGGGATACTCTTCCGGAACGAACGGAACGGAGACAACGGGAACAAATGTTCACGGTCTTATGCTCGCCGTTTACTACGACCTTCACAGTTCTGATGTTAGGCTTCCAAGTTCTATTGGTCTTTCTGTTAGAGTGAGAAACATTGTGACCAAAGGTAACGCCCTTCTCGCATACGCAGCACTTTGCCATGACTGACACCTCCTAAACCGCTTATGCCGTGCGGTAGATAATCAAAGATTTACACAACGCTGATTAGTATATCATAACATTTCAAAAATTGCAAGAGAAAATTAAAACTTTTTTGCTACCAAACGCAATATTTCTCATTTTTCGGGCAAAATCACGCCATAGCAAACACCGTTTTCGCACCCAAATACCCGAACAATGGCAAACTCACCTTTTTTAACTCCATTACCGCTAACAATGAACTCAACGAAATCGGCTCCGTGAGCGGTAAAGCGACCGTCTGAAAGCTCGGTCTCCACAAGTACGCGGCAAGTGCTTCCGATCGGGCAAAGACGCGAAACCGCCAGATCCCTCACCTCATCCCTTATTCTTGCAAGCCGCGTAGCACGGTTTTTCCGCTCCGGCTTGGATACCTTATTCGGCAAGGAAGCGGCAACCGTATCGGGACGTTCGGAATAGGGGAATATATGCATATTGATAAAGCCGACGCTTCGCGCAAAATCGCAGGTGCGGAGGAAATCCTCCTCGCTTTCACCGGGGAAACCAACGATAACATCGCAGGTAAATGCAACGCCGTTGACGTATTTCTTTAAAAGAGCTATGGCATTCTCAAGCTTTTCACCGTTATATCTACGTCGCATTTTTGCAAGGACAGCCGAAGAAGCGCTTTGAACGGAAACGTGAAAATGAGGGGCAAGCTTTTTCATTTTTGCGGCGCGACGAGCAAAATCCTCGTTAATAAAAAAAGGATCGAGGGAGCCGATGCGTATTCTGAAATCACCGTCAATACCGTCAACTGCCTCCAGAAGATCTGTAAGGTTACCTTCGTTAAGATCCTTACCCCAGGCGTCGACCTCAATGCCCGTAATAACGATCTCCTTGCAACCGTTTTCAACGAGATAGCGCGCCTCCTCCAGCACGTCGCTTAAGTGCTTTGAGCGAACGGGACCTCTTGCGCGGGGAATGATACAATATGCGCATTTACTGTCGCAACCGTCCTCCACCTTAATGTAGGCACGGGTGCGGTCAAAATCCGTAATACGCATATTTTCAAAGCCGTATTCATCGGGATTGCAGATCGGTCCTTGAGTGATAGCAAGGCTGTCGCGAACAGCATCAACCGCATCAACACAGCTCATTTTATCCGCAGTACCGACGTAATATACGACGCCCTCGCGCTCAATATCATCTCCGTGTACCTGGGAATAGCATCCGCAAACGATGACCTTCGCACCGTGGCTTGCCGCGCGGCGTATGGTGCTGGCGCATTTTCTGTCTGCCTCTGCCGTAACAGTACAGGTATTTATAATACACACGTCGCAGTTATCGATATCAGCAGTAACATTATATCCGCGGCGAAGGAGTTCCTCCTTAATGGCCGCGCTTTCATATTGGCTGACCTTGCAGCCGAGAGTATGAATGGCAACAGTAAGAAAATCAGTCATAATTCCTCCGTTTTTTGTATTTTAACACATCCAAGGAACTTTGTAAACATTTTTTGATTTTTTACTTGATAAAGCCGCAGAAAGGGTATATAATTAAAGAAACAAATGAAGGGAGAATACCAATGAGTACTGTTCATCTTATCGATCACCCCCTTATTACCCACAAGCTTTCCATAATGCGCAACAAATACACAGGATCCAAGGATTTCCGTACACTCCTTGACGAAATAACTCTTCTTATGGGATATGAGCTTACACGTGACCTGCCTCTCGAAAACATCGAGATCGACACCCCCGTGGAGCATATGACCGCCAAGCGCATATCCGGCAAAAAGCTTGCCATCGTTCCCATACTCCGCGCAGGCCTCGGAATGGTCGACGGACTTCTGTCCCTTATTCCCGTAGCAAAGGTAGGACACATCGGTCTTTACCGTGATCCGGTCACCCATGATCCCGTGCCCTATTACTGCAAGCTTCCCGCCGATATCGATAACCGCATAGTTATAGTATGCGATCCTATGCTTGCAACCGGCGGTTCCGCCATCGACGCTATCTCTATGCTCAAAAAGCAGGGCTGCAAGAGCATTCGACTCCTAAATCTCGTTGGCGCTCCCGAGGGTATCAAGAAGGTTCAAGAGGCACATCCCGACGTGGATATTTACATTGCCGCTATCGACGAAAAGCTCAACGATCACGCGTATATAGTTCCCGGTCTCGGCGATGCCGGTGACAGGATCTTCGGAACCAAGTAATGTTCGAATTTAATATTGGCAAAAACGATGCCGGGCAAAGACTTGACAAATTTCTGACCAAGGCAATGCCCGGCATGCCTATACCTATGATCTATCGACTCATAAGGCAAAAAAAGATAAAGCTCAATCGCAAGAGGGCAGAGATATCAGCAATGCTAAGCGAGGGCGACGTCGTTCTTGTTTTCGCTCCTCCGCATTTTGCTGAAAAGGATAGCGAAGCGCCCGCCCTCACTACCTGTGCTGACCCCGATATCATCTACGAAGACGATAACGTAATGCTTATCAATAAGCCCTCCGGTCTTCTTGTTCACGAAGGGGATGAAAAGGATGCGGGCAAGGTTACTCTTGTTCGAATGATGCAGGATTATTTGATAAGGAAAGGTGAGTACGATCCGAAAAAGGAAAACTCCTTTGCTCCCGCTCTTGCAAACCGTATAGACAGAAACACTGCAGGCATCGTTCTTGCTGCGAAAAACGCTGCCGCATTAAGAGAGCTTGAAGAAATATTCCGTGACAGACGCATTCAAAAAAAATATTTGTGCATTGTCCACGGCGTGCCGAAAAAAGACGTTTTCTTCCTTGAGAATTATCTTTTAAAGGACGAAAAGTCAAAAAACGTACGAGTTTTCGGCGAAAAGCATCCTATCGGTGCAAAATACGCAAAAACAGGATGTAGGGTCGTTAGCCGCGGAACAAGCTACTCTCTTGTAGAGGCCGAGCTGTTTACGGGCCGTACACATCAGATCCGTGCTCAGCTTGCCCACGCAGGACATCCGCTACTCGGTGACGGAAAGTATGGCGTTAATAAAACAGACCGCGCACTTGGGTATTCGTCACAGGCCCTTTGCTCGTATTACGTACGTTTTGAAAACGAAAGCGTTGGCTTTCTCGGATATCTGAACGGAAAGGAATTTTGCATTCCGTCAGAGAACATTGATTTTGCAAAGGATTTCTATAATCGACTTAAAAAAAAATAAAACAAAACGCCTTCCGCAGATGCGGAAGGCGTTCCTTTTAAAATTAGTCGCTGATGTAGGGCATAAGAGCCATAAATCTTGCTCTCTTGATAGCGACAGTCAGCTGACGCTGATGCTTTGCACAGGTGCCGGAAATGCGGCGGGGAAGGATCTTTGCGCGCTCGGTGGTAAGCTTGCGAAGACGTGCAGTATCCTTGTAATCGATGTGCTCTATCTTATCCTGGCAGAACTGGCAGACCTTCTTCTTTCTGCGGTTGTTCTGACGGAACTGACGCTGACCCTCGGGTCTTTCGTTTCTATCCATCTTAATACTCCTTATCTGCGGTCAATAAATTTTTTGCACGTTTCAAACCGCGGTTCGTGCTTAGAAGGGGAGATTGTCGTCGTCGGTAACTTCCTCAAACTTGGAAGCACCGGCATTGTTAAAGCTGGGAGTGCCGAGATTTTCGGAACGCATGGGAGCTGCACCGGAACCGTCTGAAGGCTTGCTGTCAACAAAGCCGACCTCATCGGCAACGACTTCGGTAACGTAACGCTTCTGGTTTGACTGGTCGGTCCAAGTTCTTGTCTGGATGGAACCGCAAACAAGAATGGGCCTGCCCTTTGCAAAATACTTGCAAACAAACTCTGCAGCCTGACGCCAAGCAACGATGCTGATGAAATCAGCGGTCTGCTGACCCTCGGCCTGCTGGCGGGCAAAACGGCGCTGAACTGCGATAGTGAAGGTCGTAACGCTGATACCGGACTGAGTTGTTTTCAGCTCGGGATCTGCGGTAAGATTTCCTATCAGCATAACCTTATTAAGACTTGCCATTGTGTTTCTCCTTTTCTTTACCGTAATTACTCAGCGGTGGGAGCTTCAACAGCGGGAGCAGCCTCAACGGTCTCGGCAACGGTCTCCTCCACAACGGGAGCAGCAACGGTTTCCGGAACCTTGGCATCCTCGCGTGCGATTACCATACCGCGCATGATCGCATCATCAATGTTGAATCTGCGGTTGAGCTCAGCGGGGAACGCTGCGTCAGCGGCGAAGTAAACGAGCACGTAGTAGCCTTCCTGGATATCATTGATGGGATATGCAAGTCTGCGCTTGCCCCACTCGTTGATCTCCTGGATCTCACCATTCTCTTTAATGAGATTGATGAACTTGTCCTGAGCTGCCTTAATCTCATCCTCTGCAAGGGTAGGATTAATGATGAACAGAACCTCGTAGTTGTTAGCCATGTTATTAACCTCCTTTCGGTCATTTGACCGCCTCGATGGGCGGTAAGGAGACGGGCAGACATATTTTTACCCGTATCGAATGGTTAGTATATCACAGGCTTTTTGATTTGTCAAGAAGATTTTTTCAAATAATATCGCAAAGTGTTGAATTTTTCCTTATATATATGTTAAAATAGGCTGAAATAAAGGTGGTATTATGAAGAAGAATGATTTTTTAACTCTGAAAATTGAGGATCTTAATAATTTGGGATACGGTGTTTCCCATATAAACGGCAAGACCGTGTTCGTTTCCGGTGCCGTAGACGGGGATACCGTTGAATGCAAGATAATAAAAGACTGCGGCTCCTACTTTATAGCAAGGACCGAACGGCTGATAGACTCGTCGGAACACCGTATTGCGCCCCTTTGCCCCGTTTGCAGTCAATGCGGCGGCTGTGCCTACGCACAGATAAGCTACGACCACGAGCGCGAGATAAAGAAGGGAACGGTTGCAGGTGCTTTCCGTAAGGTGGGGCTTCCAGACGTGCATATTGCCGGAGTATGCAACGACGGCAACACGGAATATTACCGTAACAAGGCAATTATTCCGATAGGCTATTCCGATAAGCTCGGCTTCTTTTCGGGCTTCTACGCACCGAAAACTCATCGCATAATCCCCGCAGACAGCTGTCTTTTGCACAAACCCATATTTACCGAGATAACCGAGCTTGCAAGAAAGACCATGGCTGACAACAAAGCGCTCTTTCTGACAAAAAAAGGTCTTCCGGTGATAAAAAGCCTCTATTTCCGCGGCGCGGAAAATAATGATACGGAGCTTACGCTGGTGCTTGAAGAGGAAAGCAGGGAAGCAGTCCGCATACTTTGCGAAGCTGTAACCCACGATTTCGACTGCGTCAAGACCGTCCTCACAAATCTTAACCCCGGCGATATCAGCACGGTACTATCTCACGATTACAAGCTTATTTACGGCGAAGGACACATATACGACGAGCTCTGCGGTGCAAAGCTGAAGATAACACCCGCATCATTCTATCAGGTCAACCGCAACATGGCGGAGCTTCTGTACAAAAAAGGCGCGGAGCTGCTTTGCCTTGAAGAGAACGAAACCGTGTGCGACCTTTATTGCGGCATCGGAAGCATCGGTCTTTCCGTTTTCCGCGACCACAAGCTTACGGGAATCGAGGTCGTCGAGAGCGCTGTTGAATGCGCAAAGGAAAACGCAAAGCTTAACGGATGCGAGGCGGATTATTACTGCGGCGACGCGGGCGAGGTGATCGAAAGAATGAATCTCACCTTTGACGCCGTCGTTTTGGACCCTCCCCGCAAGGGCTGTACACCCGAGCTTATAAACTATCTCTGCGAGAAAAAGAAAATAAAAAAGATTCTCTATATCTCCTGCAACCCCGCGACCCTTGCTCGCGACGCAAAGCAGATGCTTGCTCTCGGATACGAAATGGGCACGGTGTATCCATACGATCTTTTCCCGAGAACGGGGCACGTCGAAAGTGTCGTTTGTCTGACGCGGTCAGACAAAGCGACGTGATATAACGCCTTACGGCGCGTGATATAGAACGCTTCGCGTTCGTGATATGCACCCTTCGGGTGCGTGATATGTCGCTTGCGCGACATAAGGCAATGGCGTTCCACGCGCACAGAGTGCGCATATCACGCTAGCGTTAGCAAGCATATCACGAAAGCCAACGGCTTTCCTGTTGTTTAAGAGCGGCAGGATGACATATAGACAATAGCATCGCCCGTGTCATTCTGAGTGGAGCAAAGCGGAATCGAACTTTTTTCGTCCGAGATCCCAAACGATGCTACGCACCGTTTGATCCTCGCTATGCTCGGATTTCGACTACGCTCAGGATGACACGGACGAAAAAGCGCCGAGCAACGCGAAGGCGGGATCTCGGGCGAAAGGAGAACGATGTATTACGTTTACATACTTACAAACAAAACCGACGCTGTAATGTACATCGGTGTAACGAACGATTTGCGGAGACGATTATACGAACACAAAAATGAGCAAATCGAAGGATTTACAAAAAAATATCACGTTCACAAGCTTGTCTATTTTGAAGAATATTCCGAAGTGAATGATGCAATCGCAAGGGAAAAGCAATTAAAGCGTTGGGTTCGCTCCAAAAAGAATTGGCTTGTGGAAACAAAAAATCCAAACTGGGATGATTGGGGCGAGGGATTCTTTTGAAAAAGTGAGACCTTTTACTTTCACAACCCCAGTTTTCGACCATTTTGAGACCTTTTACACTCTTGACCCACGTCGAGTCCGTCGTGTGTTTCACACGTCGACTCGGCTGACAGGAAAACAACTGTCAACCGTAGGGCGGGGGCTTTGCTCCCGCCGCTAACGGAAAACTATGAACAACACGGCGGGAGTAAAACCCCGCCCTACAGTCGATTACTATCCGGATGATCTACGATTAAAATTT
>JAFSCG010000198.1 GCA_017436885.1 Clostridia bacterium | reverse complement strand
CGAGAGTTTCAATAAGCTCGCCACCGTCTGTGTAGGCATAGGTGTTCACAGTCGCCGTTCCGTTTGTTGTATATGTGCTCTCTTTCGCATTAAAGGAGGCTGTATAGTCGGAATCCTCAGATACAGGAGTAAGCTTTATTTCGGAGAGAATGAAGAGCTGGAAGTCCTGATAACTTGTAACGGCACCGGTCTCCGTGTTAGTGATTTTTCTGTGGAATACGCCCGGGTTTTTCTCAAGGCTGTCGGAGGTGGCTGTGAATATAATGAAATATTCGCCGGCTTCGGGAGCAACGAGATATTTGCCGTCATAGTTCTGCGTTTCGCCATAGAGCCCCGAATTATACCAACCGATTTTGTTGTCATCAACAAGATATGCTTCAGCGCCCGTTCCCGAAAGGATACCTTGTCCGTTTACATAGTTAAGGTCATAGTCTGCCTTTGCAAAGTAAACCTCGGTCATGGATTCATATCCCTTGGAGGCTGCCGAAGCTCCGCTGCCTGTGTAATAGTTGCTGCCACCGTAAACTGCACCTGAGGCAGGTGTGAAGTTGTTTCCGAGCGAAAGCTTATAAGCACCCTTCTGCGGGATATAGAGCTTTATTGCATAGTGGGGTCTGCCGGTTTTATACTGATGCTCATAATTATTCGCTGTTACCTCCTCTTCGGCATTATATCTCTTTACAACAAACTGAGAAATAAAGCCATCGCCGAAAAGTCTCGGGACATTGTCTGCCGAATGTCTTCCGGGGAACTCATATTTATCAGTGTCCGGGCTGAGTATGTTTGTTATAGGCGCAAGATCTGTTGTTTCTGCCGTTGCTCTTGCAAGTGTTGAGCCGCTCTTTGTGTAATACATATCCTTCCAGCTTATGAAGGTCATTTCAGCGTTGCGAAGGTCTCCCAAAGCGCTTCCGTCGAGAGTACTTATTGCTTCATATGCGGCATCGTTTAAAAAATCTGTGGATATTCTGTATTTAAGCTGACCCGGCTCTTTGCCGAAAAGCTTTATATCGGAGAACGTTGCGCGGACTGTTTTTCCGTCGAGCGTAACATCTGCGTAGACGGAGACGGTTTCGTCGTCCGTTCCGGGTGTGATAACACCTGTTGAAGAAATTGTTGCGCCCTTTGCGCTATCAATACCATAGGTGACGGAATAGCCCGTTGCATCTGTATCGTCATTCATCTTTGCACTTGAGACAGAGACGGTTCTTGTCGCCTCATCATATGCAAGTTCTGCGCTTGCAAGTGCAAGCGGAACATCCTCGGCAACAGGGATGAGTTCGATTGTTGAGAGATGGAATGCCTGATAATAATTGCTTCCGATGTTTTTAGTGCCATCTTCAAGTGTTTTTAATGTAGTATCCAGATTGATGCGGAAATATACTATATATTCAGCACCTGCTTCAAATGTGCGAATATTGGGGAACTGAACCTTGTTTCCGTTTGTTGAAAGATATGTTCCTGTAAGCTTATTTCCGTCAGAAGCGTAAGCCTCTTCGCTGAGAGCATTGCCACTTGCATCTGTGAAAGAGCTGTAGCATCCTGAATTATATGCCCACTTTGCCTCGAGACCAACCTCCGGGTCAATCTTTGTTATATAAACGTTTGTTTCAGAAGCAAATTGGTCGGAATAAACCTTACCGTCGTTCGGATTTACATGGTCGCTTCCAATCTTGACAGTATATTTGCCTGTCACTGCATCATCGGGGATTTTTATTCTGACAGCAAAGCTCAGCTTGTGGAGATTTGCTTCTTTTAAATTCTGACCGGTAGAACCGACATTGAATGTTCCGCGGAAACCTTCGTTATAGAGGAAGCCGTGATCCAGTTTGCATCCGCGCCGAACATTGCCGCCTTAAGAAGGCTGGAGCAGATAACGCTCTTTGCAACGGTCTTTGCGTTCTTTTCATCCTTTGCACCGGTAACGGTGCACTCAAGAAGCTTGGTAGCTCCCTCTCCGTCGCCGGCTATCATACGGCAAAGGCCAACGGTAACGGTGTTAAGGGCGCGCATAAACTCGTCAAAATCCTCGCCCTCGCTATCTATCACCTTATTGCCCGCCATACCGTTTGCAAGAACGGTGACCATGTCGTTTGTGGAGGTATCTCCGTCCACGCTTACCATATTGAAGGTGTTCTTTATATCGGAGGAAAGAGCCTTGCCGAGCATTGCGGGGCTTATGGCCGCGTCCGTGGTGATAAACACCAGCATGGTTGCCATATTGGGGTGGATCATTCCGCTTCCCTTGGCAATACCGCCCATGCGGCACACCTTGCCGCCCACGGTAAACTCAACGGCTACATCCTTTTTAACGGTGTCGGTGGTCATGATGCCCTCGGCGGCGGCATCGCTTCCGTTATCGGAAAGACCTGCCTTCAGCGCGGGCATAGCGTTTTTGATGGGGGTGGGATCAAGCACCTGACCGATAACGCCCGTGGATGCCACGATAACGTCATTTGCGTCGATATTCATTGCCTCGGCAACGTAGGAGCACATTTCCAATGCCACCAGCTCGCCGCCTGCGTTGCAGGTGTTGGCATTTCCGCTGTTGCAGATAACTGCCTGTGCCACGCCGTTTGCAATATTTTTCTTGGTTACGGCAAGGGGCGCGCCCTTGACGAGATTGGTGGTGTAAACCGCCGCCGCAGATGCGGGGCAGGCGCTGTATATCAGCGCAACGTCCTTTTTGGTGCGGTTCTTGCGTATGCCGCAATGAACTCCGCTTGCAGTAAATCCCTTTGCGGCACAGATGCCGCCTTCAATAATTTTCATATTCCGTCCTTCTTTTTATCAGCCGATAACAAGGCCCTCTGCCTCGCTCGCGTGCATTGCAATATTCATGTTCTGAATGGCGGCGCCCGACGCGCCCTTGCCGAGATTGTCAAACAGGGACACGAGAGCGATCCTCTCGCCGTTGCCGCACACGGTAACGAGCATATCGTCCCTGCCCGACATTGCGTTTGCGGCAATGAACCCGCCCTCGTCTGCAGCGTCCACGTATTTTACAAGACCGTTTTTATAGTACTCGGAATACACCTTGCGGATATCGTCGGCACTTCCGTTTATGCTTGCGGCATCAAGAGTTACGCAGACCTCCATACCCGAATAAAAATCGCCTACTATGGGGCAGAAAAGAGGCTTGTTTACAAGACCCGTTACCGCGCACATCTCGGGCAGATGCTTGTGCCCTTGGGTAATGCCGTACATACGGGGGGCATCCAGAAGGACGCTTCGCTCCTCGCCCTCGTATTCCGCTATCATCTTTTTGCCGCCGCCGCTGTAGCCCGTAAGGGAGAAGCAGGAGAGCACCGCGCTTTTATCTATGATGCCCTTTTCCGTCAGGGGCTTTACAAGGGAGAGAAATCCGCTTGCATGACAGCCGGGATTTGCGATAAGCCTTGCAGAGCCTATCCTTTCTCTGTATCCGAGCTCCGCAAAGCCGTACGTCCACGCAGGGTCGGTGCGGTGGGCAGTGGAGGTGTCGATTATAACCGTGTTGCTTCCCTCCGCAAGCGCAACTGCCTCTATTGCCGCCGCATCGGGCAGGCAAAGGAAGGCGATATCTGCGGCGTGAAGGGCTTCCCTTCTTGCCTCGGCATCCTTGCGAAGCTCCTCGGTGAGAGTTATGAGAGATATATCGCGGCGGCTTTCAAGCCTTTCGCGTATACGCAGACCCGTGGTGCCTGCACTTCCGTCTATAAAAACCTTGGTCATATTTTTCTCCGCGGGGGTGAAAAAGAAACACTCCCCTATCTTGAATTAATATGCAATATTATACGCTTCCGCATTGAATTTGTCAAGTTTTTCATACATATTCTTGCATATAAATGCATTTTTATGAATTGTCACACTCTTGCGGCCCCATTGAGGGGCGCGGCTTATACACATTTACCAATGAACAGGCAAATAATCCGCCTTATAGGGAACAAAACAGTTGATATTCGGGGCATATTAATGTATAATTGTTATATTATTTTCATTATATATAAGGGGAAAAACATGAGAAAAACAAAAATCGTATGTACCATCGGTCCTGCCTGCTCCAACGAGGAGACCATTACCGCAATGTGCCTTGCGGGAATGAACGTGGCGCGACTGAACTTTTCCCACGGCACCCACGAATATCACCTTGAAAATATCCGCATTATAAAAAAGGTCCGCGAGGAGCTTGGCATGCCCATTGCCATACTGCTTGACACCAAGGGTCCCGAATACCGCATCCGCACCTTTGAAAACGGCAAGGTGCTTCTCCGCGAGGGCGACACCTTTGCCTTTACCGTTGAGGAGATCGTCGGCAACGAGAGCCGCGTTTCCGTCAGCTACAAGGGCATGATAAAGGACCTTGAGATAGGTGACAAGATACTGCTGAACAACGGACTGCTCTCCTTTGTGGTTACGGAGCTTACCGACACCGACGCTATTTGCCGCGTGGAGATAGGCGGCGAGCTTTCCGACCGCAAGAGTATGGCCTTCCCCGGCAAGGTTCTGAAGCAGATCTACCTCAGCGAGCAGGACAAGTCCGATATCAAGCTCGGCATCGACGAGGGCGTTGACTTTATTGCCTGCTCCTTCGTTTCCTGCAGGCAGGACCTTGTTGACGTTAAGGATTTTCTCCGCCAAAACGGCTGTGACGATATCGAGCTTATAGCAAAAATAGAAAACCGCTCGGGCATTGAAAACATCGAGGAAATATGCGAGGAATGCTCCGGAATTATGATAGGACGCGGTGATATGGGAGTGGAGATCCCCTTTGAAGAGCTTCCCGCAATTCAGAAGCAGCTTATCACCAAGTGCAGAATGCTCGGAAAGCGCGTGATAACCGCCACGGAAATGCTGGAATCTATGATAACCAACATCCGTCCCACCCGTGCCGAGATAAGCGACGTTGCAAACGCGGTATACGACGGCACCAGCGCAATTATGCTCTCGGGCGAGACCGCCGCAGGCAAGCACCCCGTGCTTACGGTGCGCACAATGGCACGCATTGCCCAGGCAACGGAGCAGAACATTCATTACGCAAAGCGACTTGACCACGAGGACTTCAAAATAAAGAACACCGTGGATGCCATCAGCCATGCCACCTGCGGAATGGCCATCGATATAGGCGCAAAGGCCATTGCCGTTTGCACCCTCTCGGGTATGACGGCGCGTATGGTATCCCGTTTCCGCCCTCCTATGGATATTATGGGAGTTACCACCAACGAAAAGACGTGGAGAAAGCTTGCGCTTTCCTGGGGTATCACCCCCGTGATGTGCGAGAAGTTCAACTCCACCGACGTGCTGTTCTATACCGCAAAGAACCTTGCAAGAGCCACCTTTGACCTTAAAAAGGACGATCTTATGGTCATTACGGGCGGTATTACGGGGCAGTCGGGAAATACGGACCTGATTAAGGTGGAAAAAATATAAAAAGTCAAACGGCGGGAGCAAGCCTTTTCGCGCGCCGCAAGGCGCGCTTTACCCCGCCCTACGGCAAAAGATCGCAACCCTTGTAGGGGAGGCGTTCCGCCTCCCGCGATATGCGCAAAGCGCGCGATATAAGCGATAACGCTTGCGATATACGCCTACGGCGTGCGATATATCCGCCTGCGGCGGATG
>JAFSCG010000197.1 GCA_017436885.1 Clostridia bacterium | reverse complement strand
TACCATGCAGGAGATAAACCCCGACCTCGCCTTCGTTTACCCCGAGGAGGGCGTGAACGTGTTCATCGACTCCGTCTGCATCCCCGCGGGAGCCCAGAACGTGGAGGCGGCGCATATGTTCATCAATTTCCTGCTTGAGCCCGAGGTCGCCCTTGCAAACGCAGAATACATCCGCTACGCTTCCCCCAATACCGCAGTTGTAAACAACGAGAATTACTCCTTGAAGGGAAATGAGGTGCTCTATCCCGCAAATGCGGACAGCATCAAAAAGGAGTATTTTGAGGATATCAACGCCGATATCCGCAAGTATTACGAGGATCTGTGGGTAAGCATCAGCACGGGACAGTAAAAATCAAGACCGCAAAGAGAACGCTCTTTGCGGTCTTTTCGGTTTTTCTTTAAAAAATTAAAAAACCACTTTACAATCACGCTGAAATGTGATATTATTTTCAGCGTAGAAAGCAGGTGATTTTATGACAAAGACAGAAAAGCTATTCAATTTAGCAGAATTGCGAAATGGATATCTTTCTATTGCAGAAGCGCAAGGGCTTGGTATATCAAGGACTTATGTGCAGGAATTTATTTCTGCAAACGGATTTGAGCGAGTTGCGCGCGGTTTATATAAATCTCCCGAAGTTTGGACGGATGAACTTTATATTTTAACGTTGAAAAATGAAAAAGCGATATATTCGTTTGATACTGCCCTTATGTTAAATGGACTGACCGAGCGAGAACCCTCGGAAATTTTTGTTACAGTGTCAAGAGCATATAACGCTTCTCATTTGCGTAGCATGGGTATCATTGTTAATCATGTGAGAGATGAATGGTTAGATCTGGGACGAACTGTTGCTAAAACCATTTATGGAAATGAAGTGCCGGTCTATGATATGGAAAGAACGATCTGCGATGTTCTCCGCGTTAGAGATAAAAAAGACCCGCAGATGTTTGCCTATGCTGTCAAAGAGTACGCAAAGAGCGCGAATAAGAATTTGCCAAGGCTTATGAAATATGCAAAGGATCTTGGCGTAGAAGCAGAAATGCGTCAATATATGGAGGTATTACTGTGATCGTCAAGACTTCAAGGCAGCTAAAGGACAAGGTATCGAACTTATCGGGAAACGATAGCAAGAAAGCACAGACCTTGATCAGAAAATATATGATGGAACGCTTCCTTGCAAGGGTCGCGTGTTCCGAGTATAAAAACAATTTCGTGCTAAAAGGTGGAATGCTCGTATCTGCGCTTGTGGGCGTAGAGGCAAGGTCTACTATGGATATTGACACAACCGTAAGAATGCTGCCTCTTACAAAGGATAGCGCAGTAAAAGTAATATCTGAAATAATGGAAACAGACCTTGATGACGGCATCTCCTGCGAGATCAAAAAAGTCGAGGAGATCATGGAAGAGCACGACTATTCGGGTGTTCGTCTTACCGTTGCGGTAACCCTTGAAAACCTGCGTGATACCATCAAAATCGATATCTCCACCGGTGATGAGATAACGCCCTCTGCTATTGAGTTTTCTTATCCAACGATGTTTGACGATGAGAAGCTTGATATCTGGTCTTATAATATTGAAACGATGCTTGCGGAAAAGCTCGAAACCGTTATTGCAAGATCAACACTTAATACGAGAATGCGTGATTTTTACGATATACATATATTATGGTCGGAAAAAGCAGATATGATCAATATCGAAACACTTCGCGGTGCAATCGTCAACGTTGCTCGGAAAAGAGGGACTCTTGAGCTTTTTGATAACACAGACGATATTCTGAATGATATTAAGGAAAGCGATCATCTCCGTAATAATTGGTATAACTACAAAAAAAGCAACTACTATGTTGGCGATCTTGAATGGGCAGATGTACTTGAAACGACTGTGAATGTTCTGAAAAACGGGATATTAAGGCATTGAATTTATCGTAAAGGCCTTTTACAGAGAAAAAGCGATATGATCGCCTTTGGCTGTCGAGAAGTTGACACGGGCGAGGATGCGTGGTACAATATAGAATAACGATAGATCTCGGAGGTATAAATGGCACTTACCTTCAAGGGCGGGGTGTTCGTTGGTGAACGGAAAAGATCCGCCAAATGTAATATAGAATATTTCGAGCCCAAAAGCGTACTGCTTCCTTGCGGCGCCCACAGCCTTTCCGTTGGGCAGAGCGTTGCCTGCGGCGAGGCTCTTGGTGAGGATGCCGAGGGCATTATATGGCACGCAAGCGTTGCGGGTACGGTGAAGGAGCTTTTGGAGCGGAACGGTCGTCCGTACGTGCGTATCGAAAGGGATGAAAGCGGCAGTGAGATCTGCCCTGTGGAGCCTGCGGAAAAGTCCCTTTCCGAGCTTAGCCCCGACGAGATCGTGGAAAAGATCCGTCTTGCGGGTATTTTCGGCCTTGGGGGCGGACGTCCGACCTACAAAAAGCTTATGGCCGCGATCGGCAGAGCCGACAGGCTGATAATAAATTGCGCGGAAAGCGAGCCCTACGCAAGCGCCGACCACCGCGTGCTCCTTGAAAGACCCGAGGAGGTCGTAAACGGCGCAAAAATTCTTCTCCGCGCTCTTGCCATTCGTGCCGCATACATCGGCATCGAGGAAAATAAATACGATTGTGCCGATGCGGTCGATGCAGTGGTTGGCCCCGGTGAGCTTGTGCGCGTTCGTATGCTGAAGACCAAGTATCCTCAGGGAAGTGAAAAGATGCTTATCCACGCCATCACCGGAAGGGAGCTTGGTGCGGGCCACAGTCCCGAGGAGGTTGGCTGTATGGTGGTCAATTGCCGTACCTGCGCGGCGGTATTCCGTGCCGTTGCCTACGGCAAGGCGCTTACCCACACCGTTGTTACCGTGGACGGCGGAGCCGTATCCCGTGCGCACAATATTCAGGTGCCCATCGGCACCTCGGTTGAGGATATACTGGAGTATTGCGGTGTAAAAAAGGTAGATACCGTGGTTCTTGGCGGTGCAATGACGGGCAGGAGAGTAGAGGATACGAGCACTCCCGTTATCTCCGAAAGCAGCCTCCTTTGTACCTCCCGCAGACAGCGCGTACGCGACGGAGATAATTGCGTGCGTTGCGGAAAATGCGTTACTGCCTGCCCAATGAATCTGGTTCCTGCGATGCTTTACGAGGCTTGTCGAAGGAAAAACGCAAAAAAAGCCCAAAAGCTAAACCTCCAAAGCTGTATCGAGTGCGGCGCCTGTGCTTACGTTTGCCCGGCAAGATTGCCCATTTTGGAGGCTGTTCGGAGTATGAAGGAGCCTGCGTCGGAAACGGCATGCGCAAACGCCCCGCAAACAGAGCTGGTTGCGGAGCTTGTTGAGGCGCAAACTGACGAAAAAAAGGACGGTGCGCAGGAAAAGGATAAGATGACTCGGCTCTCGCCAAAGGAGCAGAAAAAAAAGCGCGCCGATACCGAATACGCAGGCGTTCTTTCCGCCGTGGATCAGTGGGCGGAGGATGCCGGTATGGACGTTAAGGGCGGCGGCGAGGCCGCAAGCATAAAGGAGCTTGCGGGAGCATTTGAGGAGGACGAAAAAAATGGCTGAAAAAGCATATAAGCGCACGGCCCCGTTTATTACGGCGGC
>JAFSCG010000196.1 GCA_017436885.1 Clostridia bacterium | reverse complement strand
GGCAGGTATGACCGATTATAATGAGCTTAATCGCGCCCTTGAGGCGCTGACAGAGGGTGTGCCCCACCCCATTGCGAATCTTGCAAACGCCTCGGCACTGCTGTTTTCCTCCCTTGACAGGCTGAACTGGGCAGGCTTTTACCTGCTTGAGGGCGACAGGCTTGTGCTTGGTCCGTTTCAGGGTAAGCCCGCCTGCATTGAGATACCTATCGGGCGGGGTGTGTGCGGCACAGCCGCCGAGTTGCGCCGTACCCTTGTGGTTCCCGACGTGCACAAATTCCCCGGGCATATTGCCTGCGACGGAGCCTCCAACTCCGAGATAGTAATACCGCTGATAAGCGGCGGCAGGATCCTTGGAGTACTTGATATCGACAGCCCGGTATTCGACCGTTTTTCAGATACGGACCGCGCGGGCCTCGAGAAATTTGCCGAAATAATTTGCAAGAGGATAAAAGATCATGACCTTCCGTGAAGCTTGGGATGAAATATACTCAGCAAGGCACTCCCTTTACGCCGCCGCAATGAAGCAGTGCCGCAACGAGAGAGCCGCAAAACTGCGCCTGCAGCTGCTGATAAGCTCGGAATGCGCAAACGCGGGCCCCTTTACCAAGGCAAGCAAGCTCGTTCCCGCCATACTTGACGCCCTCGCACCCCTTACGGGTGCTGACCCCACCTATGACCTGCCGGAGGGTCTGGAGGCGGAAATGAAGGCCGCCTGCGGCGAGGGCATTTCCAAAGCAAATGAAAAACTGCGCTTGCGCGGTACCGCAATTGCCGTCGCCTTCTGCGCCGTCGTTGTCTGCACGTTCGTTGCCTTACTGTTAAGGGCAAAGAATACGGAGGCTCCTCCTGCCGTCACCGACACGACAGAATACACCGCAGACACGACCGCCCCCGCAACCGAGCCTCCTGCGACCGAGTCTCCTGCGACCGAGCCCCCCGATGAGCCAAAATTCCAATACGGCTACGGCACACCTCTGCTGCGCGCGTCCTCGCATACCAACTTTGACGGCGAACACGGCGTTGCCGTAAACCGCGAGGATAGATGCGGTTCCACCGCGTCTGCAAAGGACGGAACGGCGTACGTTTTTACCGTCAGCGGCGTTGATCCCGCAAAACGCAAGGAAACGTACACCCTCTACAGAATAAACGGGTATAGCTTTGATTCCTTATGCAGCATTCAACGGAGCTATGCCATGTCGAACAACGAAAAATACATGCCCTCGGTATTCGTTTTCTGCGACAAGGATTCCGTGCCGCACGTATTTATGTCCTTCAGCACACAGTTGCGCTGCTATGCTTACGACGAAAACAAGGGCGAGCTTGTGCTTGAGGGCACCGTATCCATGAAAAATCAGTACACCGACTTTGTTGCCTGCGCAGACGAGCGCGGCGTTTACCTTGCCGATCAGCAAAGCTGCGTATACTACGATTTCGAAACCGAAAAATTCAACTTCAAGGTCATTCAGAACAAGACTCTTCCCTACGTTACCGACATAGCGGTATACGAAAACACGGTGCTGATACTGGGCATCTCAAATTACGACGACGTGGTACTTTACAAGGTAACGGACTTTACCTCGAGCTGCCGCTTGGGCTCGCCCTACACCATTGCAGAATACAAGGACCCCATGCCCGCCTCCTGCAGCATGGACGTTTCCGCCGACGGAAAGGTCTACGTGATGTATACGGACCGCAGCGGAACAAGCGACAAGCTTGTTATGACAGTAATGGAAAAAGACGGCAGCACCACCGACCACGAGCTTTGGGGAGAGGGCGGCATGAACCTCCACTACCCCGTTTGCAAGGAGGTTATATGCTCCCACTCCGGTGAGGTATACCTTATAGCATCGAATCTGGCGCTCCTTCGCGTTTATTACGACGTAAAAACAGACGCATACCTCTACGAATGGACGCACGCGCCGAACGTGGGATACCTTACCCTTTGCTCCTCCTACGTTAATTACGGAGAAAACGGCTGTATAGACATACTTTACGATACGTCCCAATACGCCATGACCGCAAACACAAAAACGGACTATTATTACACGCGCATATATTTTTACTGATCTCCGCACATACTGTGAAAAAAAGGAGAACGAAAATGGCATACAAAATATTCGAGCACGATCCCTATCTGCTTCCCTACAAGGCGGATATCGACCTGCGAATGGCTAATTACGAGCGCAAGAGGACCGAGCTTGTAGGCAAGCGCGGCAAGCTGAAGGACTTTGCAAACGGACACGAATACTTCGGCTTCCACAAGACCGAGAACGGCTGGTATTACCGCGAATGGGCACCTGCCGCAGACGAGGTGTATCTGACGGGCGACATGGTAGGCTGGAGATGGCTTGACCTGCCCTTAAAAAACCTCGGCAACGGCGTATTTGAGATATTCCTTGAGGGCACCGACGCCCTTTATAACGGCTGTCACGTTAAGACCATAGTACGGCACAACGGCGACCTGCTTGAAAGGATACCCCTTTATGCCCGCAGAGTGGAGCAGGACCCCGTTACCTATATATGGTCGGCGGTTATTGTAGACGAGCCGCAATACCAATGGAAAAACACGGAGCCCGAATTTGAAAAAAGACCCCTTATCTACGAATGCCATATCGGCATGGCGCAGGAAAAGGAGGGCGTGGGCACTTACGCGGAGTTTACGCGCAACGTTTTGCCCCGCGTTAAGGCATTGGGCTACAACACCCTGCAGATAATGGCGATAATGGAGCACCCCTATTACGGCTCATTCGGCTATCAGGTATCCTCCTTCTTTGCCGCAAGCTCGCGCTACGGCACTCCAAACGAGCTGAAGGAGCTTATCGACACCGCCCACGGTATGGGAATTGCCGTGCTGCTCGACCTTGTGCACAGCCACGCGGTAAAAAACACCGCCGAGGGCATCAACGAATTCGACGGCACGGTGTACCAGTTCTTCCACGAGGGACCAAGAGGCGACCACCCCGCGTGGAAAACGAAGCTGTTTAATTACAACAAAAACGAGGTAATACACTTTCTCCTTTCCAATCTTAAGTTCTGGCTGGAGGAATACCACTTCGACGGCTTCCGCTTCGACGGCGTTACCTCCATGCTCTACCACGATCACGGACTCGGAGTGGCATTTTCCGATTACAGCAAGTATTTTTCCATGAACACGGACACGGAGGCTGTCACCTACCTGCAGCTGGCAAACGCCCTTATCCGCGAGGTGAGCCCCAAGGCAATTACCGTTGCGGAGGATATGAGCGGAATGCCCGGTATGTGCCTGCCCATAAGGGAGGGCGGCATTGGCTTTGACTACCGCCTTGCCATGGGTCAGCCCGATATGTGGATAAAGCTTATCAAGGAATACCCGGACGAGAGCTGGGATATGTGGCGCATCTGGGGCGAGCTGACGGGCAAACGCCCGGCGGAAAAGCAGATAGGCTACGCCGAAAGCCACGATCAAGCCCTTGTGGGCGACAAGACCATTATGTTCCGCCTTTGCGATGCCAATATGTACACCTCCATGGCAAAGAGCATTGAGGACTCGGTTATCGACCGCGGCGTTGCCCTTCACAAGATGATACGCTTTATTACCGCCACGGCGGGAGGCGACGGATATCTGAACTTTATGGGCAACGAGTTCGGACATCCCGAATGGATAGACTTCCCGCGTGAAGGCAACGGCTGGAGCTATTTTTACTGCCGCCGTCAGTGGAGCCTTGCGGACAGAGACGACCTGCGCTACAAGAGCCTGCTGGATTTTGACGAGGCGATGATCGCCCTCATCAAGGACGCAAATATACTGAAAAAGGCTCCGCGTAGTCTGTATATCGATGCAAACGCGCAGATACTGGTATACGAGCGCGGCGGGCTGATATTTGCCTTCAACTTCAGCCCCGTAAACAGCTATGATAGCTACCGCATCCCCGTTTTTACCAAGGGCAGATACAAAGCAGTCCTTACCACCGACGAGGGACGCTTCGGCGGCTTCGACCGCATAAGCAAGGACACGGTATACACCGCAAAAGACGACGGCGGCCTCGGCTTTAA
This sequence comes from Clostridia bacterium, assembly GCA_017436885.1. GTDB lineage: Bacteria > Bacillota > Clostridia > Oscillospirales > CAG-272 > RUG12395. The sequence goes on along the minus strand of JAFSCG010000196.1, from coordinate 1,546 downwards.
CGCCTACCTGCCCGCCCGCACCGCAGTTTGCTTTAAAAAAGCACGGTAATGCTCTGAACGTGAACGTGTCCCGAAAAAAATTGCCGCTATTTTCATAGCGGCAATTTTTGTGCATACCTAATACAGAGTTGAATTGCAAACAAACGCAAGATGATTACTTGATGCTCTCCAACATCATTTGGTTAAAACGGCCGCCGTCATATTCGGGGGAGCACAGCGACCGAAACGTCTTGCGGGTAATATGCGGCATGCGTTATGAACGAGAGAGCGATCTCGGCGATATGTTTTGCATTCGCAAAACGCGATATATTTGCCTTGCAAATGCGATATAACCGCCCGTGGGCGGTTGCGATATGTTGCAAATTGTGCAATTTGCAACGATAAACATAAAAAAACAGAGGCACGAGACCTCTGTTTTTTATGATTAATAATTCTGGCTGAACATATTGCTTTCGCCGATCTTGAAGTCGCCGAAGTATTCCTTGGGGTCGATGCCAACGAACTTTGCAAAGTTGATCATCTCCACAACGGTGTTCTCGTTTACGGGTACGCCGTTCTGCTTTCTGTCCTCGGTAGCGAAGATCTCCTTCTCGCCGTGGGTGTAGATGCGGTCGTGTCCGTCTGCCTTGGGGCTCTCGCGGAGCTCGCGGAGGTAGGTGGAAAGGTGCTCCTTGATCTCTGCGGGGTCGCCGAAGATCTTGGGGTCGATAGCGGCAAAGAAGTGGCAAATGCCGCTTCTGCCCTTCATGCAGTAGTTGGAGGTGGTGCCAAGGCTGATGATGGAGGAGAATATCTCGCAGATCATGCCGTTGCCGTAGCCCTTGTGGCTGCCGAGGGGCTCGTCGGATCCGCCGAGAGGCATGATGCCGCCGCCGTTCTTTGCAACGATGTTGGCAAGAACGTCTGCAGCGTCGGAGGAAGGATGTCCGTCCTTGTTAAGAGCCCAGCCCTCGGGAAGGGGCTTTTCCATCTTGTTGTACATTTCCAGCTTGCCGCGGGTAACAACGGTGGTGGAAGCGTCGAAGAAGAAGGGATAGGGATCTGCGGGCATGGAGATGGCAATGGGGTTGGAGCCGATCATTGCAAGGCGTCCGAAGGTGGGAACCATGATAGCCTCGCTGTTGGTGCCGGAAAATCCGATAAGACCTGCGTCGCAAGCCATCTTTGCGTAGTAGCCGGCAATACCGTAGTGGTTGGAGTTGCGCACGGAAACGATTCCGATGCCGCTGGTCTTGGCCTTCTCAATAGCCATTTCCATAGCTGCGCGGCCAACGATCTGACCCATTGCGTCGTTTGCGTCGATAACGGCGGAAACGGGAGTTTCCACAACAACGTCGGGCTTTGCGTCAACCTTGATGATACCCTTTTCGATACCCTTGTGGTAGCGAACGAGGCGCTGCATACCGTGGCTCTCTATGCCGTAAAGGTCGGCAAGCAGAAGCACGTCGGTAATGGTGCGGCAATCCTTATCGGAAAAGCCGATCTTGGAAAATGCGGTCATACAGAAGCGGTCAAGCATCTCGACCGGGTACTTAACGTATCCCAT
>JAFSCG010000195.1 GCA_017436885.1 Clostridia bacterium | reverse complement strand
GGTGGAGACAACTGGAATCGAACCAGTGACCCCTTGCATGTCAAGCAAGTACTCTAACCAGCTGAGCTATGCCTCCGTACCACGGGTGATAGTATAACACATCCCATGGAAATTTGCAATACCTATTTCAATTTTTATAAAGTTTTTGTAAGCGGAATGAAAGATCAATACGATGCAGAACGTACGAAGCTCCGAAAAGGAATGCGCAGGACGCAAGCGACCAAAGCACCGCGTTTGCAGAATAAGCTGACCTTAAATAACCGTAAGTAGGAAGCAAATACTGCAGAGCGGGAACGATATTCACATCAAAAAACACGGGCGAAAGTGCGATACAACCGATGGCGACTACGGGTATAACAGGGCCGAGAAGCTCATTTTTGCCGCAGAGGGTTCGGATAAACACGCAAAAACCGACCGTATGCACCGCAAGCAAAAGAGCAAGCAGCACTTCCCTGCCAAAAGACAGACCAAGCCCTGCAAGAGAGAGCGACACAGCAGAAGCAAGCGCAAGATCCAAGACCGCAACAAAGCAATAAGCCACGGAATGGAAATAACGCTTTCTCTCGGGCACGGTATCAAAAACGCCATCCGACTTATCCTTTAACCAAAGCATGGAAACGGCAAGACCGCCCACAACGACGATAACGGCAAGAAGTCCGCGAACGGGAGAAAGCAAGTATCCCTGCTGCTCCGCGTTCCCTGCACCGCTTACGTTCTCTACCTTAAAAAGCTCGTCGCCCCTGGCATCAACAGAATCGTAATACAGACGCAGATTTTCATCCGATGTGTCGGAAAGCTCGGGAAAACGCATCAAAACAAATTCAGAATAAAAAGAATAGGAAAGATGCGGAAAGATCGCCGACATAAGCTTCTCTCGGGAGAGCTGCATAAGCACGCTTTCCTCCCTTTGGACCACCTCCACAACGGCGTTGTCCTCCGTGGGATCAATGGAGTACTCCCTCAAATTTTCGGATATTTCCGCAGGAAAGAGCCACGCAGCATCTGCTTTGCCGCTCCTTACCATACTGACGGCATCGTCCCTGTTTTCAACGGCAACGATCTCGATAAGTCCACCTTTACTGCCAAGATCCGCAAGTATTTCATTATATACGGCATCGCCGCTATCATCACAGGATACCGCAACCGTGAGCATGCCCTCGGACCCCGTAACGGAAAGGCGGAGCATCAGCACAGAAAGCGGTATCAGGATCAGCACTATCAAAAAGCTCGGCTTTTTTAACAGTCGCTTATTGAACAGCCATATTCTCGTTAAAAACATAAGCCAAGCTCCTTTCAAATCAAACTTTATTTACCCTGATCTTCCGTGCAAATACGGAAAATAGCAAACAAACGCCAAAGGAAACGGAAACGGTAACGATCGTATAAGTGGAAACTATGCCCGAAAGCATTTCGCAAAGGTACTCCCTTGTGGCTCCGATGGGAAACAGGTTGCCGACCACCTTCATGCCCTTCGGCAACAGATCGGATGGATACATACAACCACCGATATATCCCAAAACGACAGTTGCAACGAACTGCAGCATTATACCGTCCGAAAGCCTGCTTGCCACAGTAAAGCAAAGGAACTGAAAGGCTGTCAGGCACAACAGCGCGGGAAGCATACGCGGAGCATATGCCAACGCATCAAGAAGCGAAAGCTCAATATCACCGAAAGCACCTGCACCGACAAAAGCTGATACACAAACCGAAAGCAGAAGGAGTTGTGTTGCCATGGCGATAAAATAAGCAAAATACTCACACACAATCTGCTTCAATGCACCGATGCCGCCCCGTGCGAGAGAGCGGTTGGGGGTCATATCGTTTCGCACAAAGGCAGACGAATAGGAAATTCCGAAAAACGCAACGGCAAGCACCGAAAGCCCGCAAAGCAGATACGCGTCAAGTGAAAGACCGCTTGAAATACCGCTGACGTTAAGCGTAAGCACGTTTGGACGGTTGAGCATCAGCGAGAAGTATCGCAAGTTCATCTCCTCAGTGCTTTTAGAAACGGCTGAATGAAGTCCGTTTGCGTAAGCAATGCGCTGCATACCGTAAACACCCTTTTGAGAGTGAACGAGCATACGGGAAACGGCTGTAAGTATCTCGTCGCGGAAAACGGTGCCAACACCGCCCGCCGTTTGAGAGCAAACGTAATCAAGGGGGAGGACCTCACCGCTTGTAATAGAGGCGACAAACCCGTCGGGAACGACTATGTATGCGGCTATTGCGCCGTTATTCAATCGGAATTTTGCATCCGATTCCGTCATGCTTTCAACGTTCATCACAGCTTCAGTCGAGTCCATCTTCAAAATGACGTCAATACCGAAGCCGAGGAAGGTATCCTGCGTATTCCCCACGATTCCGACCGTCAGCTTCTGTTTATCCTGCGAGCTGCCGTCCGCATTTAAAAATCCGACAGCTACAACAGCAGAGAGCAAAACAAGCACGAGGGACAGCGCAAAAGCGCGCGGAAAGATACGAAACACCGTCTTTATGCGCGAAACAAAGTATTTCATTTTGCACCTCCTCGTGAATTTTTACAGAGATAATGCGAGATCTTCCCTGCTTCCGTTATAATTAAAGGAATTCAGCTTGCCGTCCTTGAGGACGTGCAGCTCGTCGCAGAGGGAAAACTCCTCCTCCGTATGGGTAGCAAGCAAAATTATCTTTCCATCGTTTTTGCATCTTGCAAGGTAATTGCAGATAATAGAGCGACAAGGGATATCAAGAGCGGAGGTCGGCTCGTCCAGTAGCAGTATCGGCGGATCCTTCGCAACGGAGCACGCAATAGACAGCCGCTTTTTCATTCCGCCCGACATCTTTCTTACCTGCAGCTTAAGCAGCTCGGATATACCGAGCTCCGCAAGCACGCCGCTGTCAAGGGAACGCTTAAGGCTGTTCTTATCATACCACAAAAGCAGATTATCGTAGCCGTTCAGCTCCTCAAAAAGCGGAAGCCCCTGTGGAACGTAGCCGATAAGCTCGGCGACTTTACCGCCTTTGCCGAAAACAGAATTGCCGTCCACAAGCACGGTCCCGCTATCGGGCTTTGAAACGCCTGCAACTACGGAAAGCAGGGTGGATTTTCCGCATCCGTTCCTGCCGACAATACCGACACAGCTGCCGCTTTCAACGGAGAGAGAGACCCCCTGCAAAACAGTATTTTTACCGTATGATCTATGTATATCGCAAATTTCAAGCTTCATAAACACCGCCGGATTTACGCCGTGCAGAGCCTGCCAAGGCAGGCTCTGCACGGTTATATTATTCCATTATAAGAGATTTTAGTGCATATACTACTTCTTTGGGAAGCGCGGAGTTTTCCAAGGCATCGAAGATCTCCGCAATATCAAGGGAGCCGAGCCATTTTTCCGCATCCGATTCATATTCCGTGGGAACGGAAACTTCTCCAAGCTCGCCGATGGATGTGTTGACCTTCACACCTGCAAAATTGGAGCCGTTCATCTGCAAGGAAAGAAGCATCTCGCTTGCCTTCTCTCCGCAGTCAAGATCCAGTCTGATATCAAACATTCCAAGCATAACGACAGCGGAAGGATCCATATCAAGAAGGTTGGAAAGACCGCTACCCGACTTTATAACAACGCTTCCCTTTGCGTAACCCTTCTCGAGCTCTGCTACGTTCCAATCGGAATATTTAAGGCTAACTACCTGCTTTCCGTCGAAATATGCAGAAACGGATCCGCTTGCAATTCCCTTTTCCTCCGTGCCGTTTGCGATAAGCTTTAAGGGAGCAGCATCGTCCTCGGGAATTACAGCCAGCTCAAAAGCATAAGCACCGTCCTTCGTTGCACGCGCAATGCTTATGGAGCTTTCTCCCGTGCCATATTCTTCCTCGATTATAACCTTTGCGTCGCATGCAATGATATCGTTTTCCCCGTTTACGTGGATAGCGACGGTAAGCGCCGTATTATCCGATGCGGCTGCAAGCTCCTCTTTGATCTCGGGCAAATTCTCGTTTATGGAGGAGATAATACTGTTGTAAAATTCCTCTGCCTCCGCGTTATCACCTTCATAGCAGGAGATAATAAACTCCTTAAGCGCCTCATCATCCCTTATCTTTTCCATAACGGAGATGACGATCTCACAGCACTTCTTTTCGCTGACGTTCCAGGTAAGCAAGGTGCTTTCCTCGCTGATATCGCCGACGGTAAGGGTGCCCTGCTCGGAGGTTACACCGTCAACGTAAGATAACACGAGATCGACGTAATCGTCAATAACGGATTGCATGCGCACGATGCTCTCGACCTTAACGGTAAGCTCTCCGCTTTTCACCTCATTTACAACCGCGCTTCCAAGCTCCTTTGCGATCTCCTTAAGATCAATATAAAGCGCTTTATCAAAGCCATCGGAAACATCAACGTAAGCTGCATTAGCATCCATATCAAGGATGCCCTCGATCGTAAGCAAGCTATCACCGCCAAGGGCAAGATCAAGAACAACGTCAACCAGATCATCATTTGCGCCTGCCGTAAGGCTCAGAACAGCATCGTTTACAAAGCCAAGCTCGAATGGGAGCCCCGAGCCAAGAGATGCAAGAAATGCATCGCTGAGTTGAGGCTGAACGGAAAGCTTAACGCTTTCGCCGTCATCAAGCTTTACGTTGCCGCTTTTAACGTCAACGGAATCAAAGGAATTGTCGATCGAATGCTCGATCGCGTACTTAAAATGCTCGTTGGGATCGTCAAATTTCTTTTTGCAGGAAACGAGTCCTACAAAAAGAACCAATGCAAGCATGAGGCAAAAAGCTCTCTTTGCCGCAATGTAAATCGTTCTGCCCTTTTTCATTTTGCATCCTCCTTGGGAATTTAGGTATAGCCGAAGAAGCCTTTTATTACCTCTTCGGCTATACTAATTATAACACAAACTTGCTTGATTTATTAATTATTTTCCTGCCTTTTCATCTCTTCTGTCCGCAAGAGCGTTGTACTTCTTGATAAGCTCGATCTCGGTGGGATCGTAAGGACGAAGATTGGGTCTGAACAGATCGTGCTGCCACTTGGTAAAGTCAAAGGCAACCTGCTTTTCGGGGTTGTAGAAATCGTTCCAATGCATTTCCCAAGGCTCGTTGGTCTGGGTCTTGCCAACAACAAATCCCCAGCAATAGCAGGCAACGTTCTCAAGGTAGAACAAGGGATAGATCTCGTTTACGTTGCTGTGATTAATACGGTTGAGCCACTCTGTGCAAAGCAGAGGACGACCGAACTGACGAAGTCCCTCGATCTGGGGAACCATATTTGCAAAGGGCTTATAGCTATGGAAGCTGATAACGTCGGAAAGCTCGATGGCGTGAAGCTCCTCTGCGGTCTTAACGTTGTAGTCATCGTCAAGCCCGCGCCATATGTCAGCAGTACAGGGCTGCTTGGGCTTCTGGGATCTTACGGCGGCAAACAGCGCATCAAGTATCGGGATAGCGCGCTTGCTGATGGTGATACCGGGCTCGTTATATACGTTCCAGCAAATAACACGATCGTCGTTTGCATACTTCTTAACGATGTCCTTTACCATCTTTACGTACTTCTTTGCAAGCTCGGGACGCTCCATAAAGTGGTAGGGCTTAAGCTTCTTCTCCTCCTCGGTAAGGGGGAAACGACCCTGATGGTAGCCAAGGGCATACTTCTGCTCACCAAGTGCCTTGGGAACGAACTCGCCGTCGCCGCGAGGTAACTGTGCCTCGGTGGTGAGAACGACCATAACACTCTGATTATGCTTTGCGCAAAGAGTGATGTACTCCTCCATAACGTCCATATAGCTTTCGGGCTCCTGAAGCCAAACCTCGAAGTCAACTATAAGACGAACGGAGTTAAATCCGATCTCCTCTGCAAGTCCAAGCTCTCTGTCAGCGACCTGCATTCTCTCCTCTCTGCCGTAGCTCTGCCACTGATCGCGCCTGTTTGCACAGTCGCTTCCGATAAAGTTGCAGCCGCGGATCCACTTATGGGAATTATACCAATCCCAAGCCTTTTTTTCTGACCATCTTGCCATAACCGATTCCTCCAAAGTAATGTTAAAAATAAATAGACCGACGGCACACGGCCGCACAAATATCAGGCGAGCCGCGAGGCCGCCGGTCCCTGCGGTTAAACTAAATTACTTGCTCTCCGTACCTGTAACGTGCACGTCAAGCTGGTTATAAGGAATAACTATACCGTTCTTATCGAATTCCTTCTTGATCTCGGAAAGAAGATAGAAGTTAACGTTCCAATATTCGGAAGCATTGCACCAAGCTCGGCACACGATATCAATGGAAGAAGCCGCATAGGTAGCGACCACGATAAAGGGTGCGGGATCCGTGAAGATGCTATCGTTTCTTGCACAAACGTCGGCAATGCACTTCTTTGCAAGCTCAACGTCGGCCTCGTATGCAACGCTCATGGTAACGTCTACACGTCTTGTATCCTTTACGGAAGCGTTGACGATAACGTTATTGGCAAGGGAACCGTTGGGTATGTAGATCATTCTGTTATCGGGAGTAACAACGTGGGTGTAGAAAAGCTTGATATCCTCAACGGTACCGGACTCGCCGCCGCTGGTGATAAAATCGCCAAGCTTGAAGGGGCGCATAAGAATGATAATAACGCCGCCGGCAAAGTTGGAAAGGGTACCCTGCACCGCAAGGGAGATACCAACTCCGAGAGTAGCGATACAAGCAGAGATAGACGCAGTCTCGATGCCAATGTAACCAACGAAAAGTACGGCAACGAGAATTTTTGCGGCTATCTTGATCGCGCCGGTTGAAACGCGAGTAATTGTAGCATCAACTTCTCTCTTGGTCATAGACTTGTTGATCTTATTCGCAATTGAATCGATAACCTTAAAAGCGATGAGCATTACTATCAAGCCGATAACGAACTTGATACCGGTGGTTGCAAGCCAGTTGAGAACCGCACTGAGCACCGTCATAGCAACATTGGTGTCAGCTGCTGCTTCGAGAGCAAATAACATTTTTGTACCTCTTTAAAATTTATTTAAGAATTAAATTCTTACAAAAGTGATATTGGCATTTTTGCCGTTGATATCGGGATCGTCGTTAAGCTCGGGATGAAAGTTGCAAAAATACCGGCTGAGTCTGTCCTCGGAGGAAAACCGTTCCCCCTCAAGCATCTGTTTTACGGATCCGCGCCTAACTGCGTTTCGTAAATGCGAGCGAAGAGATCTGCGCCGCACAGAACTACCGCGTCCCACTCCGTGAATAAATTTGATAAGTCCGCCGCCATCGGCCTTAACGGAGGCAATATTAAATTCCGCATCAATAAGCATAGCACGGGAATTATTTGCCGTGGAAAGATCAACTGTTATCAAATCAAACCTCAATTATCAAATACAATGCTACTGTTAACCGTTACCCAATCTACAGAAAGACCTGCATAAGTGCCCCTGAAGTGCCAGGAAGCATACAAAGGCACCTCTGTTGAAGCGCCGCTCGATTTATCGACAGTGAAGGTGTACGATCCAAAATCGATCTCGTTAAAATCGGATCCGGGCAATTCAAGCTGAGGCGAGGAATAATTGATCATTTTTTCGCCAACGCGGATCTCGCCGTCATTGCGCTCGCCGACGAAAATGGAGTAGCACTCCAGAAACACTGAAACGGTAATATCGGCAGTGCCTTCCTTTTCACCGTTTACTGCCTTCCAGTTAAGCAGGATATTAAGCTTGGTACCCGAGTTGGAGATAACAAAACCCGAACCGAGCTCAAGACCGGGAACGTGAGTTTTATCTCCTATCGGAGATGTGGTATCCTGGGGTGCCGCCTCAGAGGTTGCGGGAGGATCGGAAACTGCAGGGGGATCCGTAACAGGCTCATCCGTGGTTACGGGCGCAGTAGTAACTGCAGGAGTATCAACGGGGTCGGGCATAATATTAACGGTATCGGAGGTGTCGTCGCCCGTGGTAACGGGAGGCTTGTCTGTGCACGATAAAAGTGAAAAGCAGAGGATCGCTGCAGCGACCAAGGCCAAAATTCTTTTCATATAATTACCTTTCTATTATTAATGGAAGCGGTCAGCCGTAGCAATACCGCATATCAATACAGTTTTACAGAGTAATTATATCACTATTTCGGCACTAATTCAAGTGAAAAACAATAAAAGACAAAAAGTTATCAAATAGTACATATTTTGTTCAAAATTCGTTTATAAATTCACAGAATCATAAAAATATCCCCTTGCGGAAAACCGCAAGGGGACGTTATGTCAGCTATTGAACCAATCTCCGTCAAACTGCAAAAAGTATCCGCTGAGATCATCCGTATTAACAGTGGGAAGATCGAGCTCAACGATCTCCATCGCGGGTGCAATATATTCTGCCTTCATCGATCATTCCTCACTTTCCGAAATACTCGTTTGCCGCTACGTTATAAAGATACATAGCGCGCATAAGATTTTGCATTTCCTTGGCTCCGGTTTTAACGGCACTCGCCATATAGCTTCGAACGGAATACGTAACGGTAAGCTCGGTGCTATCAGCGGTGTTTACGATCTTAACAACGTAGGGGGAATCAAGATAAGCCGCGGGAATATCCTTAACGGTAACAGCTATCATATTGTCAACAACAGACGCGTTGACCTTAACGGGAGTCTCTCCCTGGCGATAAGCGTAGAACTCGATGCCGTCGGTATTTTCGATGTTAAAGAAATGTCTGATGGCAGTTGCGGAATCAACGGCAACGTTAACACCGGCATACGCAACACCGGTAGCAGAACCGTTTACTGCGGCACAATTGTCGGTAATAAGCTCGTCCACGTTTCTGCTGACCAGATTATCGATAGCAAGGGTCTCGCCGTAATTAACGTCCTTGTTTGCAAGGTCATTTGTGAAATAACCGAAGTACTCCTGAGAATAGCTTCCGTAGTTAAGAAGCGCAACACAGAGAGCCTTAAGCTTGGCATCGGAATCGGCGTTGTCCGTAGAATAAGCACCGGAAAGTATGTAAAGCGCATAATTCTTAACGGAATAGGAGTAGATCTCGCCCTCCTCACCGCCGCTTACGATCTGCGCGGTAACGGTGCGGGTCCACATAGGAGAGGGAAGCTCAAAGGAAAGCATAACGTTGCCGTTGGCATCCTTGCGGCAATCGGAAAGCTTCTTCTCCGCCTCGATCTTTTCGTTGCCGTCCACGGTAAATATAACGGCAGCATCCGCAGCGTTCAGAACAGATTTGGGCACGTTAACGTGGAAGTTCATTGAAACGGATCCGTCAAGAGTGATGCTATGACCGACAAGAGCCTCGCCGAGAGCGGAATTTCTGTCCTTTACCTCGACGTAACCGTCAACACAGGAAAAATCAACGGCATCACCATAAAAGTTAAACGCATCTCCCTCTGTGGAAACGTGGATCTTGTTCTTTGCGGTATTATTATCAGACGCAACTGCGCTGGACTTTATTTTGAAATAAACAACAAACAGGTCGGCTTCGTTCTTGTAATTACCAACGGTGGAGTTATTATACGTAACCTTGAACTCGATGTCGGCAACGTCATCGGGTCTTCTGAATGAATCCATCCTATACTCGCCGCCGCATCCTACGACATTAACGTATTGAAGGTTTTCTCCGTAAGACACAACGAAGCTTCCGTAAGAAAAGTCATTTTTCGGCAATTCGGTAATAGAGACCGTAACAGCAACGATGTCACCGGGATAGCCAGCGGCTGCTCCGACAGTTACCACGCCGTCGCCCTCAGCCGCCATAACGGCAACAGGCATAGCGCAGACAAGCAAAGCAATCGCAAGGAAGGCCGCAAACGCTTGTTTTAATGTTTTCATTTTACTCTCCTGATCCTGTACGATAGTTACAAAAAAATACAATGTGCCAATATACAAAAATATAATAACACATTGTATTTAAAAAGTCAATTATTTTGTCACAATAGAGAAAAAAACCGGAAAAATCCGAATCATATGTTCGCCAAGCGCCGCTCAAGCTCCTGATCGCTCATTTCAGTTATACCGTCGATAACGGTAATATCCATATCGCGTGCTCGCTCAAGTATATAACCCGCGGAATTGCCGAGCTTCTTCAAGGAAGACGCCACAAGAACTTTTTTAGCATATTCACCGCCGAAGCGCTGCGCGACAGAACTGAGCTTGTACAGCTCGTTTGCGTCAAAGAAGCCGTTCTTGCAGGAAATAAACGTGGGGATTCCCCCGCGGGTGAGCATAACGTCGATCTCGTTTTCCGTATCGTAGCCCGCGCCGTGATCGTGAACCCTTCCGTCCCAATCTATGCATACGCCGTTTAACGCGCTGTCATAGACCTTTTTGCCGAATTTCTCGACAAAGCTTGCCGCTTTAAATACCTTAAGCTCCAACGCAAGTCCCGCTACTGTAAGGAGCCGCATTACCTGCTCGTTTTTGAAGGTAACGGAATACACGGCTCCGCGGGAATACTCCGTTACAAGTCCGCAGGCCTTCAAGCGATTCATGAGAGTGTCGGAATAATAGGGCTTATTCCGTTCCTCCTCCATTGCACGCTCCAGAATATCGGTCCTGCAGGTCATACGCGCGCCTTCCGATTCGCCGCGATTATCGCGCAAAAACCCAAGGGTATTGGTGAAGCTGTTCCAAGTTTTTGTATTGACCTTGCAAATATTCCACGCAGATTCAATATCGCGGCAAAAATCATCGGTAAGCTCCCAATGGTAAGTGCCGCCGCGCTTCTCCTCTTCGGAATATACCACTCCCCCATATAGGGAAATTATCTCCTCAACGGTAAGGGGAGGCGCGTCGAAGCTCTCTACCCTGCCGTCCTTATGCAGATCGTATATAATTCCCTTTTTCAAATTGAAGCGGTGGACCTTCGGTCTATGTCCGTTTCTTTCATACAGCATTCCCGATGCAAGGAGAAACAGATCTCCGCCACCGTTAACTCCGATGGAGATATTTTCCTCGCTATCGGTTATCTCGCAAAGCAAGCGGTAAATAGCGTTCAGATCATTGGGATTTACGGTTTTCACCTCGAAGGTAACGCTATGTCCCCTGCTTTCAAGCAAGCGCTTATAGGCACGAGAGTACTTACGCATCCTATCGCCGTCACTGCCCACAAGTATGACCTTTTCGGGAGGACAAGCAAGGCAGGCACAAACGTTTTCTATTGATACGGATTCAAAAAACTCGATATATGTCATATTACGCTCTTTCAATACAAGCCGTCCGTTAACGGCTTTAATATCAACGGAAAAGACAAACGGGATTAAACCTCTCGCAGATCACAGGTCAATATCCTCGTGGCAGAAGCTGCGCTTTCCGCTTGCATAGTCGCCAACGATATGCCCCTCACCTTCAAGTAGATACTTGTAGGTTACAAGTCCGTCAAGACCCACAGGACCTCTTGCGTGTATCTTTGAGGTACTGATACCAACCTCCGCGCCAAAGCCGTAGCGGAAGCCGTCGGCAAAGCGGGTGGAGCAATTACGGTATACTCCCGCAGAATCCACAAGTCGGAAGAACAGCTCAGCTACGCTATCGTCGGCAGTTATAACGGAATCCGTGTGCTTACTGCCGTATCGGTTGATGTGAGCGATAGCCTCCTCGGGAGAGGAAACCAGCTTAACGGCAAGAATATTATCGGAAAACTCCTTGCCGAGATCCTCCTCACTTCCCTGCTCGCAGGGGTAGAGGCTTGCGGCATCCCCGACGGCCCTCAGGGTTATCTGCGGAAATTCGCCCTTGACCTTATCGTATTCATCAAAGAATGCTTTTGCAATATCTCGGTGCAGCAGCACGGTCTCCGTGGCGTTGCAGGCGGCGGGATATTGGGTCTTTGCATCGCATACCACACGGGCAGCCATGGCAAGATCGGCAAGCTTATCAACGTAAACGTGGCAGATACCTGCCGCGTGTCCCATTACGGGGATATTGGTGTTGTCCATTATGTAACGGACAAATGAATTGCTTCCGCGAGGGATAAGCAGATCAACGTACGCGTCGCAGGAAAGCAGCTCGGCGATCTCCTCCCTGCTTTCAAGAAGCGCGAGAGAATCCGCCGGCAGTCCCGCCTCCGCAACGGCAGAGCGCATTACGTCGAAAAGCACTCGATTGGAGTTAAGCGCCTCTCTGCCTCCCTTAAGTATCGCACCGTTGCCGCTCTTGATACAAAGGGCGGCTATCTGCACCAATGCCTCGGGACGGGATTCGAATACAACGCCGATAACGCCGATAGGACAGCTTACGCAGCGAAGGACCAGCCCCTCGTCAAGGCGGCGAGCAAAGCGAAGCTTGCCAACAGGATCGGCAAGACCGATAAGGTCGTTAAGCCCCGTAATAAGAGAATCAAGCTTTGCTTCATTAAGGGAAAGACGCTTGATAAGAGGAGCGGCAACGCCATCTGCCTCTGCGCATTTCATATCAAGCGCATTTGCGGCGAGTATTTCCTCCCTTCTGTCGGAAAGGAGCCTTGCGGCGGCGGCAAGTGCCGCGTTTCTTGCCTCCGATGAGGCAGATGCGGCGAATATCGCCGCATCCTTTACCGCCTTCGCAACTGCTTGCGTGTTATTCATAAATTACTTATCCTCTGCAACGAGCTTTTCGAGTGCGTTTGCAGCCTTGTCAAGGTAATCGTTTTCAAAGAGCTCGATAATACCCTTGTCGCAAAGCTTGGTAAGCTTGGGATCCAGCGGGATCTGACCAAGAAGCTCAAGTCCCATCTCCTCCGCTACCTCAGCGGTGTGGCTCTCGCCGAATACGTCTATACGCTTGCCGCAATCGGGGCAAATAACGCCGCTCATGTTCTCCACGATACCAACAACGGGAATGTTCATAAGCTTTGCCATATTGACGCTCTTCTTTACGATCATAGATACAAGCTCCTGAGGGCTGGTAACGATAACCGCACCCGTAACAGGCAGGCTCTGGAACACGGTAAGGGGTACGTCACCGGTTCCGGGAGGCATATCAACGAACATAAAGTCCACATCATTCCAAACGACGTCGCTCCAGAACTGCTTTACGGCTCCGGCAATTACGGGACCTCTCCAAACCACGGGCTTTGTGGGATCGTCAAGGAGGAGGTTTACGGACATCATCTCAATACCGGTCTTGGAGGTAAGGGGGTACATCATACCCTCGGTACCGGTAACCTCTCCGGAAACTCCGAAGGATTTGGGCATAGAGGGGCCGGTGATATCGGCATCCAGAATGGCAACGTTGTAACCCTTGCGGCGCATACTTACCGCAAGAAGAGACGTTACCATAGATTTACCAACACCGCCCTTACCGCTTACAACGGCAATGACGTTTTTCACGTTACTGAATTCGTTCTGTTCGGCAAGGAATTCGTTTTTGTTATCCTTTCTTTCACCGCATTTTTGTCCGCAAGTGGAGCAATCATGGGTGCAGCCGGTCTTTTCTGTTTCTGCCATTTTCATATCCTCACTTTATGATTTAATTTATGATCTGAATTTATAATACACTGCTTTATTCAACGCGGAAACGCCTGCGGCAAATGCAGACGGAACTGCGGAAAGCAGAAGTACGTACAAGCTTGCGGAGCCAAAGAGCACCGCGCCAAGGGGATTCCAAGCCATACCGACGGCGATGAGCGCAACGGCAATGGCCAGAGGAACGAGAGCAAGAAACCTGCCCTTTGCACCCGAACCCGACGGAGGTGCAAACGCGGAAGAAAACGCCGCAAACAGCATCAAGGAGCAGGTGCAATAGCCGCAAAGGTCTCCGCTTACACTGAAGCCGAGCTCGCCTGCAAACACCGTAACGCAAACGAGGGCCGCTAACCACACAAGTGCCGAGCTAACGCCAAATAATATACCGGAGCGAGCCCTTTTAGCATCACACCTTTTGTTTGAATAAACGCAGCATACCGAAAGCGAGAGCATTGACGCCAAAGCTACCGGGAAAGCGGTCATAACCGCTCCCACCGGGGTAAGAGCCGCGCTTGAACCGAGCAAGGTCAAAAGGAAGGTTATCAACATAGCGGCACACACGGTGCAAGCATATTCCGCAGCGGCGGCAACGTTACGTGTTAATGCCCGCGATCCGGAAATGGAAGTGAGCACCGATCTGAGCGTAGGTCTGCACAATACATCTGAATTTTTCATCATAGCCTCATTGCCGGCGGAGCGGTCGATATCTTCAAGGCTGATGTCCGTTATTTTTCTTGCAGAAAGCTCCACAGCGGAGCAGCAGAAGGAAACGGAAGACAAGTTGAACATTCCGATATGACCGGATTTTGAAGCAACGGCGGCTGTAATGTGCCCCGCAGATCCAAGAGAAGCCGCAAGACGCGCTCTGTCTGCAGGTGAGCGGCACACGACAACAACCGGAGCGTCGCCCTTAACATCCGGAGCGTCAAACGGCGTTGCACAAACAATACCGTG
>JAFSCG010000194.1 GCA_017436885.1 Clostridia bacterium | reverse complement strand
CAGAGCAGGAGAGACGCCTGCGCGACCGCGGCCGCGACAGCGAGGAATCCATACTCCGACGCCTTGAAAGAGCCAAGGATGAGCTGAAGCAGATCGAGCTTTACGACTACATCCTCGTTAACGAAACGGGCAAGGCTGATGAAACCGTCAACGCAATGCGCGCCATAACCGCCGCCGAAATGAACGCCGTTGCGCGTACCCCCCGTATATACGATCAGTTTTTCGGCGAATAATACATACGATTTTAAGCGATCTGACATACAAAACACAAGCAATTTGAAAGGATAATCAAAATGATAAAGCCCTCTATTGAAGATCTTACCAAAGGAAAGATAAACCGCTACGAGCTGGTTATTGCAACCGCAAAGTGCGCACGCGAGCTCACCGACGATTACACCGAGCGCCGCGCCGAGGCAGAGCGCAAGATAGCAAGCAAAGAGACCGACAAAACGATCGCCGCTATGCTGAAGCTTGAAGCAAGCGACGAAAAGGCCGTCAAGGCCGCCATCAACCGCATCAACAGCGGTGAATACGTTATCGACAAAACTGAGGAGTAATATCCTCCACGGAGTGCTATGAGCGGATTTGTTAAGGTTCACATATTGGACGTACCGTACCACGTTGACCGTCCCTACGATTATTTCGTGCCGGACGCAATGGAGGACGAGGTGCGCCCCGGTGTTTTCGTTACCGTACCCTTCGGCAACGCAAACCGCCGTATGACCGCGCTTGCCATAGCGCTTTCCGATACTTGCGAATACGAACGCACAAAGCCCGTTCTTGCCGTCAACAGCGACAGATTTGCGCTGAGCGAGAATCAGCTTGAGCTTTGTGCCTATATGAAAAAGACATATTTATGCACGGTGGGAGAGGCGGCAAGGACGCTTCTCCCCTCCGCTGCATTTTCCGCCCTTAAGGAATTTTACACCTGTGCCGCCCCTTACACCGGATCTGCGCCTACGGAGCGCGCAATATACAATCAAGTGGCCATTTTGGGACGTGTGAACACGGAAAAAGCAAAAGAGCTGTTCGGCGACGGCGGACCCGAGATGCTTGCCGGTCTATGCCGCAAGGGATATCTGAAACGCGACTTTGAGGTGAAGGAAGCATCAAACGAAAAATTCACCGTTACCGTACATCTCGCTATTTCCGAGGATGACGCCGCAAGTGCCGCAGAAGGCAAAGGACCATACGCACTGCGCGGCGAAAAGCAGCGCGCGCTCCTTCGTGCCGTATGTCTGCACAATGGCGAGGAAAAGCAGCTTTTGCTTGAAAAGGCAGAGGCCACGTCCGCACAGCTGAAAGCCCTTTGCGAAAAGGGACTTGTACGCGAGGAAAGGGATGAAGCCTTCCGCAATCCCTATGCCGAGATAAAGATAGACCCTACGAAAAAGAACGTGTTAAGCGATGCTCAACGCGCGGTATTTCTGAGGCTTAGGGAAATGTTTGCCTCCGGCGAGCCCTGCGCTTCCCTGCTTTTCGGCGTTACGGGAAGCGGCAAGACGCGCGTGATCAAGGCAATGATCGACGAAGTGACCTCAAAGGGACGCTCGGTCATCCTGCTTGTTCCGGAAATTTCTCTCACCCCTCAAACCGTAACCATCTTCTGCTCCTTTTACGGCGAACGAGTCGCGGTACTGCACTCATCTCTTTCCGCAGGCGAAAGATTTGATGCCTACAAGCGCATAAGGGAGGGACTGGTGGACGTAGTTATCGGTACCAGAAGCGCCGTGTTTGCCCCCGTTAAGAATCTCGGTATGATAGTTCTTGACGAGGAGCAGGAGCATACGTACAAATCGGATACAGACCCTAAATATCACGCAAGAGATATCGCCCGCTTCCGATGCGCAAAGGAAAAGGCGCTGATGCTTCTTTGCTCCGCCACTCCAAGTGTTGAAAGCTTCTACAATGCCAAAAACGGACGCTACACCCTGCTTACTCTGAAGGAGCGTTACGGCGGTGCAAAGCTGCCCGAGGTGCTTATCTGCGATATGCGGGACGAATTAAGGGCAGGAAACACATCACCATTCTCGCGGGAGCTGCTTGAGCGTACCGAGGCCCTGAAGGCAGCAGGCGAGCAGGCGATAATCTTTCTTAACCGAAGAGGCTACAACAGCTTTCAGCTTTGTATGTCCTGCGGAGAAACGGTGCTCTGCCCAAGCTGCTCCGTTACTCTTACCAGGCACAGAGAAAAAACGGAAAACGAGGGAAGGATGCTGTGCCACTACTGCGGCTACAGCTGTTCCGTCCAAAAGAAATGCCCGTCCTGCGGCTCCGACAAGCTTACCTTTATGGGATGCGGAACGCAAATGGCGGAGGCGGAGCTGGAAAGAGCACTGCCGGAGATGCGCCCCATCCGAATGGATGCTGACACAGTTACGACCAAGGAGGCCTACGGAAGGATAATCGGCGAATTCCGCGAGGGACGCGCCGACATTCTGCTCGGCACGCAAATGGTTGCTAAGGGACACGACTTCCCTATGGTTACACTCGTTGGTGTATTAAACGCCGACTCCTCTCTCTCGATGGGAGATTACCGCGCAAACGAGCGCACCTTTTCCCTGATCACACAGGTAGTGGGACGTGCGGGACGCTCGGGACGCAACGGCACGGCAATAGTGCAGACCTTCAAGCCCGATAACGAGGCTCTGATCCTTGCCTGCAAGGGAGATTACGAGGAATTCTACGAGGCCGAAATAAAGCTGCGTGAAAGCTACCTGTGGCCGCCGTTCTGCGATATTGTGATGCTTACGCTGACGGCAGGCGACGAGGATGCGCTTACGCGCGCCGCCGCAAGGCTCTCGAAAAGCTTCGGCAGACTGATCAATGCCGATTTCAAGGACGTTAAGGTAATCGCCTTTGGTCCCTTTGAAGCCCCAATTTACAAAATATCCGATAAGTACAGACTGCGAATGGTGGTAAAATGCCGTTTGAACAGCCGAGCACGCCTTCTTTTCGACGCTCTTTTGTGTGAATTTGGCGAAGGCGGCGGAAAAAGCGGCGTTACCCTTTCTGCTGATTTTAATCCCAACGGCATATAGAACGCCGTATTGGGTATGATAAAGAGGTATTATTATGGCAATTCTCAATATTCTTAAAGAAGACGATCCCGCTCTCCGAAAAATATGCCGCAGAGTGGAAGAGATAACACCCCGAACCCTTACACTGCTTGACGACATGGCAGATACCATGCGCAAGGCAGGAGGCGTTGGTCTTGCGGGTCCTCAGGTGGGCGTGCTGCGCCGCATCGTGGTTATCGAGACCGACGAAAGCGG
Organism: Clostridia bacterium; assembly: GCA_017436885.1. Lineage (GTDB taxonomy): Bacteria > Bacillota > Clostridia > Oscillospirales > CAG-272 > RUG12395. The sequence continues at coordinate 9,882 of JAFSCG010000194.1, read as the reverse complement.
GCTTATCGAGCTTATCAATCCCCAGATAATCAAAAAGTCCGAAAAGACCCAGGAGACCTACGAGGGATGCCTTTCCCTGCCCGGTAAATGGGGCATTACCAGCCGCCCTATGACCGTTACCGTCCGTGCCCAAAACCGCAAGGGAGAGTTTTTTGAGATCACGGGCACCGAGCTTCTCGCAAAGGCATTCTGCCACGAGATCGACCACCTTGACGGCATCCTTTACAGCGACGTTGCTCTCCATATGCTCACCCGCGAGGAAATGATCGAGGAAGGCTTTATAGAGGGCTGAAAGGAAGGAAAATGAAGATAGTTTTTATGGGCACGCCCGAGTTTGCCGTGCCGTCCCTCCGCGCCCTTCACGCCGCAGGTCACGAGATAATTGCCTGTGTTACCAAGGAGGACGCTCCCAAGGGCAGAAAAATGATACTCACGCCGCCTCCTGTCAAGGTTGCGGCAACAGAGCTGAATATACCCGTATATCAGCCAAGGACTCTGCGCGACGAGGCATTTGCCGAATTACTGAAAAAGCTTGACCCCGAGCTTATCGCCGTAGTCGCCTACGGAAAGATACTGCCCGTAAACGTCCTTGACTACCCCAAATACGGTTGCATCAACGTGCACGGAAGTCTGCTTCCCGAGTACAGAGGCGCCGCCCCCATGCAGCGCGTGCTGATGGACGGCAAAAAGGTTACGGGAATAACCACGATGTATATGGCCGACGGTATCGATACCGGCGATATGCTGCTTAAGGCCGAGCATCCCATCGGGGAGAACGAGACCTACGGCGAGCTTTCCGATGCGCTTTCCAAGATGGGTGCAGAGCTCCTTGTAAAGACCGTGGAGCTTGCAGGCGAGGGCAAGCTTGAGCGCGTAAAGCAGGACGACGAAAAGGCCACTCACGCCGCAAAGATAGATCGTTCCGAGGAGGAGCTTGACTTCTGCCAGAGCGCCGAGGTGTGCCACAACCGCATTCGCGCCCTCTCACCCGCTCCTATGTGCCGCGCATACACCCCCGCGGGAAGCCTTATCAAGATCGCTTCCACCTACGTTGCCGACGTTACCACCGATAAGCCCGCGGGTACCGTTATCGAAGCGGAAAAGCGTCTGCTTGTAGCCTGCGGAAACGGCACCGTGCTTGGAATTTCCGAGCTTGTACCTGAAGGAAAGCAAAAAATGGCCGCCGCAGATTACCTGCGCGGCAGAAAGCTGTTTTGCGGAGACGTGCTCCGCGGAAGGAAGGACTAATGCCCTATTACTATGGAATCGATTGGACCTACGTGGTCATCGTTCTCCCCGTGCTGATACTTGCTATGATAGCGCAGGCTAACGTATCAAGCACGTTTTCAAAATACTCAAAGGTTAAGCTTTACCGATCCGTAACGGGTGCGGAGGCCGCCAGGATGATACTTGACCGCCACGGGCTTTACAACGTTACCATAGAGCACGTAAGCGGACAGCTTACCGACCATTTTGACCCTCGATCCAACGTGCTTCGCCTGTCAGACTCCGTATATGGAAGCGACAGTGCTGCCGCCGTGGGCGTTGCCGCTCACGAGGCCGGGCACGCCATACAGTACGCAGAGGGCTATACCCCAATGCGCGTGCGTGCCGCAATTATACCGGCTTGCAACCTTGGAAGCAAGCTGGCGCTCCCCCTTTTCATTATCGGACTCATTTTGTCCATCCCCGCACTCAGCTATCTCGGTATTGCATTTTTCGCGCTTGCGGCAGTTTTTCAGGCAGTGACACTGCCCGTTGAATACAACGCAAGCAACAGAGCGCTTAAAGCCTTGGAGGATTCGCGCCGCTTTAACGAGGCTGAGCTGAAGGCCTCAAAGAAGGTGCTGAACGCCGCCGCACTTACCTACGTTGCGGCACTTGCCACCTCGCTTGCACAAATTTTCAGATTACTCATATTGGTAGGCGGCTCGCGAAACAGGCGCGACTGACCGAAAGGACATTATGAAGGATAAAGTAAGAGATACCGCATTGCGCTTTCTTTGTGATGCGGAAAGAGATAACAAGTTTATTAATCTTGCAGTTGCAAGCGGCCTTTCCCAATTCGAGGACCGCAGGGACAAGGCGCTTTTTACCCTTCTTGTTTACGGCGTTACGGAAAAAAGCATAACCCTTGATTATTATATCTCCAAGTTTTCCTCGCGCCCGCTAAGCGAGCTCGAAAGATTTACAAAGTATATACTCCGTCTTGGATTTTATCAACTGATCTTTATGAAAACTCCGGGACACGCCGCGGTAAACGAAACGGTTGCTCTCGCAAGGCAAAAGGGCGAGCGCGGCTTCGTTAACGCCGTACTCCGCTCCTACCTGCGCGCGCCCGAGGTGGAGCTTCCGAAAAAGGAGGACGGACTTATTCCCTACCTCTCCGTGGGCTACTCATTTCCCGAATGGATATGCGAAAGCTTTGTAAGAGATTACGGCGAGGACGAAGCGGAAAAGATACTTGAAGCCCTCTCCAAAAAAGCACCTCTTACCCTTCGCGCAAATACCCTGCGCACCTCCCGTGACGAGCTTTTAAATTTATTTAGCGAACTCGATGCTCGCCCCACGCCATTTTCCGAAAACGGCATCATTATTGAGGGCGACGTGGTGCCCACGTCCCTTCCCGCCTTCAACGACGGGCTTTATATGATACAGGACGAAGCGTCCCAGCTTGCGGCTCATCTGCTTGGTGCAACGCAAGGAAGCACCGCCTGCGACGTTTGTGCCGCCCCCGGCTCCAAAAGCTTTGCCATCGCCATGGATATGGAAAATTGCGGCAAGCTGTACTCCTTTGATATCCATCGCTCCAAGCTTCCTCTTATCGAGGATGGCGCCAAAAGACTTGGAATAGACATAATAGAAGCTGGCATACAGAATGCAAAGCAGCCCCGCGCCAAGCTGAAAAACAAGGTGGACTACCTGCTGTGCGACGTTCCCTGCTCGGGACTCGGCGTTGCTGCAAAAAAGCCCGACGTTCGCCGCAAGACCGAAGCGGACGTTGAGGGACTTGGTGAGTCCGCATACGCCATACTGACCGCAAGCATTTCTTATTTAAAGACCGGCGGCACCCTCGTTTACTCCACCTGCACTCTGCGCCGCGAGGAAAATGAGAACGTGGTAACCAGATTTCTTGCGGAGCACCCCGAGTTTGAACCTATGGACTTCTACCTGAAATCAGCTGACGGAAGAAGCATAGCATCGACAAACGGTATGCTTACCCTTCTGCCGCACGTTACCGAAAGCGACGGATTTTTCATTTCCCGATTCCGCAAAACGGGAGGCGCCAAATGACGGACGCAATAAAAAAGCCCGACGTCGGTTCTATGAACATTGCCGAGCTGCAGGATTTTTTTGTATCTATCGGTGAGCCTAAATTCCGTGCAAAGCAGCTTTTTACCGCTTACGCGGCGGGAAAACAGCTTGAAGAGATAACCAATTTTTCAAATCAACTGCGCCAAAAGCTGAAGGATACGGTGGAATACCGTCTGCCCGTGGTTGAGCAAAAGCAGGTATCAAAGCTTGACGGCACGGTAAAATACCTTTTCCGACTTACGGACGGCGAGTACGTTGAAAGCGTGCTGATGAAGTACGCCCACGGAAACACCATTTGCGTTTCCTCACAGGTGGGTTGCCGTATGGGTTGCGCATTCTGTGCATCCACCATCGGCGGTAAGGTACGCGATCTTACCGCATCCGAGATATACGGTCAGGTATGCGCCGCACAGCGCGACTCGGGCGAAAGGATAGGCGGCATAGTTATGATGGGCATCGGCGAGCCCCTTGACAATCTGGAGAACACGCTGAAATTCCTTTCCCTCGTCAACGACGAGAACGGTCTTAACATCGGATACAGGCACATTTCCCTTTCCACCTGCGGAATTGCGGACAAGATATACGAGCTGAAAAAGGCGGACCTGCCCATAACCCTTTCCATTTCCCTGCACGCGGCAACGGACGAGGCAAGAAGTGCCGTAATGCCCGTAAACCGCAAATATCCACTGGACACTTTGCTTACCGCCTGCAAGGATTATTTCGACTCCACATCCAGGCGCATCAGCTTCGAATACACACTTCTTTACAAGCAAAACGACACCATGGAGGACGCCGCGCAGCTGGCAAGGCTCCTTCGAAAATACTTCCCCGGCAAAACCCCCGTACACATAAACCTTATCAGACTGAATCCCGTTAAGGAACGCAGCTTTGAAACGCCGGACGATTCACGCGCGTACGCTTTTTGTGCGGAGCTTGAGCGTCTCGGCATGAATGCAACGCTGAGGCGCCGCCTTGGCAAGGACATCGACGCTGCCTGCGGCCAGCTGAGAAGAAAACGAGAAAATACCACCGTCACCCCAACTCCGAAAGGATAAACATATGGTAATTTACGGAACAACAGACAAAGGAAAAAAACGCTCATCAAATCAGGACAGCTTCCTTGCCGAGCAGCTTGCAGAGGGTCTTTCCCTGCTTGTGGTATGCGACGGTATGGGAGGTGCCGCAGGAGGTGCCGAGGCAAGCGCCCTTGCCATCAAGGCATTCAGCGATTCGGCCCGCAATTACGCAAAGGAGCATTATAACGCACAAATGCATTGCTTTGCCGTTTCCGCCGAGGAGATCGGCGCGGCAATGACCGAAGCCGCAAGAATTGCCAATACCGCAGTATATCAAGCCGCAAAGGAAAACGAGGACCTCAGCGGAATGGGAACCACCCTTGCAGCGGCTTTCCTTACGTCCGATATTCTCTACGGCATCAACGTAGGCGACAGCCGCATATATCTGTGCAACAAGGAAAACGGTATACGCCGTCTTTCAAAGGATCACTCCTTCGTTCAGTACCTTGTTGATATGGGCGAGATATCGGAGCTTGAGGCAAAATACAATTCTCAAAGAAACATAATCACCCGTGCCATCGGCATTGCACCCGAGGTGGAGCCCGATACCTTTGTTGCGATTGCGGAAAACGGACGCGCTCTGCTGTGCTCCGACGGACTTACCGCACATCTTGACGACAGCGCCCTTGAGAAGGTACTCTCAGACTTTACCATAAGCGCCGAGGACGTTTCCAAGACCTTCGTCACCCTTGCAAACGAAGCAGGCGGAACGGACAACATAACCGTCGTAACGGCGGATACCTTTATGACGAATGCAGAAAAGGCGGAGGCATAATGGGAAAATACAGTGAATACGTCGGCAGACTTTTTGACCGACGCTATAAAATAGAAGAAGTTATCGGAAGCGGCGGCATGGCCGTTGTTTTCCGCGCCTTTGATACGCTTATGAGCCGCACCGTAGCGGTAAAGATGCTCCGCGAGGAATTTGCGGACGACGAAGGAGCAGTACGCCGCTTTATAAACGAATCCAAAGCAGTTGCAATGCTCTCCCACCAGAATATCGTTAATATATATGACGTATCGGTTCGCGATAATCTTAAATTTATCGTAATGGAATACATCGAGGGCATAACGCTGAAGTCCTATATGTCAGAGCACGGCAGGCTCTCATTTTCGGAGATATGCAACTTTACGGAACAGATACTCGCCGCCCTTGACCACGCCCACAGCCGCGGAGTGGTCCACAGGGATATAAAGCCCCAGAACATTATGATACTTGACGACGGAAGCATCAAGGTAACAGACTTCGGCATTGCAAAGCTTCCAAGTGCCCAGACCGTTACGGAAACGGACAAGGCAATAGGAACCGTTTATTATATCAGTCCCGAGCAGGCAAGCGGCAGAAAGGTAGACGCACGCTCCGATATCTATTCTCTCGGTGCTCTGCTTTATGAGCTTGCAACGGGCACCCTTCCCTTCGACAGCGAGAACACCGTTAGCATCGCGCTGATGCAAATAAACAACGCGCCCAAAAAGCCCCGCGATCTGAAGCACGACATTCCCGTGGGCCTGGAAACGCTTATTCTTACGGCGATGGAAAAGAATCCCGCCGACAGATTTGATTCTGCCGCAAGAATGCTCCATTACCTGCAAAAGATGAGAAAACACCCGGGCCGCCCCATAGACCTGACAAAGGATACCGCACGCATCCGCAAGAAGGGCGGTTCCATGCTTCCTATTATTCTGGGTGTGCTGTCCGCGTTCTTCCTCTGCCTTATCGTTGCGGGTATAGTGGTGGTAAACACCCTGTTCTTCTCGGGCAAGGGCGATGCACGCGTCGTAAGCGTGGAAAACTGCGTGGGTGCCATTTGCTCCACGGAATTTATTGAAAGCCTCGGACCCGACTACACAGTCGATATAATCGAGGTCCACGACAGCAGCATCGAAAAGGGATATATAATTTCCCAATCGCCCGCGCCCTACGAGGAGCGCCGCATTGCGGGCACACAAACAGTTAAGCTGGTGCTTACCGTCAGCCTCGGCGCACAGCAATCGGTGCTTAAAAACTACACCCTTTGGGACAGCCGCGAAGCCGAGATAGAGCTCCGTTCCGCGGGTTTTGGCGTTAAGATCCTCGAGCAGGCACATCCCACCATTCCCGACGGACTTGTAATAAGCACCCATCCCATTGACGGAGTTACCATAAATAAGGGCGACGTTATCATTCTTTACGTCAGCAGCGGAGAGACGGTGGAATACACCTACGTGCCCGACCTTCTCAACAAAAACGAGGCAGACGCCTATAACCTGCTGCTCCAAAGCAAGATAGGCATCGGAACCGTCAGCTACGTTCGTTCCACCAAGCCCGCGGGCACGGTTATCTCCCAGAGCATTAAGGCAGGCGACCGCGTTCCCGTTACCTTAACTAAGATAAACGTGGTAATAAGCGGCGGTCCCAACTACACTGACCCCACCGCAGGAAATTAACGGAGCATATCTATGGACAGATCTGAACGGCATCTCACTTGCCGAATCATGGCAAGCTCCGGAGGTCTTTACACCCTGCGCGTTGAAGCGGCAGAGGAAGGCTCGCCCATCGGGCTTTACGAAACGATACAGATCCCCGCAAGAGGCGTTTTCCGCCATAAAGGACAAACGCCCCTTGTGGGCGACACCGCAGAGGTCAAGATCGAGCTCTCCGACGACGGAAAGGTCGATATGGAGCGCGGAATTTTGATGGAAAAGCTCCTTGAACGCAAAAACGAGCTTATCCGTCCACCCATGGCAAATCTTGACTATATGCTTATTACCGCTGCGGCAGCAAAGCCCGATCCTTCGCTCCTTGCGATAGACAAGCTTACCTGCGCCTGCGTTGCCCAAAACGTTGTTCCCATCATTATTATAAATAAATGTGAGCTGGCACCCGAAACGGCAAAGGAGCTTATTGATATCTACAGCCGTGCGGGCTTCCCCGCTTTTGCCGTATCGGCAAAGGAAAAATGGGGCGAAACGGAGCTCCGCGACGCGCTCCAAAAGATCCTCCCCAACAAGATAGCCGCCTTTGCGGGCGCCTCGGGCGTTGGCAAGTCCAGCTGTCTGAACATGCTTTTCCCCGGCTTTCAGCTTGGCACCTCATCCGTCAGCGCAAAAACGGGCAGAGGCCGCCACACCACACGCGCAGTTACCCTGCTTCCCATCGACCTCGGAAATAGCGAAAGCTGTTACCTCGCCGACACGCCCGGCTTTGGTCTGCTGGATTTTGAAAACTTTCATTTCATGGAGGAGGACGAGCTTATCTGGTCCTTCCCCGAGTTTGAAAGCAAGCTGACCAAATGCCGCTACACAAAGTGCACCCACACCAAAGAGGAGGGCTGCGCCATTCTTGAGGCGGTCGCAAATGGGGAGATAGCTCCCTCCCGTCAGGAGAGCTACATAGTACTGCGCGAGGAGCTTAAAAAGAACAGGTATAAGAAGTAGAAGAATCGACCGATAAGGCGCGGCTTCGATAAAACGTAATTGTTCGATAAGAGAAGGAATGATAAAGAGGTTACTCCGAAATCGTTCCTTCTTTATTTTTTAAGTGTAACCTTAATGCCCTAAAAGGTGCTTGATATAGTGAAGGCCTTACAACTAAAAAAAAGGAGATGAAAACCTTGGACGATAATATGATCGTTGAACTATATCTTCTGCGCGACGAAACGGCAATCGAACATACCTCAAATAAGTATGGCAGCCGTCTGCGCTCTCTGGCTTACGGAATCGTCAATGACACGCAGACAGCAGAAGAATGCGAAAACGATACTTACATGGAAGCGTGGTGCACGATTCCCCCAAAAGAGCCGAGAAGCTATTTGTATGCGTTCCTCGCTCGGATCGTACGCCATATTTCATTAAACCGTTGCCGTGATCGCTCACGACTAAAGCGTAACGCATTTATCTGCGAACTAAGCGCCGAGATGGAAGAATGCATTCCGGCACCTGACGATGTAGAGTGCCGCATTGAAGACATAGCATTGAGCGAAATTCTAAATAAGTTTTTAGGGACACTCAACGAAAAGAACCGCAATATTTTTGTTCGTCGTTATTGGTATCTGGATTCCGTTACTGCAATTGCCGAACGATTTGCTTGTTCTGAAAGTAAAGTAAAAACCACATTATACCGATGCCGAAATAAGCTTCGTGATTATCTTGAAAAGGAGAGTTATACATTATGAAAGGAAATGAATTTTTAGAAAAGATGGGTCTTATCGACCATGCATATGTTGAAGCGGCGGATATTAAGATAAACAAAAAGAAATCGTCTTGGGTAAATTGGAGAATCGTTGCCGCCTGCTTGGGTGTAATGATCCTCGCCGGAACGATACTTTTCACGAATGACAGATCAGAAATCAAAATCGAGCTGCCTGTGCTGTCATTTTCTGAAAACATACCAACAGCTATGGGATATGAAGGATATATGGCTTATGATATTTCAGAGCTTGTAAACGCAAATCCTTGGAATGAAGCTTCTGATATAGCAGCTCTACCCGTTTATAAAAACACCTTGACTTATGATAAGTATTATATTGCATCGGGTGCTGATTTTGATAAGATGCGTGAGTTCATCTTGGATGTAGCGGAGCGGTTGGGGCTTGATACAAAAGACCTGACTATCACCGACAATGCACCGACAGAAGAAACCAAGCAAAAAATGATCGAGCAATTTGAAAAAATAGGAGACCCGATTCCCGAGGGATACTTCGATCCGACGAAATTGATCATAAAGGCCGATGGAATAATAATTGAAGTAGACCAATCCATGACAGCGCATATATCTTTCGTTCCTGCAGTACCCCTCCCAGATCAATATAACTTTACGCATTTTGCAACCTATAATGAAAAACTTGAATTAGCTAATTATTTTATTAGCAAATACAGCAGGCTGATCGGTACAAACGATCCGCAGGTAAACATTTATGGCGGAGATTACAATATCCACAATCAACAGAGCTATCAAATTGGATTTTTTGATGCCGCTGATAGTGCTGTAGAGAAGATCATTAATTTCAACTTTAATCGCGTTGAATTATATTGCGATGATAACGGCGACCTGTTCATGGCAAGGATATATAAGCCGGATTTGTCAAATAAACTCGGAGATTATCCTATCATCACTCCTGAGCAAGCAAAAGCGTTGTTGTTAAACGGCAATTATATTTCAACTATCGCTTACAGACCTTCCGACGCAGAGCTTGTTAAAAAAGTTGAACTTGTATACCGCACAGGGGAACACGAAGAATACTATATGCCTTATTACCGCTTCTATATTGAGTTACCTGCAGAAGAAAGAGAAAACGGACTAAAGAATTTTGGAGCATATTATGTTCCTGCGGTTGAAAGCTCCTATATATCCAATATGCCCACATGGGACGGAAGCTTTAACAACTAAATGAAAGCCTACGAAATCCGCATAGAACAACATAATTTTTCCACGAGACTTGTAAGCGACGCATTTGCAAAAAAATATAAAAAAATGAAACGAACGAAGTGAGTGCAAAATCAGCGGTAAAAT
>JAFSCG010000012.1 GCA_017436885.1 Clostridia bacterium | reverse complement strand
TGTTGACCACGCTGTGGCTTACAACCTTGTAGTCCTCGTACTGACGGAGGTCAAGGGTGATCTCGGTGCTGTCGTGCAGCTCGCGGTTGACAACGAACAGCGCAAGGGTATCCTCCTCGGGAGTTTCGGCAAGGAGGGCGTCGATATAATCAGCATCGCCGTAAATGCCCGCCTCGTATTTATCGCATTCAACTGCCATGGGAAGCACTCTGCCCCTTGCATAGCGGCTCATATCCGCAAAGGGATAATAAATGGTCTGACGCCATGCGCTGTTATCGCTGGTCATAATGGGGGAGATAACGTTTACGAGCTGTGCCTGACATGCGATCTTAACGCGGTCGGCGTGGCGGAGCATAGTCATCATAAGGGAGGCAACGAGAAGCGCGTCCTCGAGACAGTATACGTCCTCGATCTCGTGGGGGGCGTGGGTCCAGGTCTGCGGAGGGACCTTGCCGTGGGGTCTGTATACAACGTTCCACTCGTCAACGGAAAGATTAACGTAGGTCTTTTTTCTCAGCTTTGCGCGAACGTAGTCCATGGTTGCGATAACGGACTTTATCTGATTATCGAGAGCGTTTGCGGCGGCAATGAAGTTTGCGCTCTCCTGCTCGTTCTTATTGCGGTTATCAAAATACGTGTGGACGGAAATGTAATCGGCGGTATCGTAGCAATGCTCCATAACGGTGGCATCCCAAGCGCAGAAGGTGGGCACCACAACGCCTGCGCTGCCGCAGGCAATAAGCTCCAGAGTGGGGTCGAGGCGCTTCATAAGGCGACCCGTTTGCACGGCGATAGAGCCGTATTCATCCGCGGAGCGATGTCCTATCTGCCAAACGCCGTCCATCTCGTTACCGAGGCACCACATCTTAACGTTGTGGGGGTCGGCATAGCCGTGGCTCTTACGCATCTCCGCGTACTTACCAACGTTGAAATTGCAGTACTCCAGCACTCCGCGTGCGGCATCCGCGCCGCGAGTACCGAGGTTAATTGCCATCATAGGCTCGATATTGGTCTTTTTGCACCAGGTCATAAACTCGTTAAGACCGAACTGATTGGACTCGAGGCTTTTCCATGCGGGCTCGGTGCAAACGGGACGAAGCTCGCGGGGGCCGACGGTATCCTCCCATCTGTAAGCGGAAACAAAGTTGCCGCCGGGGTATCTTACGGTGGTAACTCCCTGCTCCTTTATAAGGTCGATAACGTCCTGACGGAAGCCGTTCTCGTCAGCCGTGGGATGGTCGGGCTGGTAAAGACCGCCGTATACAAGGCGTCCCATATGCTCCGCAAAAGAGCCGTAAAGTCGCTTATCGATATCCAGAGTGCCGAAATACTTATCGGTATGTAAAACTGCCTTTTTCATTTTTCCCTCCAAAGATGTATGTTATTGTTTATTATAATCTTATTTTTTTCCCGCAAGCTCCTTGATAAGATCCGTGGAAAGAGCGGTAACGGGCCAACCCTTGTCATTCCATACTATAGTGCTGATGTGCAGCTGTACCTTGCGGTTAGGGTCTGTTCTGTCAAGCCAGCACTCGCCTACCATATACCACTGTCCGTCATCATCAAGGAACGGATGGGCGTGGGCAAGTCCCTGAACGCCCGGCTTATATGCAGTAAGCCGCGAGCTGTTATTTTCAAGCATTGGCTTACCGTTTTTATCAACGTAAGGCCCGAACAGACTTTCACTCCGGCCTACAGTCCAATGATAGTTTTCGTTTTTGGAGAGATTACCCATTGCAACGAACAGGTAGTAATACCCATCTTTTTTGATAAGATAGGGCGCCTCCATTTGACCTTCTCCCTTTGCAAGATGCCATTGCTCGTCGCTTCCCTCAAGAAGCATACCGGTCTCGGGGTCCAAGCGGCGCATAAACACCCCCTCCCAATAAGAGCCCCAAATGAAGTAGCATTGTCCGTCGTCATCAGTAAACACGCAGGGGTCGATGCAGTTATAAGGGTCGCCTGTGCGGGAGCGGATGACCATTCCGCAATCCGTATAGGGGCCGGCGGGCGTTTTTGCAAGCGCCATACCGATAACGGAATTCTGGGAGCCGAGAGAGGATGCGGCGTAGTAAACTCGATAATTATCTCCTACCTTATAGCATCCGGGAGCCCAGATCGAATCGGAGCCTATCTCCTGCTTTATCCACGAAGGCTTGGAGTTAAAAACACTGCCGATCTTGGTCCAATTAACCAGATCGGTGGACTTTTTGACAACTATTCCGCCCGACTGATTGAAGTTGTAATATACGCCGTTATGCTTGATTATTTCCGGACAGCTGGAAGCGGAAACGTAATCTCCCGCAAGTCGAAGCACTCTGGGAAATACCGTGTCCTTATCCGCCTGCTTTTTCATTTCCCAGGCCGTAGCACTGTCCTTTTCCTTGCGCTGTATGACAGCACCGAGATCATCGGGGTTCTCATTAGTCAACCAGCCGCCGGTCTCGGGACAGCGAAGATAGCAGCGGTCACCGTCCTTATACACCTCCCAACGCTGTGCGTGCGCGTTTGTTTCGGTGGTAAGGATCATCTTTGCTCCGTCGGACTTATGGGAAGCGCGAACGGAAAGATACAAGCCGCTTGAGAGATTTTCCAGCTTATACGTGCCATCGCCGTTATCTACTGCGCGGAAAAGCTGATCCAGATCTCCTCTGAAGCCGCGCATATCGGCATATTCCCCCGGAACCGTTCCGAATTTTGCGCCGCCGATGCCGTAATAAGAATCGTTTACGATGGAATAAACGGCGCCATGCTCAAGCGTTGCCCTTTCTCCGTACATATTATCCTCCTTTGGAGCGTCGGTAACCGGCGCCGTCGGCTCGGTCGTCGCGGGCTCCGTAACCTTATCCCGTCCGTCCCCGCAGGCAAATAGCGCTCCTGCAAAGGCTATGACAAGGACAACGGCAAATAATTTTTTCATCCGATTCCTCCGCTTACTTTTTACCCTCAAGCTCGTCGAGCAGATCGGTGGAAAGAGCCGTTACGGGCCAACCTGCATCATTCCATACCATAGTGCTGATGTGGAGCTGTATCTT
>JAFSCG010000193.1 GCA_017436885.1 Clostridia bacterium | reverse complement strand
CGAGAGACTTCCGATCTTCAGATGCGATCTTATCGCTGCTTCTGCGGCTCTGAAGGGCTTGGGCTATAGGATATGCGCGGCTTGTGAGAAGGACTCCGTGTCCCTTTCCGACCACGACCTTCCTTTGCCGCTGATGCTTGTTGTGGGAGGAGAAAAGCGCGGCATTTCCGCCTCGCTTCTTTCCGAGTGTACCGATATTATCAGGATCGATTACGCACGATTTGCAGGTTCCTCCCTTTCTGCTGTGTCTGCCGCCGCTGTTATATCCTACGAAATTGCTGAAAAGAACGGTATATTAATAAAAAATGATTGATTCTGTTATCTTTGATCTTGACGGTACCCTTTGGAACTCCACCGGTGTAACCTATATGATATGGAATAGGGCCTTTGCCTCCAAAGGGCTCTCCTTTCGAATGACTTACGAGCAGGCCTTGCACTATATGGGGATGACTATGCACACCATCCGTGACGAGCTTGTTGAAAACGGTTTTTCCGCCGATGAGGCCGCTGAAATAGTAGGCATAATGACTTCAGCCTCAGACTATAGCTGTTTGGCCGACGAAGGGTGCTGTGACAGCGTTATGCTTTACGATGGTTGCATCGAGACGTTGAGGACTCTTTCGCGCAGATACAGGCTGTTTATCGTTTCAAATTGCGGGTCCGGTTATATTGAAAGCTTTTTGAAGATTTTTGATATCGCTTCTCTTTTTACCGATCATGTTTGTTATGGGGATAACGGTCTTTCCAAAGGCGATAATATCAGGCTTATTATTGAACGCAACGGATTGGATAGTCCGATCTACGTGGGCGACACTGCGGGAGACGAAGCCGCAACGCGTAAGGCGGGTATACCCTTTGTTTACGCCTCCTACGGACTTGGGAAAGCCCTTGTTCCCGATCATACTATCTTTAAAATCTCCGACCTTATTCCCGTTTGTGCGATGCTTTAAAACTTTTTTCGTTTTTTTCAAAAAAATTTCAAAAACCTATTGCAAAATGAAAAACGTTGTGATATAATAACACTCGTTCCGCACTAAGGCCCCTTGGTCAAGCGGCTAAGACGACGCCCTCTCACGGCGTAATCATGGGTTCGATTCCCGTAGGGGTCACCAAAACATCCGAACTTCGGTTCGGATGTTTTTTTTGCTTTCTGAGCTTTTTCGTTATTTTTGTTGCATTAAATGCAGCTGTGTGATATGATTAAAATATATCTTGTTTGTTTTATACAGAGGTGATATGATGAAGCGTTTGTTAATTTTGCTTGTTGCTGTTACATCCGTTTTTTTGCTGTTCTCTTGCGGCGTCTCGCAGATGGGTGAGGATACCACCGAAGTTACCGAACCCACCTTCCCTGTTTTGACTATATGCGGTGTTGATATTTCGGAGTTTACCATCGTTTACGAAAGCAGCTCCCTAAACGGAGAAAAAGAGCTTGCGGCAAGTCTGTCGGAACACATTTTTGATAATTACGGTGTTCGGCTTTCGGTGATCGGCGATAACGGCGCTTCCGCAAAGCACATGATACTTATCGGTAAATGCAAGCACGTAAGCGACACCTTGCGTGTATCTGCGATTACCCTTGAGGGGTATAAGCTCAATCCGGCAAACTCGATGCTATATACCGCGGAGGGACATCTTTGGGTGATCTGCAGCGGACCTTATAATTCCAAGGCTGCAGTAAGCAGGCTTATATCCGATATTACGCCCGACAACGGTAAGTCTTTGAATATTGATTACTCCACAGGAGTCAACGTTGTTTGTGAGGAGCTTGGTGAAGAAATGAGAATAATGTCATATAACGTTCAAACGGGTACCGCAAGCAAGGTTACTCCGAGAGTTGCCAATGTGGTGAAGAATATTACCGATTTTGATGCCGATATTATCGGCACGCAGGAGGTAAACTACATCTGGCTCGACGAGCTGCAAAAGCTTGGATTTTTCGATACCTACACAAGGGTCGGAGAAGCACGCGAGGGCGATAAGCAGGCTGCAGGTAACGAGTATTCCTGTATCTTCTTTAAGACGGATAAATTCAATTTGATAGATTCGGGCACCTATTGGCTTTCCGAAACGCCCGAGGAAATATCAAAGCTTACGGATTGCGATTACTACAGAATAATGACCTTTGCTCTGCTTGAGCGCAAGTCCGACGGAGTCAGATTTTTGCACGTTAATACGCATCTCGAATGGGATCACGGCACCGTTGAGACCAATCTTATGCAAGTCGATATAATGCTCGAGCTTACCGACGAGCTTTTGAAAAAGCATGGCGATATGCCCGTATTCTTTACGGGGGATTTCAACACCAAGCCCACGACAAAAGGCTATGCAAGAATGCTTGAATGGGGCTGTGATGATGCGAGGACCGTTGCCGACAGTACCTCAAAGAGCGATACCCATTCCGGTGGTTCTATCATAGACTATTGCTTCGTTTCCAAGGATGATTTTGTAGTTACGTCATTCAGAGTCGGAAAGGGCTACGCGGGCTCGGATCATTATCCCGTGTTCGTCAGATCGCATCTGATAAAGAAATAACAGAACTAAAAAACAGGAGGAGCGGCTGTGCAGTACTCGTCTGAAAGAAAAACCGTATATCTGACCGTTGACGAGCTTATGAATCTCGGAATGCGCAGCGGTAGTATTGCCGAGGCCGATCCTGTTTTCGAAAAGTCGAAGCAAAGCGCGGCTATGTGCGACACGGCAGCAGAAAGAGATCCCGAGGCGGAGCAGTATGCAGGCGCAAGCTGCAGGATAAGCTATAAGGGTATCACATACGCAATTACCGCTTGCGCCGAGCTGCTGGAGCGCAGAGGCGAAGTGTTGAAGATATATTCCTTTGCCGCCCAGGGCGGCAGACAAAGCGTGGACGACGATTTTCGCGCCGTTCGTGCTACCCGTCTTTGTGCCGTCTGCGCCGTTTTTTCCAAGGCTTACGGGTATACCGTTCACGGTCAACTCATTATCAGATATGCGCCGCGCAGCGGTGATGCGGTCTATTCCGTTGATATGACCGTAAACGAGATGTATACCTGCCTTGAATCCCTCGTGCATCGAGCGTCCGACCTTATATATTACGAGATCGAGCGGCAGGAGGTGCGCATAAAGGAAAGCGCCGTAGCGAAGTTCCCTTTCCCTTCAAAGCGCTCCGGTCAATCGGATTTTATGACCGAGGCATACCGCTCCATGAAAAGCGGAACGCGTTTGCTTTGCGAGGCGCCAACGGGAATAGGCAAGACCGTTTCTGCCCTCTTCCCTGCCGTCAGAGCCATCGGACACGGTTACGTTGATAAGGTATTCTACTTTACCCCAAAGACCACGGCACAGCTTGCGGCAGATAAGGCACTTCGAGCCATATCGGGAAACAAGCTTTGCCTTCGCGCCGTTTCCATGACGGCAAAGGAAAAGCTTTGTGTCCACGAAAAAACTGCGGAGGGCGAGACGGAAACGGCTGAAAAAACCGTCAGCATCAATAAATGCGAAAATTGCCCCCTTTCTCACGGGTTTTATAACCGCGTTCGTGATGCTATACTTTTCCTGCTTGACAGAACGCGCTATATATCCAAAGAGGACATAATGGAAGCTTCAAAACGCTTCAGCGTATGTCCCTACGAGCTTTCCTTGGAGGTTTCCGAGTACTGCGACGTTATAATCTGCGATTACAACTACTTTTTTGACCCCAGAGTGTATTTCCGCAGATATTTCGATAACGAGTGCAGGGTCCTTTCCTCCTGCGTTAAACGCGAAAAATACGGTGTCCTCATCGACGAGGCACATAACCTGCCCGAGAGGGCAAAATCAATGTATTCCCACGTTCTGTACCCCGATAAGCTCCGTCGTCTTTGCACGGCATTCGGTACTTCGGAAAGTGAGGTCAACGCCGCAAACGCCGCATACGCCCTTTGCGAGGCAGTAACAAAGCTGCGCAGCGATCTGAACGAAAACGTTTCCCGAACCGAAAAGGGCGAGGTGTACGCATATCAGATATACGACCGCATTGACGACGAGGTCATTAAAAAGGCGGGTGAGTACGTCCGTCTTTGCGATGATATACGCAAGGAGCGCAAGATAAAATTAAGCGACACGGCAATGGACGGCTATTTCGACCTTAAGGATTTTCTTGCAAAGGCGGAATGGTTCTCCTCCAAGTTCCGCATCGTTTGCGAGCGGTACGGCGAGCGCATGACCTATAAGCTTATGTGTCTTGATGCGTCGGAGATAATTGACACACATCTTGATATCGCTCGCGGCTCCGTGCTGTTTTCCGCAACCATATCTCCCATTGATTATTATTCCGATATTCTCGGCTGTACGGGTGCCGTAAAGCTTGTGCTTCCCTCGCCTTACGAGAGGGAGAAGCTGATGCTTACGGTTTTCGACAGACTGAGCACGCGATACGTCCACAGGCAGGATACCGCCGAGCTTATTGCGGATATAATATACAAGACCATAAGCGCAAAAATGGGCAATTACATCGTCTATTTCCCATCATATAATTATCTGTCGCAGATATTTTCCGTTTTCAGCGCCATGCACCCCGAGGTAAACGTTCTTCTGCAAAGCAAGAATATGACCGAATGGCAAAAGGAAAGCTATATCAATTCCTTTGAGCCGGAGCCGAAGCGCACCCTTGTGGGCTTTTGCGTGCTCGGCGGCGTGTTTGCCGAAGGTATCGACCTTATCGGAAAGCGCCTTATCGGTACGGTCATCGTCGGTGTTGGACTTCCTCGCGTATCTCTCGAGAGGGATATGCTTGCCCGCTATTACGGCGAGGGGGATGCGGACGGATATCTTTACTCGTACGTTTATCCAGGTATGACCAGAATATTGCAGGCGGTAGGACGCGTTATAAGAACTGAAAACGACTGCGGTGTTGCCATTTTGCTTGACGACAGATTTGCAGAGCCGAGATATAAGATGCTTTTCCCCGAGCATTGGCGGCACGCAAAATTCTGCGAGCACACCAGAACACTTGAAAAGCTTCTGTCCCGCTTCTGGGACGAGCACGAATAACGGAAGGAGGACATAACAATGTCTAATATTTGGCATGATATTTCGCCTAAAAGGATCAACCCCGAGGATTTTATCTGTGTTGTGGAGATATCCAAGGGCAGTAAGAAAAAGTACGAGCTCGATAAGGAAACGGGTCTTATCCGACTTGACCGTATTCTGTATACCTCTACCCATTATCCCGCAAACTACGGCTTTATACCACGCACCTATGGCGACGATAACGACCCCATGGACGTTCTGCTTATATGCACGGAGGCGCTTGAGCCAATGTGCCTTGTGCAGGCCTATCCCATCGGCGTTATTACTATGATAGATTCCAACCACAGGGACGAAAAGATAATTGCTATTCCCTTCACCGACCCCACCTATAATCATTATCGAGATATCTCCGAGCTTCCCGAACACATCTTTGAGGAGATGAAGCACTTCTTTACCGTATACAAGAATCTTGAAGGCAAGGATACCGTTGTGGACGAGATAAAGGGACGCGATGCGGCAATAGAAATAATCCGCGAGTCCATCGACAGGTATATTGAGGTTTTTTGTAAGTAAAGTATATGGTTGAATTAAGAAGCTTTACTGTTTACGATGCTGAAGCGCTCTTCAAAACTGCTTGTTTCGGCAATTCGATCGAGGATGTAATCGCTTTGCTATCTCAATGGGAAAACAAAAGCTATAACGGCAAGTATTTTGAGATGCTCGGTGTTGTATATAACGGGGAGATCGTTGGAACGGTGTCCTTATTTGAGCATTCTCCATCGGTTATTTCCATCGGTCCCGAGATCTTTGACAGTCATCGTCGTAAGGGCTATGCAAAAAGTGCCATGAGCCTTGCGTGCGATATTGCGAAGGAAAGAGGATACAAGATAGTATCACAACAGATACGAGTTAATAATACTGCAAGCATTGCGTTGCATATCGCCCTCGGTTTTGAGACGGGTGGACATGTATTTACCAATTCAAAAGGAAATAAGATCGCAATATATTTGAAAAGCCTGAACTGATAACTAAAAAGCATACAACCACCGTTGTGATTGTATGCTTTTTTCATAAATTTTCAAATTTTGGGAGGCTTTTTGCCTTT
>JAFSCG010000192.1 GCA_017436885.1 Clostridia bacterium | reverse complement strand
CAACAGGCTTATTCTGAACAATCTTTCCGCGCTCATCGAAAGCGGAGTACCGTTCATTGCAAGAACTCCCGTTATAGCGGGCGTCAATGATTCCTCGGAAAACCTTTCGGCAACCGCGGAGCTTGTTAAAAATGCAAAAAACCTCCAAAGGTTTGAGCTGCTTCCGTACAACGGTGCCGCCGGAGGGAAATATCCTATGGTCGGAAAAACCTTCGAATACCCCGATTTTAAAGCACCCGAAAGAATCGATGCCTCCCCGTTCAAAAACAGAGGTATTGAATGCAGAGTGTTGTAATTTGAATTGGAAGGCAAGGAATTCAAGTTCCTTGTCTTCCGTTTTGTAATACGCATATACGATGCATTGTTTTCAAGTATTTTTAAAAATGGGAAAACTAATTTTAAAAACAACTTGAAATAAAGAAAAAACGGGGCTATAATTAAATTAGCGGATTATACACAGAATATTTACCGCTTGTTCACAGTTTGTTAATTGAAATGTAGTATTATGTCGATACAGGATAGTTTTTTACAAGGAGAGGACTGCGATGGGAACGAGGATCCTTGTCGTTGACGACGACATAAACATATGCGATATACTTCGTATGTATCTGGAGCGGGAAGGCTATGAGGTCAAAATGGCTCACGACGGCGAGGAAGGAGTGCTTGCGTTTAAGCGCTTCGATCCGGACCTTGTGCTCCTTGATATTATGCTTCCCCAAAAGGACGGCTGGCAGGTGTGCCGCGAGATCCGCGAGAACTCGTCCGTTCCGATAATTATGATAACCGCAAAGGGAGAGGTATTTGACAAGGTGCTTGGTCTTGAGCTTGGTGCCGACGATTTCATAGTTAAGCCCTTTGATACCAAGGAGGTAACGGCTCGCGTTAAGGCGGTCCTTCGAAGGTACGCTTCCAACAGCCCCAAGGAAAGCGACGAGACACTGAAGTTCGACAATATGGAGATAAGCCGCAGTAAGTTTGAGCTTAAGATAAACGGAAAGATAGTGGACGTTCCTCCAAAGGAACTGGAATTGCTGTTCTTTCTTGCCTCGAACTCAAATCGCGTGTTCACACGCGATCAGCTGCTTGACAAGGTGTGGGGCTTTGATTATCTTGGCGACAGCCGCACCGTTGACGTGCACATCAAGCGCTTGAGAGAAAAGCTTGAGGGTGTTTCCGAAAAATGGGTGCTTAAGACCGTGTGGGGTGTTGGCTACAAATTTGAGATATTACAATAACAATATGCCGAGGGCGTCGTTTTTGCGGTGTCCCCGGCTTTGTTGCTGAAAGTGAAAATTTATGTTCAGATCGATTTTTTCGCGCCTTGCCGCAATTTTCGTACTTATCATCGTTTTCAGCTTTACGATGATAACTTTTATCATAACGTCTCTTGTGGGTGACTACGCGGTCTCCATAAAGACGGAAACCGTCATAGATACGGCTGCTTCCGCAAAACGAGTTATAGAGCTTGCCTACTCCGAGGAAGCGGAATACGATTCCTCGATAGTGCGCGGTATGCTGAGCGCGCCCATAAACAGTAATCAAGTAAAAGCCTTTATAACCGACCCTAGCGGAAAGATACTTTTTTGCGACGAGAACAACAACGATGATATGGTTGGAAAAACCGTGGCAAGCGATATTATGCTCGTTGCCTTAAGCACGGATGGATATTCCGGTCTCACTGATCTCGGCGGTGTATTTGACAGCGTTAATATCGCCTCTGCATTTCCCATTGTTTCTCCCAACGGGGAAACGCTTGCAGGCGTGTTCGTATACACTGACAGTCACGCAGAAACGGAGATGCTGACCTCTCTCGTGCGTACTATAGTTCTTTCAACTATGTGGGTACTTATCGCAATGCTGCTTGCTATCTACTTTGTCAGTGAGCGCACGATAGGACCTCTTAAATCTATGAGTCGCGCAGCAAAGCAGTTTGCATCCGGAAAGCTTGACGTGCGTGTTCACGTTTCGGGCAGTGACGAGATAGCGGAGCTTGCCGCGGCATTCAACAGTATGGCCGAATCTATTGCCAGCATGGAGAAGATGCGCTCCAGCTTTCTTGGCAACGTTTCCCACGACCTACGCACGCCAATGACCACCATCAGCGGCTTTGTGGACGGCATTCTGGACGGGACCATACCCGAGGACAAGCACGAATACTATCTGCGTATTATAAGCTCAGAGGTAAAGAGGCTTTCCCGTCTTGTTAGTGCGCTTCTTGACATTTCCCGTATTCAGGCAGGCGAAAGAAAGTTCAAGCCCGAGTATTTTGATATCTGCGAGATGGCAAGGCAGATAGTTATCTCCTTCGAGCAACTAATTGAAAACAAGGGGCTGAACGTTACCTTCGATATGGAGAAGGATACCATGAACGCTTACGCGGACGTGGATGCAATACATCAGGTGCTGTACAATATCTGCGACAACGCCGTGAAATTCTCGCGAGATGGCGGAGAATTGAGGATCAAGGTGTATTCCGCAGACAAAAAGGTACACGTTGCGGTGTATAACGAGGGTAAGGGTATTCCCGCCGAGGATATTCCTTACGTTTTCGACCGCTTCTATAAGAGCGATAAGAGCCGCAGTCTTGACCGCACGGGCGTTGGTCTCGGACTTTATATCTCCCGCTCCGTAATGGAAGCCCACGGAGAGAGAATAGAGGTGCGCAGTAAATACGGTGAATACTGCGAATTTGAATTTACCTTGCGAGAGGGCAAGGAGCAAAGAACAAGGACGCTTGATCTTAATCTGACAGAAAGAAGATAAAAATGCTAAAGGAATTTACCGTAGAAGGAATGCATTGCGCTGCCTGCTCATCCGCTGTGGAGAAATGCGTGATGCGAATAGAAGGCGTTAGCCGTGCGGAGGTAAGCCTGCTTGCAAAGCGGCTGGTGTGCGAATGTGATGCCTCCGTTTCCGACAAGACCGTTATTTCCGCCATTGAGGACATTGGCTTCAGCGCAAAGGTATACGTTGACGAAAGCCTTGAAGAAAAGCTTCGCGAGGAAAAAAAGCAAAACAAACAGCGCAGGCTGGTCGCTTGCCGACTTGCCTTTTCTGCGGCGTTGCTTGCCGTGCTGATGTACGTCAGTATGGGGCATATGCTCGGACTGCCGATGCCGTCGTTTTTGCACGGGGATGAAAATGCATACGCCCGTGCGCTTGCACAGCTGGTTCCCGCGCTTATTGCGGTGGTATTAAACTATCGCTTTTTCACATCGGGCGTAAAAGCTCTTGTTCACGGCGCGCCGAATATGGACACTCTCGTTTCTCTCGGGTCGGGCGCATCGCTTGTCTGGAGCCTTTATCGCACGGTGCAAACGTTTATTTATACTCAAAACGGAAACTATTCCGCCGCCGCAGATGCCGCCATGGACCTGTGGTACGAGTCGGCAGTTATGATACTTGTGCTCGTTACCTTCGGCAAGTGGCTTGAGGAGGGCGCGGAAAAACGCGCAGGAGCCGCACTTGAGGGCATATCCAAGCTTGCACCCGACTCGGCTATCGTACTGCGCGAAGGAAAAGAAATTACGGTAAAGACAGCCGATGTCGTCGTTGGGGATCTCCTTATCGTCCGCCCCGGCGAAAGGGTTGCTGCGGACGGTGTTGTTGAGGAAGGGTATTCCTCCCTTGACGAATCCGCATTAACGGGCGAGAGTATGCCATGCGACAAGGCACCGGGAGACAGTGTGCTTGCCGCCTCGGCAAATATCAGCGGCAGGATCGCCGTGCGCGTTCACCGAGTTGGTAAAAGCACCACTCTGGCGCAGATCAGCGAGCTTGTCGGAAGAGCCGCCGCCGGCAAGGCTCCCATTGCAAGGCTTGCGGATAAGGTGAGCGGCATATTCGTTCCCGTCGTTATGTCCATATCGGTCCTTACCTTTATCGTTTGGATGATCTGCGGAGGCACGGTTGCAGAGGCTCTTAACGCCGCAATTTCCGTGCTTGTAATATCCTGTCCCTGCGCACTTGGTCTGGCAACGCCCGTTGCCGTTACCGTGGGGTGCGGACACATGGCAGAGAAGGGCGTACTGCTCCGCTCCGCAAAGGAGCTGGAGACCCTTGCAAAGGTCGATCTTGTGGTGTTCGATAAAACCGGAACTCTTACGGAGGGACGCCCCGAGGTAAAGGAAGCGGTCTGCGCCGCGGGAGTTGACGAGGGCGAGCTGCTTTGCGTTGTTGCCGCGCTTGAGGCGGGAAGTGCACATCCCCTTGCAAAAGCGGTGGTCGCTTACTCGACTGATAAAATAGGTGATACCGAACCCAGTGCAGATATGCGCGATATGCCCGGCAGAGGTATTTGCGGTACCGTGGAGGGAAGCAAGTGCTATGCGGGCAGTAAAAGGTATATGACCGAGCTTGGTGTTGATATTTCCTCTGTGGAGGACGATATCAAGCGTTTGACAGGTGAGGGGCTTACCCTTGTGTTCGTTGCGAAGGGTGAAAAGCTTCTCGGCGTGCTTGCCGCCGGTGATACTGACCTTTCCGACAGTAAAAAGGCAATAGAGGAGCTTCACGCTCTCGGAGTTAAGACGATGATGCTCTCGGGTGATAACAAGGCAAGTGCCGTAGCAGCGGCGCGCCGCTTTGGCATTGATGCCGATATGGTACGCGGCGACCTTCTTCCCGGAGATAAGGAAAAGGTAGTTTCCGAAATGCGTACCGAGGGCAGAGTGGTTATGATGGTGGGCGACGGTATCAACGATGCTCCCGCGCTTGCAAGCGCAGATATCGGCGCGGCTGTATATGGAGGAACGGATATTGCCGCCAATGCCGCCGATATCCTGCTGATGAAGCAGGGAATAGCCACAGTGCCCGTTACCCTTGCCTACGGCAGACGCGTGCTTCGCGTTATCAAGCAGAACCTGTTCTGGGCGTTCTTCTATAACACCCTTGGCATTCCCGTTGCCGCAGGCGTGCTTTATCCCGCATTCGGAATTTTGCTTACCCCTATGATAGCCTCGGCTGCAATGACTTGTTCCTCTCTCTTTGTGGTCACCAATGCACTCAGGCTTCGGAAGGATAAAAGATAAAAAAAGCGTTGTGTCCGCGGACACAACGCTTTTTTTAATATCTGTTATTTCTTTTTGGTGCGTGCGTTAGCGGTTTCCGTCATTGCAAGCATCAGCAAAGCAAAGAACAGCAGGTACGCGGGGTAAAGTCCCATGCCGAGCTTTTGTGCAAGCAAACCGAAAACGGGCGGCATCAGCAGGGAGCCGAGGTAAGCGCTTGCCATCTGCACTCCGATTATTGCCTGGGAATTTTCCGCACCGAAATGCTCGGGCGTTGAATGTATCACGGATGGGTATATCGGTGCACAGCCAAGGCCCGTTATAATAAGACCGATAACGGTGAAATGAAGTCCAAACGGGAGCAGAATGCACATGATTCCGAGGGATGCGACCGTGCATCCTACACGTATCATCGTTTTGTCGCCAAATCGGTCGGCAATAAAACCGTTAAAAAATCTTCCCACCGTTATGCCGAGGTAGAAAAGGGAGGCAAAGCTTGCCGCCTTTTCCTCGCTCACACCGTAGCTTTTTGCAATATAGCTGCTTGCCCACAGACCTGCAGTGGTCTCGAGGGCGCAATAGCAGAAGAAGGATATCAGAACGGCTTTAACTCCCGGCAGCTTCAATGCGTTGCGAACGCCGCCGCTTTTGGTGCTTTCGCCTTCACCATTGCTTTTTTTCCATAAAGGCAGGCTTACAAACAACGCCGCAGTAAGCACGAATTGAATGATGCTTACGGTGCGATAGCCGCTTTCCCAGCTGTTTTTTGCGGAGATGGCGTAGCTCATTATATAGGGGCTTACGGACGCACCAACGCCCCAGAAGCAATGCAGCCAGCTCATGTGCCGCGATGAGTAGTGCAGGGCAACGTAGTTGTTTAGCGCCGCGTCCACACCGCCTGCACCGAGTCCGTAGGGAACGGCAAACAGCAACAGCATCCAAACGGAGCTTGAAACGGAAAACCCGAGCAGAGCGGCGGCGGTAAGCAGTACGCTTGCGGCAGTAACAAGGCCCGTACCGAATCGGCGAGTTGCCCTATCGGATACAAGGCTGGATATAATTGTGAAGCAGGAAATGGTCATGGATATCCAGCCTGCGGCAGAGAGCGGCGCACCAAGCTCTGTTTGCATCAATGGCCATGCCGAGCCAAGCAGGGAATCGGGAAGTCCAAGACTTATGAAGGATACGTAGATAATTGCAAGAAGAATGGAAAACATTTTGTCCTCTGATCAACTGATATAATATGGCCGCCCAATATCCTTCGCTTGCCATCGCACAGTGATCCTTGAACGAAGCGAAGGATCTTGTGGGATGGCTTTCTCGAGGATGACTCGGCGGCCAATGTGGTTTAGTTGCTCTTTTTAAGACGGCTTTCTGCCTTAAGACGGGTGGGGGTATCGAGTATCCTCTTGCGGAGACGGATGCTCTTTGGAGTAACCTCGATGAGCTCGTCGTCGGCAATGAACTCTATCGCCTGCTCAAGGCTGAGCTGCTTGTGGGGGGTAAGGATAAGTGCCTCGTCCGCGCCCTTGGAGCGGATGGCGGTCAGGTGCTTCTGCTTGCATACGTTAAGGGTGATATCGCCCTGCTTGGGGTTCTCGCCAACGATCATGCCCTCGTACACCTCGGTCTGTACGCCGATGAACATAGCGCCGCGGTCCTGTGCGTTGAAAAGTCCGTAGGAGGTGGATTCGCCTGCCTCGGAGGCAACGAGAGAGCCTGTAAAGCGTACGGTAACCTCTCCCTTGTAGGGCTGGTAGCCCTCAAAGAGGGTATTGAGTATTCCTTCGCCCTTGGTGTCGGTCATGAACTCGCTCCTGTAACCGAACAGCGCGCGTGAGGGAATAAGGTATATCAGCTTCATGCGGTTGCCGCGGAGCTCCATGTCCTGCAGCTCGCCCTTGCGTGCGCCGAGCTTTTCCATAACGGAGCCTACAACGTCCTGCGGGCAGTCGATGGTAACGCGCTCAACGGGCTCGCACTTAACGCCGTCAATTTCCTTGAAAAGCACGCGGGGAGTGCTGCAGCACATCTCGTATCCCTCGCGGCGCATATTTTCAAGAAGGATGGAAAGATGCATCTCGCCTCTGCCCGCAACGCGGAAGGAGTCGGTGGTGTCGCCGTCGGAAATGCGGATGGAAACGTCCTTAAGGGTTTCTCTGTAAAGACGGTCGCGCAGGTGGCGGCTGGTAACGAACTTACCCTCGCGTCCTGCAAGGGGGCTGTCGTTAACGGAGAAGGTCATCTCCATTGTGGGCTCACTTACCTTAACGAACTCAAGAGGCTCAACACACAGCACGCTTGTTACGGTATCGCCGATGTTGATGTTCTCAGCGCCGGAGAAGCAAACGATATCGCCAACCTTTGCTTCGGCAACGGGCACGCGTGCAAGACCGTCGATCTGGGAGAGGGAAACGATCTTCGCCTTCTTGGGTGCGGCGTCGCTGTGATAGTTGGAGATCATTACTTCCTGATTCTGCTTGATAACGCCGCGCTCGATGCGTCCAATACCTATTCTTCCGACGTACTCGTTGTAGTCAACGGAGGAAACAAGCAGCTGAAGCTCGCCGTCCTCATCTCCCTCGGGGGAGGGGATGTATTCAAGGATGGTATCAAAGAGCGGGCGCAGATCTGTGCCTGCCTCGAAGGGAGAAAGGGAAGCGGTGCCCGCTCTTCCGGAGCAGAATATCATGGGAGAGTCGAGCTGCTCGTCAGTTGCGTTCAGCTCAAGGAGAAGCTCGAGGACCTCCTCCTCTACCTCCTCAAGACGGGCGTCGGGCTTGTCGATCTTATTTATAACAACGATAACGCGGTGGTTAAGTGCCAGCGCACGCTCCAGAACGAAGCGGGTCTGGGGCATTGGACCCTCTGCAGCATCAACCAGCAGAAGCACGCCGTTAACCATCTTGAGCACGCGCTCGACCTCGCCGCCGAAGTCGGCGTGACCGGGGGTGTCGATGATGTTTATCTTAACGTCTTTATAATGCACCGCAGTATTTTTAGCAAGAATGGTAATGCCGCGCTCTCTTTCAAGGTCGTTGGAGTCCATAACTCTGTCCTCTGTAACCTGATTTTCGCGGTAGATACCGCCCTGCTTAAGCATCTCGTCAACTAGGGTGGTCTTGCCGTGGTCAACGTGGGCGATGATAGCGATATTTCTTAAATCAAGCCTTTTCACAATATATACCCCTGTAAAAATTATTAACAACATTTTATAATAACACGAATATGCCCGCATTTCAAGTATTTTTGCAAAATTTGACAAAACATTATTTGGAAATATGAAGATTAGACAACAATAAAATGTTTTGTAAGATGCTATTGACAAATGAAAAAGAAAATGGTATACTTGCCTCGAAAACTTTGGAATTTGGGGAAAATTTAAGGTTAGACGGAGGTTTGATATGCAGATCAAGCTGCTGGAATCACCCAACGTAGTGTTCGAATGTGCGCGTCTTATCACAGACCGTGCCGATGGCAAGAGCTTTCGCGAGCTTAAGGAGGAGCTTCGCTCCGTTACTCGTGCGGAGGCACAGATCCTTGACGGATGCTTTGATTCTATTATAGAGTTTACCGAAAACGTGGTAGACGGTCTTACCTTTGACGGCGACGTGCTTCAGCACCTTTTCGTTACAAGGGAGGAGATCGGTGCATCTCTTGCATCCTACATACTTCATTCCGCGTTCTGCTCACAGCATCCCGTATTTCCCGATGACGCGGAAAAGATCAGGACCCAGAGCAGATCCACCTTTTTTGCCAATATGTACTCCCTTTTGCTTGACAGATTTCCTTCCCTCGAAACACAGGTGAAGGTCGAAAGCTACGGCGAGTTTATCAACGTTATTTCCGCTCTGCCCGTTTCCGCAGAGCTTAAATGGGAGCTTTGCTCCTTCTATAACGGCTTCGAGCAGATGCGCTCCGTTCTTGCTGATATTCTCCTTGAGGCGGGTGACGTTTTCGTGCGCGAGTATCAGAAGGTGCGCCACCACGTCGAGTGGTTCAACGCAAATTATAAGATGACCGCCGGAGCCGATCCCATGAAGCTCATTACCGAGCTTTGCCCCGACGCAAAGGGCAAGGAGCCCGACGTGCTGTACGTTATTCCCACCGTGGCAGTTGCGCCCGACAGCGTGTACGTTATGGATTACGTCGGCGAGAGGATAATCGACTTCGTTTATGCGGGTGTGCTTTGCACTCCTCTGAAAAAGATAACAGAAAAGCCCTTCGACGAAAAAGCCATGTGCCGTGCCCTCCGCGTTATGGGCGACGGAAGCAAGCTTTCCATTCTCCGCCTTACAAGCGAAAAGCCCATGTACGGCATTCAGATCGCGGAGGCTTTGGGGCTTACCACGGCAACGGTGTCCCACCACATGGCACAGCTTGCGGAGCAAGAGCTGGTGATAGTGGAAAGGGAAGCAAACCGCACATACTACCGCGCCAATACCGAGATGCTCGGAAAGATAGCCGAGGATATGGTGCGCGTGTTTAAACTGAACAGATAATGAGTGCAAAAAAGCGCAGCGGATCAGAGTCCGCTGCGCTTTTGTTAATGTATTGAATCAAGTGCATGCCATTCAAGCTTGGGTATGCTTATGCGTTCGTTCTTTTCAAATACTATCCTTGGCAAATTATAGTCGGCAATGGCGGGAACCGCAGCAAAGAACTTGCCGCCGTCAGCAAATATCTCCACGGAACAACGGTCGCAGATAAGCTCGATATCGACATTGTCCTTATTCAGGGTAAGGGGCATTTTTGCCTGCTTGCAACGCAGCTCGTTATTTGCCATGTCGCACGCAAGGGGAGTACCGAACAGATCAAGGACCAGCTTTTCGCCTTCCTTGTAGGGCATGCTGAATTTCAGATGTACGGGACGTGCATGGGTCTTTGCTACGTACGGCGTATCAAGAGAAATATTATCACATACTGCACCACCGATACAAAGCTCCTCTATCTCCTTTGCGGGGGCGGCGCAAAGGTAGTATTCTGCGCCGTGCTTCTCGAGACGCATTTCCGTCGGGAAGCTCATCTGCGATGAAAAATTGGAATTCGGTATCTGTGCTCTGTGCCAGGAGATGCGAAGCACTCTGCCATCCGGCACGTCGGAGAAGCTTTGTGCCGCATAGCTCATTCTGAAATGCGTAAGCTTTTTCGGCTCGTTTACGGGCTTGAAGCCGTCCTTTTCAAAGGTGCCGACGGTGTATACGTCGTGTGCCCCCATAAATACCCACAGCTTGCGTCCATCGCAGGCAAGAGGGAACAGGTCGGGGCATTCGTTTTCGACTTCGGTGGTAAGGTAGTCGAAATGCTCCCAATGCACAAGATCGTCGGAGGTGAAAAACTCGTAACGGTCGTTTGCAAGGTAGAGTGCCATTACGTATTTTTCAAGCTCCTCGACGTACACGACCTTGGGGTCGCGGTTGCCGCCTTCAATGTGCTCTATTATGGGATTGCCCTCGTATTTCGTGAAGGTATTGCCGCCGTCTAAAGAATACGCAAGGCATTGGGTGAACTTTTTGCCTGCGGACAGGCGACCGGTGTTGCCTGCGGCGGTGTAGTACAGAAGCATGGCACCGTGCCCGAAGCCCGCAATGTTATCTTTGTCGATAATTGCAGAGCCGGAGAACATCGTGCCGAGCTCGTCGGGGAAAAGTGCGATATCCTTTTCCTCCCAATGCAGGAGGTCGCGGCTTACTGCGTGCCCCCAATGCATATTACCCCATTCCGGCGCGGCGGGATTGTACTGATAGAACATATGGTAGACTCCGTCGGCGTAAACAAGTCCGTTGGGGTCGTTATTCCATCCGGTTTTAACGGTAAAGTGCATCTGTGGACGGAGCGGCTCCTTCCAAAGGGTAGGGAAATCAAGCTCGTCGGCAAATTTGGGCGTGCAAGGCATATCGGGATCAACGGTCATTTCCAGCTCCTTGCCCATAAGGGGGGAAACGTCGACGTAGGCGGTAAAGCTTGGTGCGATATTGTCTATCTTGCATTTGAAATCAAAAGCAAGCTTATCGCCGTCAAAAAGGCAGACCTGCTTCTGGGAAGCGTTAATGTTTACGGGTAACAGCAGATATTTGTGAGAGATAAGAATTTTCATAATGCTACCTCCTTTTTCTTGCATTTTACCATATCCGAAAAACGTTTTCAAGTATTGAGTTACAGTAACAGTGATGGTTATTGACTTTTTTGCAAATATGGAGTAAAATTATCCCACTACGTTTAAGGAGCTTTCTATGATACGCGCGGCAATTTTTGATCTTGACGGAACACTTGCGGACACGATGGATGCCCTCCGCGAGGGAATGAACATGGCTCTTGAGCACTACGGCTGTGAGAAAAAAAGCCGCGAGGAGCTTTTGGAATGCATCAATTACGGCAGCAGGGAATTTGTGTCCCGCGCATTTCCCGAAGACTTCCCGCCCGAAAAGATCGACGAAGCCCTCATATATTATAAAGCGCGATATGCCGAGGTATGGCAAAAGACCGAGGAGCCCTATCCCGGTATACGCGAGCTGCTGGACAAGCTCAAGGCCCTCGGCTTCAAGCTTGGAGTTGTAACAAACAAAATGAACGAGATAACCGTCCCCCTTGTGGAAAAAATGTTCGGAAAGGGATATTTTGACGCCATAATAGGGCAGGGACCCTACGAGCCGAAGCCCGACCCCGCATCCACCCGTGCGGTAATGGAAGCATTCGGCGTTGCGGAGGACGAGACGGTGTTTATCGGCGATTCCCACATAGATATGCAAACGGCAAAAAACAGCGGACTTATGGCTGTTGGCGTTGCGTGGGGCTATCGCCCCGAGTCCGTTTTGTGGGACGAGGGGGCAGATGCCGTTGCCCACGATGCGGACGAGCTATTCGAAATTCTTACCGCTGAAGAACCGTAATTGACAAAAATGTAACAATCTCACAAAACTTCCCGAATGACGGCGGTTCATTTCGGGAAGTTTTTCTTTTATTTTTCATTGACTATTGGATTTGCTTATGGTAAAATTTTATTGTATAAGGGGGAGATTGGTTTATCTCCCATTACATAATGAAATAATACTTTGGAGGTGAGTTTATGGACGAGCTTTTGATGGCAACGGAACCCGTGGTTGAAAAGTACAGCGATCTTACGGTTGCGGCACTCGGTATTGGCACCGTGTTCTTCGGACTTATATGCATCATTTTTATATGTATGCTGTTCGGTAAGATCTTTTCTTCGGTTTCCGCAAAGGCCGAAAAAGCAAAAACCGCAGAGCCCGCACCCGCTGCAGAGCTTTCCGCAGAGGAGAAGGGAGCCGTTGTTGCGGCTGTTTCCGCAGTTATCGCGGAGGAGCTTGGAACGGACGTTTCCGCACTTCGCATCCATTCATTCAAAAGAATATAAATTACATAGGAGGACGGGTACATCCCGTGAATTGAAATGAAAAAGTATATTGTTACCGTAAACGGCGTTAAATACGAGGTTGAGCTTGAGGTTGCGGACGCCGCTTCCATCTCTGCCGCTCCCGCAGCACCTGCAGCAGCTCC
Organism: Clostridia bacterium; assembly: GCA_017436885.1. GTDB lineage: Bacteria > Bacillota > Clostridia > Oscillospirales > CAG-272 > RUG12395. The sequence goes on along the minus strand of JAFSCG010000192.1, from coordinate 573 downwards.
TGCACCCGCAGCAGCTCCCGCTCCCGCGGCTGCTCCCGCCGGCGGCACTCCCGTAAACTCCCCTCTGCCCGGCACCGTTCTTTCCGTGAACGTTGCTAACGGCGCATCCGTAAAGAAGGGTCAGCTTCTCTTCGTTATTGAGGCAATGAAGATGGAAAACGAGATCCTTGCCCCCTGCGACGGTACCGTTGGCTCCGTTTCCGTTACCAAGGGCGCAACCGTTGATTCCGGAAGCGCGCTTTGCGTTATTGCATAAGCGGAGGTATCCGTAATGGACGCAATTAAAGACTTCCTGTCCACGACAGGCTTTGCTATGTTTGCGGATAACTGGGGACAGCTGGCAATGCTCTTTATCTCCTTCGCTCTCCTTTATTTTGCAATAGTAAAGAAGTTTGAGCCCCTGCTCCTTCTTCCCATCGCGTTCGGTATGCTTCTTTCCAATCTTCCAGGCGCGGGAATGTACAATGCGGAGATATTTGCAGAGGGCCACGTGCATTGGGAATATTTTACGGGCAAGATGGACGTTACTCCCGGCTTGCTTGATTACCTCTACCTTGGCGTTAAGCTTAATAT
>JAFSCG010000191.1 GCA_017436885.1 Clostridia bacterium | reverse complement strand
GAGCAGATAGGTGGTAAGCACGCCGATAAGTCCGGAGGAAAAGCCGATTATTACCGTTTCTGCATTGAACATACCGGATACGTTCTTCTTGGATGCTCCGATAGCGCGGAGAATACCGATCTCCTTGGTTCTTTCCTGCACGGAGATAAGAGTAACCACTCCTATCATTATGGAGGATACGATAAGAGAAACGGCAACGAAGGATATAAGAACGTAGGTAATTGCGTTGATAATGGTGGTAACGGAGGACATCATAAGACCGACGTAGTCGGTGTAGCTGATCTTCTGCATCTCCTCAACGCCGCTGTTGTACTTGCTGATGGCGTCCTCGATAACGTCCTTTTCCTCAAAGGTGGAGGCATAAAGATTTATGGTTGCGGGTGCGTCGAGATCAACGTATCCAAGCTTGCGGATATTGATGTCGTAGGAAGAAGGAGAAAACTCCAGCACCGCATCGTAATATACGGCGCATTGATCCACGGTGTACGTGGGAATGGACATATCAAGGGCACCTGCGAGCTGCTCGGGAGCCATTGCACCCAGCTTTGCCTGTACTGCGGCGGCATATTGCGCCTTCACCTGCTCGGCGATTATCTGTTCGAACAGCTTGTTAAGCTCCTCGTCGCTCATGTCCGTAACATAGGACTCAAGCTCGGATTCGGGCATTCCCGTTTGCTGTGCAAGTCCGGTTATAAGAGCTTTTTCCATATCCTCGCGCTTCATGCTCTTCATAGCTCCGTCCACGGAGGTCTTGAGCTGCTCGTCGCTGGGGATACTCATGATGCTGACGTACGCCTTTGCCTTATCCGCGGTGGAAAGCTCGGCAACGTATTTTTTGAAATGCTCGGCCTTGTCCTCGTTTGTGAGGGAGCTGTTGTCGCGGAATGGAAGACCGTTGAATATATCGGTTCCGAAGCTTTCCAGCTGTGCCTTAACGGCAGGGGCGTCGGCTGTCTTTTCGATGATATACTCGGTCAGCGCCTTGGTGTAACCGATAGAGCCCGTAAGCATGGATGCAACGGCATCCTCGTTTGGACGGATGATTCCCGTTACGCGAAGCTTAAGACCGTTATCGAAAAGGTAACGGAGACCTGCGTCCGTTGCGCGCAGATCGGTGTAAAGCCCTGTTTTCTCATCGTATTTGTAGCAGTCGGCACCGATGACTGTGCGGAACTCCATGGAGCATATCTCATCGTAGCTCCATTTTTTCTGGGTGTTCTGAAGCTCCGTGCGGTTCATTGCGGCTTCAACGATGGCGTCGATCTCGTCCTCGGACTTAAGACCGAGGGCGTAGAGAGTCATATCGTCGATCTCGTTGTTAGAGTCGAGCACAAGTACTATTTCGTCATAGCTGTTGGGCCAGGAGCCGTATACAAGGTCGTATTGCTTTTCAAGAATGGGATTTATAAGACTGCCGTCGGTGCCCGTCAGCATTTCCTGCCACATAACGAGGCTTGAGGAGCCCGTGGGCATCATAGCCGACATAGGTGAGCCGGAGGAAAGACCTGTCATACCGTCCATTCCCATGCTGCTGAAGGATTTTGCAAGTATCTTTCGTATCAGCTCCTGGGAGTCGGAAAGCACGATATCACCGTCTACGTTTTCGGTATATACCGTAAGATCGGTGTTATATGTGTACTGTACGCCGCTTATGGCATGCTTCAGATCATCGTTTTCCTCGCCATCTGCCTTAAGCTTTTCTTCAAGATATGCCTTGAAGGCGCTCAAATCGTTTTCCTTGGCTTCCATGCTGTTCATGGCGTTAACAAGGTCGTAAAGAGCGGTCTTCTGGTATACCGCGTCCTTGTCGTGCTCGGAAGATGCCGTGGCCGCGGACATAAACGAGGTCATAAGCGAGCCAAGATCCATATGCTGGGATTCAAGCATCAAGGGGTAGGAGGAAAGGGTGTCCTCCTGCACGGTGTTGATGTAAGTGGTCATACCTTGAGATACCGCGTATATCAAGGCAATTCCGATAATGCCGATACTGCCCGCAAAGGAGGTAAGCGCGGTGCGTCCCTTCTTGGTGAACAAATTGTTGAGGGAGAGTCCGAAGGAGGTGAAGAAGGAAAGAGAGGGCTTCTTTGTGCGGACGTTTTTCTCCACGGCTATCCTTTTTTACTCGGCTTTGCGCTCGTCAACGCTCAATGGGGCGCTGTCGCTGAGTATCTCGCCGTCAAGCATACGCACTATACGGGTGGAGTACCTTTCCGCCAGCTCGGGGTTATGAGTTACCATAACCACAAGTCTGTCCTTGGCGATCTCCTTAAGTATCTCCATTACCTGAACGCTCGTTTCGCTGTCAAGGGCTCCCGTGGGCTCGTCGGCAAGGATAATATCGGGGTCGTTTACTATGGCGCGCGCAATGGCAACGCGCTGCATCTGTCCGCCGGACATTTCGCCGGGGCGCTTTTTCAGCTGATCCCCAAGTCCTACTCGCTCCAGCGCTGCAACGGCGCGCTTTTTTCTTTCCGCCTTGGAAACGCCGGAAAGGGACAGGGCAAGCTCCACGTTTGAAAGCACCGTCTGGTGGGGGATAAGGTTATAGCTCTGGAACACAAAGCCAACGGAATGGTTGCGGTAGCCGTCCCAATCCCTGTCCTTGAAATCCTTGGTGGATCTGCCGTTGATAACAAGATCTCCCGTTGTGTATTTGTCAAGACCTCCGATAATGTTCAGCATCGTGGTCTTTCCGCATCCCGAGGGACCCAGAACGGATACGAACTCGTTTTTGCGGAAGGTAAGGCTCACACCGCGCAGGGCCTCGACCTTGCCGTTGCCCGCGGGATATTCCTTCCTTATGTTTTTCAGTTCAAGCATAGTTTTCCTCTCATTCTTTTGCTTCTGCGGAGGGAAGTGCTTCCATTTCTCGGCGCAGCTTGTTCATTCGCTCGTCAAGCTCGGCACTGATAAGTGCGCATCTTGTAAGCTCGTTTGCCATTTCGTCGGTGAAGTCGCGATCCTTTTTATATCTTAATTGGTGCTCCAGACTTGCCCAGCAGTCCATTGCAACGGTCCGCAGCTGTATTTCCACCTTCATCAAGCGTTTTTCGCTTGCAAGGAATATGGGAACCTCGATAATCAGGTGCAGGCTGCGGTAGCCGCTGGGCTTTGGGTTCTTTATGTAATCTCTCAAATGTATAAGCCTGACGTCGTCCTGTGATAAAAGCGAGTCCGCGATGCTGTACACATCCTCCGTAAAGGCGCATATGACCCGCAACCCCGCTACGTCATAGATGTTGTCCTGCAAAACGTCAAGGCGGAAGGAAAGTCCCTTGCGCTGCAACTTGTTTCTTATGCTTTCCAGGGTCTTTATGCGGCTTTTGATGCTCATTATAGGGTTGCGCGAGTACCGTATGGAATACTCCTCGTTCAGAACGTTCAGCTTGGTCTCTACCTCCATCATAGCACATCGGTAGTAAGCTATCATATCAAAATAAGCCTGCGCCTTTTCCTGCATCCACGAAAGCTCATCCTCCCCGAGAGCTAATCGTAGCTTTTCGTGCATTTGGGCATCGTTATTTCCCGTTGATAAATTTTTGGTTTCCATCTGCAAATAAACACTACTCCATTGTAATGCAACTATTATATACCATATATTTGAATATTTAAATACTAAAACGTGAATTTTATATGAACTTGGAAAAAATAGGGGATGTAAAAAAAGGCAGGACCGCAAAAAAGAGAAAAAAGCATTGAAAGCACAATGGTTTCAATATCAGTAACATGAAGAACCAAGGTAGGAAAAACTCAAGAAATTGAGTTTTTCCAAAAAATCTCTTTTTTGCTACGGGACAAAATCCACCCTCGACGTACACCAGTACGCCTCACGGGTGGATGTTTGCCCGTTCCAGCCCTTTTTTCCTATCCCCTGCG
>JAFSCG010000190.1 GCA_017436885.1 Clostridia bacterium | reverse complement strand
TCTCGTGCGCTCGGTCCTTTCGCGGCTCTTGATGTCCCCCGGACATCAATTCACTACCGCGAAACCCACTGGGGAAGGCTGGGTCTATGCAGTTGCCACCTTTGTGGCAGCGGGGCAAGCACGCAAATGGCAGATAATTCGGCGAGCCTATAGGCTCAGCGTGTGAAATGCCCCACGGGGGCTTGTGCAAACCACCGGCACGGCCGGTGGTTATGATTTTTAAATGTTCTATCAGTCTCCGAAGGAGATACCGATATTACGAGCGGTTTTAACTACGAAGCCGTTGGGATCAACGTTGTTGCTTCCGCCCTTGCTGGTCTCGCCCGTAGCGCCGCTGCCGAGTACCTTTTCGAGAGAAACGGTCTGGGGAGTTGCGTTGTAGATAGTAACCATCTCACCGCTCTTGCCCTCAAAGAGAGCATCCACGGCAAGGGAGCCGAGCTTGGTGCAAAGGCTTCTGTCGTACTGGCAGGTCTCGCCGCCGCGCTGTGTATGACCGATATTGGTTGCACGGACCTCCTTGCCGCCAAGCAGCTCTTCAAGCTGAGAAGCAAGCTGCTCTCCAACACCGCCGAGACGAACGGTGTCGGCGCTGTCGGCAACGATCTTTTTGATTACGACGTCGCCGCCCTTGGGCTTTGCGCCCTCGGAAACAACGATGACCGTATCGTTAAGTCCCTTTGCGTCGCGCTCCTTAATAACGTCAACGATCTTGTTTATATCATAAGGAATTTCGGGCAAAAGAATGATGTCTGCGCCGCCGGAAAGGCCGCCCTCAAGGGCAAGCCAACCGCAGTTTCTGCCCATGACCTCGAGGATCTGAACTCTGTCGTGGGAAAATGCAGTGGTCCTTACTCTGTCGACCGCCTCGCAAATTACGCCGAGAGCGGTTGTAAAGCCGAAGGTAATATCTGCATAAGATACGTCGTTATCTATCGTTTTGGGAACGCCTATCACTCTGACGCCCTTTCTTGCAAAGTCGCGTGCGCTGGTCAGCGTGCCGTCGCCGCCAATGACCACGAGTGCGTCGATGTGAAGGTCCTTAAGGTTCTGGATTGCAACGTCGCTGACGTCCTTGTGGCAGATCTCACCATTTTCGTCGCGATAAGCGTAATTGAAAAGATTGTCCTTGTTGGAATTTTTCAGTATCGTTCCGCCCTGATTCAGGATATGCTCAGTGTTCTCGGCGGAAAGCTGCATATAGTTGTTGAAATAGAGGCCCGCATAGCCCTTTTTAAAGCCAATGACCTCGCAACCGTACTTATTGATCGCGGTAAGTGTTACGGCTCTAACGACCGCATTAAGACCGGAGCAGTCGCCGCCGCCAGTCAAAACGCCAATTCTTTTGATTCCAGACATATTTTGTCTCCATTCTGCTTTTTTGTAGCTCTTCTTATTTTTTGTCATCCAAGTATCTTTATGTAGAATTATATCACAACACTTTGGTTTTTACAAGATATTTTTCAAATGTACAAAAAAACAATTTTATTTTTGGGGCTTCTCCCTGTATTTTTCGTCTGCGCAGGACTTTCCAAAGTACATCAGCTCCCAAACTGCAGGGTCGCTGACCCGCTCGACCACCGCGCCGCCATCAAGCTTTTCCACGGTTGCCGTACCTTCAAAACGCAAATACCCGCCGTCGAAGCCGATAATTTTGGCAAGAGTGCCAAGGGGCTTTGGCAGAACGTCAACGAATCGGGTCTTATTAATATCTCCGCTGCGATCGTAGGTAATGCGGTACTCATCTCCTGCCTCTGTGGTATATTCATAAATGACCTTGCCAAACACGGGCTTGCCCGTATACTCGTCTATGTATCTGCCCACGGGCATGAACTTCAAGGTGTGGTTGGAATTATCGCCGAGTATCTCGCCGCCACGCGCGATCATAAAAACGTCGTGATCCTTATAGCCGTACTTTTTTTCCGCCGTTATCCACGAGGATATTACCTTGTAATCCCCTATTTTTGCTCTGCCCCAATACCAATGGTGCATAAGCTTCATCATGGATATATTGCCCCAATTATGATCGTGATAACCCGAGCCCTCGAGATGCAGACTTTTTCCGCCGTCGTATGTTACGTCCGCCACGGCAACGCCCTCGGGAATTGCGGGAAGCCACGCAAAATAATGCTCCTCGTTATCGCCGAAGAAAATGCTTCCCGTTTGGGAGCGCCATGCTCTGATGGTGCCGTCAAGGGAAAGCCTTGCGCTCATGGTCTTGCCCTTGAACACAACGTCGTAATGCTTAAGATCGCCCTTGCACCAACATTCGCCGATCCTTACGTCGCACATATTCTTTGCATACCGACTCTCCTCGAGGGCGGCATATACCTCCTCGGAGTGCTTTGTGCCATCAGGCAGCGTCAGCTCCATAGTTGCTATCGGCTTTATAGGTCCGTTAACGTCTATCGGCATTTTTGAAAAGAAGAACAGCACGAGCACCGTCCCATCGGGGTAATGAGAATCGTAGTACCACCATTCGTAGCAGCCCTTGGAGCCGTCAACGCGCGATCCGTCCTCCCACAGCTCTACCTCGTTTTGCTTTAAGCCCATGCTTCTGTAATGAAGCTCGTCATCGGGATGTATTGATTTTTGGATTTTACTCATTTTCATACTCCTTTCGGAACGCAATAGTGCTCAAGTTCAAGAATTCAAGCTGCAGCCGAATATCTGCAGATCGACTTTAAAATTTTCAACCTTGATACCGTCGGCTTCAAGACGGCGTTTTTGTTCGTTTATGCCGCCAAAGGCGTAGGCATGGCTTAGCTCGCCCTTGCCGTTTACCACCTTGTAGCACGGATTTTTTACACCGTCGGGATTATGGTGCAGGGCATTTCCGACAGCTCGCGCCCAAACGGGGTTGCCGAGTGCCGCGGCAAGAGCGCCGTAAGTAACCACCCTGCCCTTCGGTATCCTTCGCAGCAGCTCGTACAGCCTTTGCTTATCAAAGGAGGTCATTTCAGCTTTTTACCGTCGGAGAATGCCTGACCGACCTTTTCGCCGAAATTCCAATATGCGTGAGTTACGCTATCGTAAATAATGGGATCAAGCTTTTTTGCATCTACTTTTCCGTTTGCATCAAGTATGCTCTCGTCAACGGAAACGTTAACTATCTCGCCGACGCAGATACCGTCCTCGTTAAATCTTACAAGCTTGCACTCTACTGTCATGGGAAGCTCGTCTATTACGGGAGCGTTCACAAACTCGCTTTTTGAAGTGTGCAAGCCCGCCTTTTCGAGCTTATCGGGCACGTCGTTTGCCGAAACGATGCCGACGTAATCGCAGGCAACGACGGTCTTTGCCGTTTCAAAGCTTACGGTAAAGGCTCCGTTCTTTTTGATGTTTTTCGTGGTTTTATGGTCGTCCGCAAGGCATACCATGACCTGATTTGTGTCATAGATACCGCCCCATGCCGCATTCATTGCGTTGGGAACGCCGTTTTCGTCATAAGTGCCGACGATCAGCACGGGCATTGGATAAAGCCATGTTTTTGCACCGAAATTCTTACGCATAATATATCCTCCCGAAATTCAAAAGCGTTTTACGCCTTCTTTTTAAAGTATCGCATTATTGCCAGAACTATCACAGTTCCTATTATTGGGAACAGCGCACTGACAAGCATACCAACGTTAAGTCCAACCTTCTCTGCAGGAACGTTGAAGGCAGTTCCCAGCTCTGCGAAAAACTGACTTGCCGAAACCTTATCAACAACGATGCCCATCAGCTGTGGGGAAACTGATGCGCCCAGATCTCCACCCGCCGCCATCAATGCAAAAGCCGCAACGCCTGCATTGGGTATCTTTTCCTCCATCATAATAAGTGTACCGGGCCAAAGCATAGAGGTACAAAAGCCCGTCATGATACACGCAATGAAGGAAAATACAACGCTCGGAGAAAGCCCGGCAACGATATAGCAAACGCTTGCGCCGATCATACTGAAAAGCAATACCCGACAAATGTTTTTTCCAAAGCGCGAATACAGTATACGTGCAATCCCGAGAAGCACCGCAAACATCGCAACGCCGAGGATATCGCCAACTGCCTTGTTTATCCCAAGTGCCTTTTCCATATAAGTGGATATCCAGCTGCTCATCGCATTTTCCGCACAGCTGCCAAAGAAGATGCAGGCAGTGCAAAGCACAAGACCAACGGTTCTTTTTTTGCTGTTCGAGCCATGCGAAGCCGTAACGCCTTCGGAATTCATTTCCGGCATGGGGGAAAGCATATACATTACCGACGACGCAACGGGCAACGCCGCGAAGATCATAATAAGCCACATCCATTTATCCGAGTCAAAAAAACGGAAAAACACCGTGCTGATCGAAACCATGGTGAACACGCCGAATGCGTAAAGGGAATGCAAAAAGCTCATATCTCTTTGAGGATTATCCGACGGAATTGCCGCAATAATGGGGCTTACCAGCACCTCCGAAAGACCTGCGGCAACAGAGAAGACCACGGTTCCCGCAAGAAGACCCGCATAGGCATAGCTCGGAAAGAAGGTTGGTATAAGCCCGTATATCAATAGTCCGGAAGAGGTAATTAGCGGCATGAGCCACGCTATCCTTTTAACGTCCAAATACTTTGAAAAAAACGTGAATATCAAGTCTATTGCAAGCTGCGTACAGAAATTTGCAAGCACAAGGGTGCCGAGAAGCGTATATGATATGCCATACATCTCACGGAAAGTAACGAACAGCAACGGCGGCACACAAAAAATGGACGACATTGTAAAGTTTGATGTATAACAAGCTAATTTGGTCAGTTTGAAGCTGCGGTTCTTCATTTTTGGTTCCTTCCGGATGTCAGTCAATGTTTTCTATCGCGGTAACAAGGCCTTTAACGATAACGTTCAGATCCATTGCGGGCTCTTTGTTCTGCTCCTTGGAATAGGGTATATATATAAATCCAACGCGGGTATTAGTGTTATCAAAATGTGCAAGTGCCGCGTAAAAGACCTCGTTGCAAACGTAAGCTCCCGCAGAGTACGATAACTGCGACGGTACGCCGACGGCGTTTATTGCCTCTGCCATTTTCCTTGCGGGCAAGGTTGAAAAGTACGCACGATCTCCGTTTGCAACAACGGGCTCGTCAATGGGCTTATTTTCCTTGTTATCCGGTATTCTTGCGTGGCGGAGATTGATACCCACAAGCTCGGGAGTTATATGGCTTCTGCCTCCCGCCTGCCCGATGCAAAGCACAACGTCGAAGTTCTCCTCGCGTGTCTTGTTTATAACGCACTCAGCCCCTTCCCCAAATACCACGGGCACAAGCAGCCTTGTAAGGGAATATCCGTTTATTTCGTCAGGCAAGCGGCACACCGCCTCCCAAGAGGGATTTATGCTCTCGCCGTCAAAGGGCTCAAAGCCCGTTATCAACAGTTTTTTCATATATTTCCTCGATGCAGATTTAGCGTGTTATCCCTAAATGGATAACACGCTAAATCTACGGTTTTTATCCTAAAAAGAATTTTTTCTTCAATGATTCCTTCAGCGGCTTAACGATGGCAATAACGATAAGCAGCATTCCGATAACAAACAGCGTTGCAAAGGAGCAAGCGGACCAAAAAACGGGTGATACGACGCCAAATGTATACCAAACGAGAAACTCGATAAGCGAAGTCCACGCACCGAGTCCGATAAGCGCACCGCCGAAAATGTAAAGATAACCCCGCCTTACGTAGCAGCAAAGGGTAACTACCGTGCAGCATATAATGCCAAGAGCGCCCGCAACGGGAAACGCAAAGGAAAGAAACCACATTGCACCGCCCTGCAGGTCGATATACAGCAAATAGAGCAAAACGGCGGCAAAATCACTTGCCACAAAAATGATAGGCGGCGCGTGCTTGAACCAGCTGGGCAATATCAGCAGGATATACGCGAGGAGAACACCACCCGCCGCAATACCCGACCAGGTTACCGTGGCGTGCCACGCAAGCTCGAATATCATAGGCAGAGAGAAAAGCAGGAACCACAGTATGGTGATAACGAACAGCAGACCTCTGCGGTTAAACTCCTCGGATTGAAACTCCTTGTTTGGATAAGCGGGAGAGGCGTTGGATTCGGGGATATCGGGATGGTAGGCACGAGTGTTGCAAACGGGACAGTACTTCTGCCCGTCGGAGAGCTGAACTCCGCAATTAGCACAGTACATAAATTACTCCTTTCCTCTCGAATTACTTTCCGCTATCGGGGCAATGCCAAGCTCGCGGAATACCTGATATATCTCATATTCAAGCACAGGCTCTGCAATGTTGCGTATTATGCTTAATACCAGCTTGCCGTTATAGGTTATTGCCGACGTATTATACGGCGCGCTTGATTGAGAGCCAAGCACAAAATCAAGTCTATCTACGTGGCGATCGAACTCCTCGGGCATTTTTACAACGCCGAGATTTGAAAAGCTGAAGCAGGATTTGCGCTCGCCGACAGCCATAAAGATGAGCTTCATGACGATGTTTTTGATAAACAGGGGGACAAGCTTCATTGCAAGGGGCTTTTCGCTGTTCACGTTGGTGGCTATCATTGCCGCCATGTTTTTTTCGGTAATCTGCAATTTCAGCTGGTGGTGAACGATATTGCAGACCTCGTCGAAATCATATTTTCCGAGGCGCGGGTCGATACCCGGTGTAGCGTAAAGAACGAAATTGCGCAGAGTGCGCGAAGGAAAGACCTTTCGCAGATTAACGGGCACGCACACCTTAACGGGCTTGTATTTCTTTTTGTTCAGCACGCGCTTTTCCTGCACGCGGGCAGCAGCACAGATAAGCACGGAGGTAAGATAGGCGGTTACGGTAACGCCACGTTTTTTTGCTTCGCTTACAACGGTATCCGCATCAATAATGAAGCTGGTGTTGGTGCGGAAGCCGTCCACTTCCCTTTTACCCTTGATACGGAAGGAATCCGTATCGGCACGGGAGGCGGGCACGGGACCCGCATATTTTAAAAAGCTGTCCTCAAGCTCGGCTTCCGTGGGCTTTTCAAGGCGGTCCAGCACTCCGTTGCCCACGGGCACTTTAACGCCGTGTTTCTGGTAGATATATTCCGCAACGAGGGTCTTGAGGAACACAAGACCGCCGTTACCGTCTGTCAGCGCATGGAAAAACTCCACCGCGATCCTCTTTTCATAAGCTATCACGCGGAATGCGCATTTGCTTATATCGTCAAAGGGCATGCGGGACAAAGGATACGGCTTTTCCTCCAGTATTTCGGGGGCGCGAGGCACCTCCTCCAGATAATACCAGAAAAGACCGCGGCGAACGCGCATGGCGATAGACGGAAAGCGCCGTACCGTAACGTCGAGAGCTACCTTGAGCACTGCCGTATCCACCTGCTCGTTAAGTGTTGCGGACAAACGGAAAAGATTGCTCCAGTTGCGGCTCATGGATGCGGGGAATATTTTTGCCGCGTTGTCAAGTGCAAGCCAACGGAGCTTTTTTTGACTGCTGATATTCTTTTTTATAAAATCCGATATTTTATCAAAATCGCTATCCCGCTCCTTAAGGCAGTAAAGCACGTATCCGTGCCACATGCCATCGGCTACAACAAGCTCACTCTCCGCGCCGCTTGCGCACAGCCTTTCGTGCAGCTTCACGGAGTCGTCGAGGAGTATCTCGTCGCCGCCAACGAATATTAAGGACGGCGGCATATCGGAAAGTTCGGCAAAAAGCGGCGACATGCGCGGATCGCTTTTTACCATCCTGTCGTTTTCTGCATCGTCGTTTGTGCGGGGGTAAAGATTTTTACCGTCGCTTATGGCACCGTAGGCATAGCAATCGGCAAAATATTTCAGACGCTCGCAGGTCATGGAAACGTCTTTTTTAACATTTTTGATATAAGAATCGCCCGACTGCGTCAGGTCCGTCCACGGAGAGATGGCAACTATTCCCGCAGGAAGGCTTCTGCCCTTTTCCTTCAGCTTATCGCAAAGTGCATAGCAAAGTCCGCCGCCTGCACTCTCGCCGCAAACGATGATGCGCGAGCCGTCGTAGCCGTTGGATAGGAGATATCCGTAAGCGTCAAGGCAATCCTCAAGCGCGGTGGGAAAAGGATGCTCGGGGGCAAGTCGGTAGGCACAGCAAAATACCTTGATGCCG
>JAFSCG010000189.1 GCA_017436885.1 Clostridia bacterium | reverse complement strand
GCGATGCGAGGATATGTATAGCTCCGAGCATCAGATCGATTACCACGGCATCGACAAGAAGCAACGCCGTGAAGACCAAGCCAAGAGGCATGGTATTATTATGTATTGAGTCAAATATGCGTATTTGGCGATTATTGAAGCCCCAGCCGAACAATGACACGGTTGGGGCTACGCCACAGAGAAAAGTGGCTGTTTTAGGCGGTACAGACCGCGCAAAAATAACGAAAAAAAGAGGTATTTTCCATGATAACCGGAATTAAGAAGTCTCACAAGACAACGGAAATATTCTTTGACGAGGGTAGCGATATCCTCGTCATCAACACCTATAACACCAGCCTCAAGAACAGGCTCACGGCATATGCGAGGGTTTATCCCGACCTTTGCCGTCAGATCGATGACAACGAAACGGGCGGCCTATCCTTTGAAATACAGAAGGACAGATTCTCCTTCCGCCTTCTTCCGCCATGCTCGGACGAGCGCAAAGAAAAGGCACGAGCCTGCGCCGAGGCACTTAACCAATCCCGAAAGGAGCTTTGATAACAATTTGATAACTATTCGAAAAAACGCTGGATATTCTCTCGAACATGTGATATGTTTGGGGTACGAAAAAAATAACGGAAAGGAAGTGATTTTTAGTGGCTAAACGCAGACCGCAAGGTGACGGCACGATACGAAAACGCTCGGATGGGCGATGGGAAGCCCGAATCATCATAGGGCACAAGAACGATGGCTCTCCGATGTACAAATCCGCCTTCGCAAAAACACAGAAAAGTGCCTTAAAGCAGCTCCATCAGCTCCTTGACCTCTACCGTGACGTTGACCTCACCGAAGAATGCCGAATGACGCTGGGCGAGTGGATGGATAAGTGGCTGGACGAGTATATGATATTCACCATCAAGGAGAATACCATCAAGGGCTATCGCTCACAGATCGACCATCAGATCAAGCCGTTTATCGGTCATAAGCAGCTCGCCTCACTCACCACGGCAGATATTCAAAAATTCTACAACAAGATCAAAAAGGAAGGTAGAGTGCATCCGCATCCCATCCACGGACACGTTCTCTCCGACAGCATGGTGAGGAAAATACACATGATGCTCCACGAAGCCATGGAGGTGGCGGTCAGAGAGCGATATATCGTGCGCAATCCCACCGATAATACCACGATACCGAAAAAGACTATCACCGAAAAGCAGGTTCTCGACGATAGCCAGCTCAACAGATTTCTGGAAGCCATTCAAGGTGAACCGTACTGGCACGACTTCTTCTACGTGGAGGTCATGACAGGACTTAGGCGCGGTGAGATATGCGGTATCAAGTGGAGTGACATTGATTTCAACGAAGGAACGCTGTGCATCAAGCGTTCCGTATCCACGAAGGAGGGTGGCGGTGTTAGCATCGGTGAGACCAAAACCGACGCAGGCGTGAGAACCATCATCATGCCACCAAGCGTGGCAACGCTCCTCCAAGAAAAGCAGGCGGATGCGATCAGCGAATGGGTATTCCCACATTATACGAACCCATCTGATCCCTTGCATCCCAGCTCAGCTTATAAGAAGCTCAAAACCATTCTCAAAAATATCGAGCTTCCTATGATGCGCTTCCACGACCTTCGGCACACCTTCGCTACTCATGCAACGGACGGTGGTGTCGATCCAAAGACCTTGGCAGGCATTCTTGGGCATACCGATGCGAGCTTTACGCTCGACACCTATACCCACGTAACAGGCGATATGCAACGCAATGCTATGACGGTGGTCAACAGCATGATGCAACAATTCTTAATCACGGAGAAAACAGATGGCAAAGAATAAGAGAAAACAGGGCGAAGGTACAATACGCCTTCGCTCGGACGGACGTTGGGAAGGCCGAATAGTTATAGGCTATAACGAGAAAGGCAATCCCAAGACAAAAAACGTAACTGCAAAAACAAAATACGAGTGCGAAGAAAAGCTAAAAGCACTGAAAGAAGAACTCGGCAAGGTTGCCGAGCGACTCAAGCCGGACATGCCCTTCGGCGATTGGCTTGACTTCTGGTATCAGAACTTCAGCAAGCCTGCACTGAGGGAAACCACAAGAGCCGGATACGAAAACTGTATCTATCAGCACATCATCCCATCCATCGGCACGATACCGCTCTGTAAGCTCTCGCAGAACGACCTGCAACAGTTTTACGCAAATCTCAAGAAGAACGGCAGGCTTCAATACTCCGAGACCTGCGGTACAGGGGTATCCAACCGACTGGTACGTTCCTGTCACGCAAGATGCCGTTCGGCACTTGAAAAGGCGGTGTCAGAAAACCTGATCACAAGGAATCCATCCCTTGGCTGTAAGCTACCGCCCAAGAAAGGCCGAGAGATGCAGGTGCTGACGCCTGCCGAGATCGGTCGCTTCCTCGCCCGTGCCAAAGAGGAAGGATACTACGAGCTGTTCCTTCTCGAGCTCTCCACTGGCATGCGCCGTGGAGAGATACTTGGACTCAAATGGAGTGACCTCAATCTCACCGACGGTAGCCTGCGGATAGCAAGAGAGGTCGTGCCTGCGGGTGGCAAGATCGTAATACAACCACCCAAGACCAAGAATTCAATAAGAACCGTCGTGCTACCGCCTTATATGGTAGCCATACTCGCCGAAATGAAGAAAAGCAAGACCTGCGAGTGGATATTCCCATCGCCCGTCAAACAAGGAGAGCCGAGAAATCCCACGGCGATACACCGCAGATTCAAGCTCATACTTGAACGCTCTGGATGTAAGAACATCCGCTTCCACGACCTGCGCCACACCTTCGCAACGATGGCACTCGAAAACGGAATGAACGTGAAGGTGCTGTCCGATATGATAGGGCACATCAGCGCGGAGACCACCCTCAACATTTATTCCCACGTGACCGACACCATGCGAACCCAAGCATCGGTCAAAATCGACCGCAAAATAGGCGGTACAGACGCACCGATGCCCGAAGCGAAGGTAGAGCCGAGAATAGAGGAAACGAGCGCGGTTGACGAAAATTTCGAGCCGTGGCAACCCAAATACCGCAAGCCCGGCACGGGATGCGTATATCAGATCAATGACAGCCTGTGGGAAGGAAGCTTCTATCCAAGACTCGCCGATGGCAACCGAAAGAAATTCAACGTATACGCAAAGACGCGAGAGGAGTGTGAGGAAGCACTTGCCAAAATGATTGCCGAGAAGAAAGCGGAGATAGCAGCCGAGAAGGCAAAAATGAAAACCGCATAAACGCAACAGAGGGCTGACCGAAGCACGGTCAGCCCTCAAAATTTGCGGTGCTGAAGACAAAGAAAAAGGGCTTTGAGATTGCTCTCAAAGCCGATTTTGGTCGAGGTGACAAGATTCGAACTTGCGACTTCTACGTCCCGAACGTAGCGCTCTACCAAGCTGAGCCACACCTCGATGGTGGTTTTTTGGGGTTTTTCTGTAAGTGGTCAAACATGTGGTCAGACCACTTACATCGGGAATATTTTAAGATTGATTACTGCCAAAATATGCAGTGTTTTCAAGGGTTTTCAGCGGTTTTGGAATTTTTACGCTCGTAATCGGTGATTTGCTCCCGAACGTAGCGCTCTACCAAACTGAGCCACACCTCGTTTGCCTTATTTCTAGCCTTATTGCACAGCTTTTAGACAGAGCGTGCCACAGAATCTAGACGATTCTGATGGCGCGCTTTTGCTTTATCAAATATCTTTGCGTAGCAGCTTGCGTAACAAAGTTTGAGTGATTGCGTAACAGCCTGAACTTGCAGCTTCAAGCAGTAATTATCTTCAACGATATGACTCTCGCAGGACTCCTAATTCTCAAGTGCCTCATCCACACAAAAAAGGTCGCAAAATAGATGTCAAGTATATGTTTTCCCTTGTGGCATAAGGGCAGGGGCTGCAAAAAACGCATATTTTGAGCGTCTTCTGAACCTGAAGCGCAGGGTTTATTTTGATATCACCGTGCAAGACCGCATAATCGAAAACCTGGCGCAGAATACCTATAATCTTTCTTATAGATACTGCGGACTGTCCGCCAATCTTATTATCCTTTCGGCTACCGTCGGAAGAGAGATACTTTACGTAATCCATAACGTGACCTGCGGTTATGCTTTGAATACTCCCGTTCAGGACAAGGCGGGTGACGGCACGTATATATATTTCTACGGTCAGGGCTCATACCGCGAAGACGATATCTATATGGCAAGGGTGCCCAGGGCGGAGCTTGAAAGCTTTACCGCCTACGAATATTTTGCGGGCAGACGCGCCGACGGCACATCGCTGTGGACAAAAAACGCCGCAGAGGCAAGGCCTCTTGTCGAGCTTGAAAACGGCGGAAGCAGCATATGCGTTGCCTACAACGAGCCGCTTGGCAAATGGATGCTCACCTATTACGGCACGGGCATCGGAAACAGAATAAGATTTGCCGATACGGTAGACGGCATCTATTCAGAGGCACAGACCATCCTTTCCAAAAACGATGCCAAGTCCTTTATCAATTACAAGCCCGCAGAGGGCTATCCCTTCACTAACTATACAAAGGGAACGTATAACATCTACGGAGCATACGTAAGCTCGCGCTGGATAAGCGAGGACGGCAAAAGCTTCTACTGCATCCTCAGCCAGTTCTACTATTGCTATAACGTCTCGCTCGTCAAGGTCGAGCTTGATGTTACATATGCGGAATAGGATCTGCCAATTATTCAAAGGGGGAGTAAAGAAGCTCACGCTTCTTTACTCCCCCTAAGCATTATACGGGCAATTTACCGCTAAAGCACCTTGCAAACGATCCCCCTCTCCTCAAACGGAGAGATGTCAATATGCTCGGGTGCCTTAAATTCGGGAAATTCAAACGCTCTTCCGACCATCGGATACTTGCCGCCCGCGGCGCCGTTATACGGAAGCAGCTCAAATCTTTGCAGATTTTTTGCATTTTTAACAAGCTCCGCGGTTGCCGAAAGGTTTTCCGAGGAATCATTGACGCCCGCTATAACGGGAGTTCTTGCAATGAACGGTACTCCGCTTTCGATGAGCGCGGAAAGATTGTTCAGAATAAGCCTGTTG
>JAFSCG010000188.1 GCA_017436885.1 Clostridia bacterium | reverse complement strand
CCCAGACCGCCCACCCGGCCCTCGGAGCCGGCGTTGGAGGTCATAACGATGATGGTGTTCTCAAAATTCACAACCCGGCCCTGGTCGTTTGGCGGCAGATACCTTAAAACTGTTGCTCCCCGAAAGGTACGGCGTGGAGGTCAAGGAGCGTTTTCCACCGAGGGGCAAGGATTATAACGATTACCTCTGTGACCTGCTTGGGTTACAGAGAACTACAAGAAAAGCAAAGGAGAATACGACCGATGAAAGAGTATGAAGTAAACATTGTTGAAACGCTGAAAAAGACCGTAACGGTCGAAGCAGAGTCGCCGGAGGATGCTAAATACCAAGTGCAAAAGGCTTGGAGTAAGGGCGACTATATCCTTGATGCCGACGATTTTTCGGGGTTGGAATTTGAACTGTCGCCCTACCAAGTGGATATGCCGTATCACGAAATGACGGCTCTATTCCGTGCGGCGGAACGAGCCAAGCAATCGGTAAGCGGCTATATAGTATTCACCGCAGACAGCTTTGAAAAGCCGTATGCGGAGGATGCCCGAACCTATGGTGTATCGAGTAACAACAAAGCCTTTCAAAGTGCGGCAATGGGCGGCTATTCTATTTACGGCTCATCTCTTGACGGGACTGACCCATGTGTGCGGTTGGAGCGATATATGGCGGCTGAGAAAGGCGGCAAAGACGGTTGGAAAATCGAGCGCTGCTATATGATGAGCGACGTTGTGGAGCAGACCAAACCCCTGCTTCAAGCCAAACAGGACAAGGAACGCTGAATGGTATCCGCCTTGAATTTGTAACTTTTCTGCGAAACCTAAAAAGTTATACTTGAAATTATAATAATTTGTGGTATAATAAAGTTACGAAAGTGAGGCGACGTTATGGATTACTTTGTTGACCGTGAGCAGGAAATGGAAACCCTGCAAAGTGAATATGAGCGAAAAGGCAGTGCGCTTGTCGTTTTGTATGGACGGCGTAGAGTTGGTAAGACAACGCTGATCTCTGAATTTATCAAAGACAAAAATGCGTTGTTCTTCCTTGCGAGTGAGGAATCGGAGTCCCAAAACCGTAGTGCTTTCAAAGATAAAGCCGCTGAATTTATCGACAGCGACCTTTTGAGAAATGCGGATATAAAAAATTGGGACACTTTGTTCAAAACAATAATGGATACGCCCTTCGATACGAAACCCGTTATCGTTTTGGATGAATTTCAATATCTCGGCAAGGCTAACCCCGCCTTCCCCTCTATATTTCAGCGTATATGGGAAGAAATACTCAAAGATAAGTCCGTAATGGTAATCCTTTGCGGTTCCCTTATATCAATGATGGAGTCGCAGACCTTGGCATACGGCAGTCCTTTGTACGGCAGACGAACCGCACAAATTCGCTTAAAGCAAATACCCTTTGCGTACTATAATGAGTTTTTCCCCGGCAAGAGCAGGAAAGAACTTATTGAAATGTATGCGGTAACGGGCGGTGTTCCCAAGTATATCGAACTCTTTTCCGAGAACAAAGATATATATACGGCAATTCAAAAATGTGTGTTGAACCGTTCCGGATATTTGTATGATGAACCGCATTTTTTACTGCAACAGGAAGTAACCGAAATCGGTAGCTATTTCTCCATAATCAAGGCTATTGCCGCAGGAAACAGTAAACTGTCTGCAATATCTACGGTATTGGAAATAAAGTCCACAAGCCTAACCAAATATCTCAAAACGCTAATGGACTTGGATATAGTGGAGCGTGAGGTTCCCGTTACCGAAGATAATCCCGAAAAGAGTAAAAAGGGACTCTACAAAATCAAGGACAATTATCTGCGTTTTTGGTTTGCTTTTGTATATCCCAATATGAGCTTTATCGAAAGCGGACACAGCCGTGTGGTTATGAATAAGATCCGCAAGGGTCTTGTTAGCGGACATATATCTTTCGTGTATGAGGACGTATGCCGTGAAAGAATGTGGGAACTCAACGCCGACGATGCGTGGCCGTTCCACTTTACCAAGCTCGGACGTTATTGGGATGCGAAAACCGAAATAGACATTGCGGCTATTGACCCCGAAGGAAAGAACCTTATCGTTGGCGAGTGTAAGTATTGGCAGGAGCCTGTCGGTGTAAATATACTGCGTGACCTTGAAGAAAAAACAAAAAGCGTGTCTTGGGAACAGAGCAAGCGCAAAGTGTGGTATGTTCTGTTCAGCGCCGAAGGCTTTACCGACGAACTGAAAGCACTTGCCGCACAGCGTGATGACGTTCTGCTTTTCGATGATATTGAAAACAATTAAATATTGTTTCTCTGAGCAGCTTGTAGAAATACAGGCTGCTTTTTTTATGCCCGAAAGTGAGCACTTTATTTTCGGCGTGTAACAGCTGGCAACCGAATGGGAGAACGAATATGCACTATACCAGCCAGCCAGCCAGCAAGCATCGCCTTTGGTCACCCAAACGCAGACTTGTTAGGGATAATCCCTAAAACCCTTGTGAAAGCGAGTGATGCAATGAACCATTTTTTAATCTTTATAACGCAGGCCGAGGACGGACACGGCAATATCGTTGAAACCGAAACTACTGTAACCAAAACCTATTTGTATATCGTGACCGAGCACAAGACCGCCGAGGAAATGGCGGCTTATGACGGCTTTAATGAGGATCAGCGGCAACAGCTATCTGAATTGCTTTCCGAGGAAAACGAAGCGGCATGGAAAGATTTACTTTGATGAACTGATTGGATTTTTTGGT
>JAFSCG010000011.1 GCA_017436885.1 Clostridia bacterium | reverse complement strand
TTGCTTTGAGTTCAGGACACCTCATCCGTCAGCCTTCGGCTGCCACCTTCCCCCACTGGGGAAGGCTGGGTCTATGCAGTTGCCACATTTGTGGCAGCGGGGCAAGCACCGCAAGTGGCGGATAATTCGGCGAGCCTATAGGCTCAGCGTATGAAATGCCCTACGGGGGCTTGTGCAAACCACCGGCACGGCCGGTGGTTATGATTTTAGATCGAAATCAAGAGTATCAGCGCAGTAGTACCGATGATTACTGCTATGACAACCGTAAGGATGGTAATACCGTCGGAATTATTTGTGGGAAGAGATGAAATATCGGGTGGAGCGTCCGTTTCGGAAAATTCCCAAAAAACTCTTGACAAATCGTTCTACAAGGTGTAGAATAAAAGTGTTCTACAAGGTGTAGAACAGAAAAGGAGAAGCAAAGATGAACGAGCTGCAAATGGGGCCTATCGAGTCCCGCTTTGCCGACATGATCTGGCGTAACGCTCCCGTAACCGCCGCCGCCCTTGCAAGGCTGGCAGCATCGGAGCTTGGGTGGAAGAAGACCACCTGCTACACCGTGCTTAAACGACTTTGTGATAAAGGTATATTTATAAATGAAGGAGGAAGCGTTACTCCCCTTATTACTCGCAAGGAATACTATGCCGCCCAAAGTCGCCGCTTTGTGGACGATAGCTTTGCGGGGTCCCTTCCCGCCTTCATTGCGGCATTCACCTCGGGTCGTTCCTTAAGCGACGAGGAGGCAGATGCCCTGCGTGAGCTTTTGGACGGAAGGAGGGAATAAAATGTCCGATATTTTTCTGAAGATAGTAAACATGAGCATCTCCGCAGGCTGGACGGTGCTTGCTTTGCTTATTCTGCGCCCGATCTTCAAGCGGGCGGGCAAGCGTTTGCTTGCGTTTTTATGGGTGCTTCCCGCCCTGCGGCTTGTGTTGCCCTTTTCCTTTAAAAGCAATCTCAGCATCAATCCGGGCATCAACACCCTGCCCGAAGGTATATTGCTTTCCCCTGCGCCGCAGATAAATACGGGCATCGCCGCCGTAAACAACGCGGTAAATCCCATCATATCCTCATCCCTTGCTCCGAACGCGGGAGATAGCGTCAATCCCCTGCAGGTAATAACCGCCGTGCTTGCGGCAGTCTGGCTTGCGGGCGCGGTCTGCATGGTAATTTACGGCGCGGTAAGCGCAATAATGCTCCGCCGCCGTCTCAGAGAGGCAGTTAACGTGGCGCAAAGGGTGTATATATGCGACGGCATCGGCACGCCATTCGTTTTCGGCTTTTTCCGTCCGCGCATTTATTTTCCTTCCCATACCTGCCTTGGGGATTCGGAGTACGTTCTGCGCCACGAAATGATGCACATAAAACGCCTTGACCATATTTTCCGTCCCCTCGGATATCTGCTGCTGTGCTTTTATTGGTTCAATCCTCTTGTGTGGCTTGCATATTATCTTTACTGCGGCGATACGGAGCTTGCCTGCGACGAGGGCGTGCTTGCCGCTCTTGACCCAGAGCAGAGAAGGGAGTACGGACACGCCCTTGTGAATTGCAGTACCAAGGGGCGCACCGTCCGCGCCTGCCCCATCGCCTTCGGCGAAACGGGCGTAAAGGAGAGGGTAAAGACCGCGGCAAGCTTCAAAAAGCCCTCTGTGGTCCTCCTGTGCATTGCCGTTATCCTTGCGGTCATCGTCGGCGTGCGCTTCCTTACGGACCCGCCCCAAAAGGCTCCAAGCCTCATGGTAAACGGCGGGACCCTTGAAAACGGCGACAGATTTTTCTACGCCACGGTAAAAAGCGCGGATCCCGTGCTGGAGGTGGTTGCCGACGCGGGAACCTTCGAGTCGCAGTTCGACGTTATAGAGGTGGACCGCACCCTTGAAAGCGGCAAGGTGGTAAGCGGCTTTGAGCGCGGCGACAGGATATACGTTCAGTACGACGGAAGGATAGCGGAGACCTATCCCGTGCGCATAATCCGCCCCAAGGTGGTGCGCAAGCTTTATCCCGCAGAGCTGAACGCTCCCGTAAGCGTGGACGTTACCCTTGCGTGGGCGGGCTGGAGCGAGGCAAAGGACGTTTACGTGGTCGCCGATAACAAGGAGCGCGCCCAAAAAGATGACCACCTGCCCGTTTACGTAATAAAGGACGAGGAGAGCCTTGGTTATTTGCGCGGTGCGTTGAAGTACGATCTTGTTTTCGATCAGGGCTACGGCGAAGTGCAGTCCATCGACCAAGCCATAGCAAACTGCAACAGCGAGTTTTTTGAGGAAAAGATGCTTTTCTGCATCTACGTCAGGTCTTCAAGCGGCTCTTACCGCTACGGTATCGGCTCCGTTACCTTTGGCGAGGAGCTTATCGCCAAGGTGGTACGCGTAAACGACCCCGCCGAGGTGACGGACGACATGGCAGGCTGGATGCTCATTCTCACCCTTGACCGCGCCGATGCGGAGGGTATTACGGTGTTCGACGCGGTGCTTGCGGATGCCGAGTGGGACGCGGCAAGCTGACGTACGGTACCAAAGGGTACAAGCTCGTAAAATTAAAGCATATAATGGCAAAGCACTCGACAAAATAATAAAAAACGGACCCACAATAGGGTGTTCCCCTAAAGGACAGTTTTCAAAAATACGGTATATCTCGAAAGGGATATGCCGTATTTTGCTTTTGTGTCTACAAAAGCAGTGCTTCTTGTGGCTTAATTAAGGACTACAAAATCTATGACAAAAGCAACGCAAAGGCACTTATGGCAAATGCTATAAGTGTTTTTTGCTACCCTCCGGGGAGTATGAAAAAGCCTTCCTCCGGGAGGAAGGGGGACCACGAAGTGGTGGAAGGAGCCCGCGTGAGTTTGAATATGTACTGATGTTACCGTAACGCACTCTCCCTCAGTCAGCTTCGCTGCCAGCCTTCGGCCCAGGTCGCAAGCATAGCTTGCTTCCCGCTTTGGCTAAAAATATGCCACAGGCATATTTTCTTAACG
>JAFSCG010000010.1 GCA_017436885.1 Clostridia bacterium | reverse complement strand
TGTACCGAGTTGCCCCGACTAGAACCTGAATCTAGCGCGTCTGCCGATTCCGCCATACCCGCATATTTTTAAAACAGCTTTATTATTCTAATACATTTGTTGCTGTTTGTCAAGGGCATTTGCGATTTTTATGCAAAAATCGCAAATGCCCTTGTTTTTACTTGCAATGCTCGTCGATGATCTTTTCCGCGGCGGCCTTATCGTTGCAAACGCAGACGATAACGTATCTTCCCTTCTGCACGATTATGGCATCGCGCAGTCTTGCGGCCTCGGCGGCGTTATATTTGTCGTAGGTCTGGGCAAGGGTGGATATATATCCCTTTGCCACCTCAAGGACTGCGGCCGCGGCGGTGCTGTCCGCCGCCTCGAACACCGTTATCTCCTCTGCGGTTACGTTAGTGCCGCGATAAAGCACGGCGCTAACGCCCTCCTCCACCTGATAGGTGTATTTTAACAAGGAATCCGGCACCTCGGAAAGGGTATCCTGAAAGCATCCTCCCGCCACAAGATCGGCGGCAAGTTCCCCTTTGTCGATATCGTACTCCTTTTCTTTGCAGGAAACAAAGGAGCATAGGCACATAAGTGCGCATACTGTAAGGCAAATAATTCTTTTCATCAATTCTTCTCCATCGTGTGTGTAAGCAGATAATCGCGCCAGGTCATAATAGGATCGCGGTTAAGGTGCACACCGTCGCTTGCATAGCCTTCGGGCAGATATCCCTTTGCATCGCGGAATATGCTGTCCACGTCAACGTAATATACCTTCTTTTCCCTTGCGACCTGCGCGATCAGCTCGTTTATAGCCGCAACGTTTTCAAGGCTTTCGTAATACACCTGCTTGCTTCTTTGCTCGCTTACGGGCATTACGGTGATAAGATAGATATCAGCATTAGGGTTGAAGGCGCGTATCGTATCTACTATCTCCCCAAGCTTGTTATAATATACGGAGAAGAAAGCCCACCCAAGCTCGTTAAGACCAAGATTGATATATACCTTTTTGTAATTCGTTCCAAGGGACTGCAACGCCTCCTTGGCGGTAACGTTCTCCCCATTCAAGGGGTAAAAATCGTAATCAAAGAAATACTTGACGGTCATTCCCGGGAAGGTTATGTACTCCGCGTTCCATACGCCTGCCACAAGCTGGAAGCCGCCAATGCGGCTGTCGCCGATGAACACCGCATCGTCAAACCATGAAATGTCCTTTTTTGCTCCTTCGGGTACGGGAGCGTTAAAGGGATCGACCACAACGGGCTCCGTTGCAGGCGGCTCCGTGGCAGGTGGTTCGGTTGCGGGCGGCTCGGTGATGGGTGCATCGGTAACCACCGGTACAGTCGTTACGGGAGAGTTCGTTGAGGGTACTTCGGTGGTGTGATCGGTAGTGTCCGCGGGGGCGGTATCAGAGGGCGCGTCGGTAGTTACGCCGTCCGTAACCGCAGGAGTACCATCGTTTGAGGTAGTTGGATCCTTACCGCCGCAGGATGCGAATACAGGTACAAGCATCAGCAACGCGACCGCAAGGCTGATAAAACGCAATCTGATCATTTTCATAACAGCTCCGATGTAATTACATTTTGAAGATTATTCCGGCAACTGCGCCAATGGCGATAAATACCAGAGGATGCAGCTTTTTGAACTTTGCAAAGCCTATCATTATTCCGTGGAAAAGAAGCAGTCCTATCCAGTTGATAGAGCCGAGGAAATTGCCTGCATCCGAGGAAAGTGCCACCTTCATAAGCGGAAGCACGGCAACGAAGATGAGCGCAGGCACTGCGGGGCGCATTCCGGTAAATGCACCGTGCACGTACTTATTACTTGCAAACTTGGTGAGTATCTTTGAAATAATGCAAACAATAATAAAGGACGGAAGCACAAGTGCTAGGGTAACGCAAACAGCACCCGGAATACCCGCGGCGTTATATCCCGCATAGGTAGCCATATTGACTCCTATAGGTCCGGGAGTGGATTCGCCCACCGCTATCATATCGGTAAGCTGCTCGGTGGTGAACCAATGGGGATATTTTTCCGACATTTCCGTAAGGAAAGGGATAGTGGCAAGACCGCCGCCAACGGCAAAAAGACCCGTTTTGAAAAATTCAAGCATCATCAAAAGCAGTTCGGGCATCTCACTTTACCTCCTTGCCGTTCATTTTTTCCTTCAACACCGCGTACGTAATGCCGCCAATGGCAGACGCGATAATGATAACGACGGAGGAAACGTCGAAAAACAGCGAAGCGCAAAGGGCGATTATGGCAACCGCGGCGGCGAAAATGCTCTTAAGATTCTTTTTGAAAAGATTGAGCACGGTAACGGCAACAAGTCCGCAAACCGCAGTACGGATGCCTGCAAGCGCATGGGCAACATACACGTTATCCGCAAAGCCCTCTATAAGAGCGGCAATAATGGTGATGATAACGAGTGATGGGAAAATGATCCCCAAGGTAGCAAAGATAGCACCAAGCACACCGCGGCGCTTCATCCCGACGAAGGTTGCAACGTTGACGGCGATAACTCCGGGAGTACACTGACCGACGGCATAGTAATCCGCAAGCTCCTCCTCGGTTACCCAATCGCGCTTTTCCGACAGCTCGCGAGTGAGTATGGGAAGCATTGCATATCCTCCGCCAAAGGTGCAGACTCCGCACTTGGCAAAAAGCAATAGCAGTTCAATAAGCTCTTTCATTATTTCTTTACCGCAGGAGTTATCTCTGCGGGAATAACCTCCTTATATTTATGTATTAGCTCACGCTCGCTAAAATGCACGCGAACGCCGTTAATAAGCTGAAAATTTTCGTGCCCTTTACCTGCAAAAAGAACGATATCCCCGGGGCGCGACTGAGCAAGAACGTATTTGATTGCTTGCTCGCGGTCGTCGATCTCGATAGCAATGCAGGCGGAGTCCTTAAATGACGGGAGTATGTCCGCCGCCACGGATGCGGGCGACTCGAAGTTCGGGTCGTCTGCGGTGATGATCGCCATATCGCACATCTCGGCCGCAACGTCGCCAAGGGCTTTTCTGCGTCCGTAGGTCCTGCCGCCAACAGAGCCGAAAACGCAAATAAGACGCTTGTGTTCATATTCCTTAAGTGCGTTCAAAACAGAGCGGAGTGCCATTCCGTTATGGGCAAAATCAATAACGAATATTCGGTCACTCGCAACGGGCACGCATTCGAATCTGCCTTCTACAAGAGTTTTTTTGAGTGCCCTGAAAGCTCGCTCCGGAGTAATTCCGTAGCAGGATGCGGCCGCAACAGCGCACATCGCATTCATAACGTTAAAGGCTCCGGGTAATGGCAGCATAACGGAAAGGTTCTTTGTCGGAGTATCGCAATCAGCTGTAACTCCGAGTATACCCTCCGAATTGTAGAAGCGAACGTTTGAAGCGCTGTACCGTCCCTTCCCGCAAAGCGAGACCTTGATTGGGTCTGCGGAGGGAGGCATCATATAGTCGCAAAAGGGATCGTCTGCATTGCAAACGTAGTTCTTTGCCCCGTAATCAAAGAACAGGGAACGCTTGCACTCAACGTAATGCTCGAAGGTCGGATGCTCGGCGCCTCCTATGTGATCGTCTCTGCCTATGTTTGTAAAAATAACGGTGTCAAACTCAATTCCGTACACGCGATTCATATACAGCGCCTGAGATGATACCTCAAGAACGGCGTGAGTAACGCCAGCTTGAACCATTTGGGAAAGATATCGGTTAAGCTCCAGGCTGCCGGGCGTAGTATTCTTCGTGTCAGGAATGCGCACGTCGCCGTAGCTTACGCCGTTGCTTCCGATATACCCGGTTTTGTGTCCCGCGCTGTTCAAAATGCTTTGGAGCATAAGGGCTGTTGTGGTCTTTCCCTTGGTTCCGGTAATGCCAATGAGAGTGAGGTGCTTTGACGGCTCTCCGAGCATTTTTGCGGAAAGGAGGGCAAGGGCCTTCCTTGAATCGTCAAAGACCGCAACAAAAGCGTCGTCGGGAAGCAATTCGGATTTTTTTTCCACAACGAAGGTACGGCAGCCAAGCTCATATGCGGCCATCAGGTAATCGTGACCGTCGCTAACGGCACCCTCCACGGCAATAAACATAGCTCCTGCTGAAACGACTCTGGAATCGTCGCACACGCGATCGATCTCCTTATCTGGTATAAAGGCGCCGCAAAACTCAAAGGGTAGCGGCAGGTCGAGAAGATCTTTTAACAGCAACGCAAACCTCCAAATTTGTCTTTAACCATTTAATTGTATCACACATTATTGCAAAAATAAAGAGATAAAAAAATATTTAAAAAAATCGAAAAAAAGTATTGACTTTTATGTGTGCTTGTTATATAATAATCGAGCGGTCGCAAGAGCGACAGCAAATGCGAGAGTGGCGGAACAGGCAGACGCGCACGTTTGAGGGGCGTGTGGTTCACACCGTACGGGTTCAAGTCCCGTTTCTCGCACCATCAAAAAAGGACATCCATTGGATGTCCTATTTTGATGCTTTTTCGGGTGTCCCTTTACTCTCAAATCGCTTTCCCGAAGAAGATACAGCTTTGGTTTGAAAAACGACGTTCTCCGTTTGAAGAACGTCGTTTTTCTATTATATCTCGATCATGTTTCCCTTGGCAAATACCGCCTTTACGTTTACGTCGTCGTCAAAAACGCAAATATCCGCGTCCATGCCCTTAGCGATACGGCCCTTGGAGGATAATCCCATTATCCTTGCGGGTACCTCGGTGATCATTTTTACAGCCTCCGCAAGG
>JAFSCG010000187.1 GCA_017436885.1 Clostridia bacterium | reverse complement strand
GCGCGGTTGTGGCAGGGGTTGTTGTGGTTGCCTCGGTCAGCTTTTCGGTATCCTCTGCAACAGGCTCTGTTACCGGCTCTGTAACGGGCTCTGTAACGGGCTCTGTAACAGGCTCTGTAACAGGCTCTGTTACCGGCTCTGTAACGGGTTCGGTAATGGGGTCAGTAACAGGCTCGGTGGTGACGGGAGCTTCCGTTGCGGGAGCATCGGTAACCGTGTCGCTTGCGGGAAGCACTGCGCCTGCAGAAAGCGAAAGCGCAACCTCCGCAAGGCTGTGGTCTGCCTCCGAATGAAGCACGAATCCCTTTTCGCCCAAGGTCTTTACGCCGATATCCGCGCCCTTGAAGTCTGCGGCAATGATCTTGAATACTATCTTTGCAACAATTCCGTCGCCATTTACGTTATCGGCAGCAGCTGCGTTGAAAACGATACTGCTGTCCTTTTGGTTAACGCGCTTTGATGCGGCAGAGAACATATCGGAAAACTCTGCGCTTACGACCTGAAGCTTTGCGCTGTCGTAAACGATCTCAAAGCCCAGCGCGCAAAGTCCGACGTTGCCGCTGATGCTTACGTCGATCTGAGCCGTCATATCGGCATTTGCGGTTGCCGTTCCGACCTTAAGCTCCGTTGAGTAGTCTGCTAAAACGTTTATACAGGGAAGAGAAAGCATTAATACGGCTGCTAAAAGCAACACGCCAAATTTTTTCATAACCTACCTCCTGTTCCGATCTTCAAATCAGTATACCATTTGCGCGGCGTTTTGTCAAGCCGCGGCGGCAGGTAATCAATGGATGCGGGGAGGATCATTCCTTAACTGCGTTGCTAAGGATATGATCGATGATATGCTGCTCCGTAACGATCTGCTTCAGATAGGGCATACCGTAGCGCTCGGTGTAGGTAGTGATATCTGCGGTGCCGTAGTATTTGCCGAAATATGCAAGCACGTCGGTATCGCTTGCCTCAAATCCGATGGTCTCGGCTATCGCCTGACATACAAGGGTGCGGCGTGCAATAAGCTCGCACTCGGGACGCATATCTATCTTCAGCTGTTCCTCGGTGGTGCCCACGGCAACGGAAAGGAAGCTTTCCAGATCCATTCCGTAGCTTTGCGCGTAGGACATATAGAAGTCCAGCATCTGCCCCAGCTGATGCTCCACAAGTGCCTCGGGAATCTCGGTTACCTCAAAGCCGCTTGATATATGCTCGTAGATAAAGTTGTTAGTTGCCTCCTCAGTAATGGAGCTTTTCAGCTTTTCCGTAAGCTCGTTTGCGGTGGTGCATCCGTAGGAGGAAAGATTTTCGGTAACGAACTTGTCGGTGAGCTCGGGGTAGGAGAGAATATAATTTATCTTGGTAACGAAGAGCGCGTCCTTGCCGTTAAGCTCCTCCTTGCCGTAATCCTCGGGGAAGGTAACCTGAACGTTTACGGTCTCACCCGGCTTATGGCCGATAAGCTGATAGAGGAAATCGTCGATGTAGGAGGTGACGCCGATGGTAACGTCGGTGCCGTTGCCCATGGTGGTGCCGCCTTCGAACTCAACACCGTCGATGCTGCCAACGTAGTCGATGTTTACGGTATCGCCGAGCTTTATTGCGCGGTCAAGCTGTACGGTGGGATCGGCAAAGCTTGCAAGTATGCTTGCAAGTGCCACGGTGAGGTCATCCTCGCTTGCGGTGTGTACGCTCTTCGGCAGCTTCACTCCGGTGATAAGCTCTGTTTTGACCTTAACGTAATCGGTTGCGGTAAGGTCGAAGCGGCCGTTATCCTTAAGTAAACCGCTGTATATCTCCACGGTATCGTAATTGTCGGCTGTGGTGTCGGGGGTCTCGGTGGTAACGGCGGGCTCTGTGGTGGTATCGCCGCCTGCGGGGGGATTGGTGCTGCCGCAGGAGCACAGCAAAAGAAGTGCGGCAAGTGCGGCGCAAATAAGCTTCTGTTTTTTCATGTTCTTCTCACTTTTTTTAAATTCGGTACGGTATATATTCTACACGGTTTCTTCGTTAATTGCAATACAGTTCACAAAAGAAACACACAGCTTAGCATTCCGAGGCTTCCTTTTGGGTGCATTTTACGGTAACGTTTTCACCTATCTCCAAAAAGTGTCTGCCCGTCAGCTGGATGTAGCCCGTGTTGCGGGAGAAGGCGGTAATGCTGTTGTAGCAGCCGCTCTTTACGGTTACGCGGCTGTTTTTGTGGAACAGACCGTATTTTGCGCCCACGTATTCCTCAAGGGTAATGTTCCGAGCGTTAAGCACCCGCGCCGCATCCTTTCCGACGTAGCGGAAGTGCCACGCCTCATAGATAAAGCCAGTAATGCCTACTTTGTCTGCGGCGTAGCGGAGAACGATGCCGTATTTTGCGCCGTTTTCCTTTATCCATGCCCATTCGGGGGTTATGTCGTAATAATGGTGCTTTTTGCCGCCGAACTGTGTGAGATCGGGGTCGTGCATATCCATGGCGACGCCGTAGTAATGCTCCGAGGTGCCGGGGAAAGCACATGAACGCAGAACTATCTCCTTTGCCTTGTCAAAGCTGTAGCCGTACACGCGGCGGTGATTGCCGATAAAGCCCGAAAAAAGTGCATACTGCTTGTAATATGGGCGTTGCGTATCCTGTATGAGCGGTATCTTCAGTCCCTCTGCACGCATGGCGTCGAACATGGCGTCAAATGCCTCTGCCGCCTCTTTTTGCAGACGTTTTTCGGGTGCCACCTTTAAAAACGCGGGGGCGGGAATGTCGTAATCGCGGGGTAGAGGACGCTTTCTGCACACAATATTCAGCATGGGATCGTCGATCTCCAGCCCGTCCAGATCGTTGTGGCAGAATTTCATAAAGCCGCCGATAATATCGAGGCTGCAGTTTTCGGGCGTTTTGCAATTTTCGCCTATATAAAGCTCGTTGTAGCGGGCAACAAGACGCAGGCTTGCACCGTCGGCGCAGCCTATGACCATATCCTCAAGCTCCAATTCTCCCGCCATGCGATAGTCCATGGTTTTGGGGAAGTATAGCATTGCTCCCGCGCTGCGGTAGTCGATGCCGCCGTGAATGCAGGTCATTTTTATCCTGCCGCTGTGGCAGGGCTCCTGAAATGCGTCGGGCTCGCTGCCGAAGTAATCCACTGTGTTGATATCGGGGGTAACGGGTCCGCAAAGCACTATGGTGCCGCCGCCCTCGACAATGCGGAACGCGCGCTCAAGGCTACCCGTTGGGTCGTTGAACGACAGTCCGCTGCCCTTTGCGCCGTCAAGCACGAACGCCGTATCGGCGCTTATCTCCTTTTCCGCCGCCACGTTTTTGCCCGTGGTAGTGTATATGGAATCGAAGCCTATAAGGTCGGCCATAAACAGCATTCCGTCGAACACCTTGTCGGGGTCGAAGATAAGGTTCTTTTTGCCGCCCACGGCAACAAGCGCCGTGGCATCGAAGCGGTATACGTCGCCGCCAAGCACCCTTAGGGTAACGTCGCCCTCAAGGACGTTTTCCTTTCTTGCGCCGCCAAGGTGCACCGCCTCGATAACGGCATCTCCGCTTATCTCCAGCTCCGCGCTTCCACCGCGCTCGCTTTCTCCCATGGGACCGCATACCACGTAGCGCACGTAGGCACTGCCGCCCACAAACAGGGAGGCGTGTCCTCTGTCCTCTCTGCCCTCGCAATAGCGCGAAAAGCCTACAACGCGGCTGAAAATTCCGCTTTCAAGACGGATGCTTGTGTTTTTTGTGCATACACCACCGCCTGCGCGGTTCAAACCGCCCACAAGGTAGAGTCCGTTTTCCTCGATGCTCATATCGCATTCAACGATAACGCCTCCCGCAAAGTGAATGGGATTGTATGCGGCGGCAATGACTGCCGTGGTGTTTATTTTTATGTGTATGCTCTCAAATACCGTTTCTCCGCCCAAGGTAACGGTAACGGACTCGGGAAAGCATAAAGCACCCTCGTTTTCCGAGGATAGGGTTATCTTGCCGCTGTGTGCCGGCAGAACTGCCGCCTTGGCAATTACGGGAGCTGTGAGCACTATTTTTCCGCCGTCAACGAGCGTTCGGAATGCCGCCGCAAATTCATTGAAATCGGCAACTCTTATAAGCTTTTCGGTCATTTTCTTTACCTCCGCAAGCTTTTTTTACATTTTAGCATAGGAGACGGTTTTTAGCAAGTATCTTTCACTTTACAATTAAAAAAAGCTGTGATAGAATTAAACGGTACGGAAAGAATAATCAAAAACGGGGGAGGATACCGTGGAAAAGTTCAAATTGCATTCGGAATACAAGCCCACGGGCGACCAGCCCCGCGCCATAGCGGAGCTTACGGAGGGTATACTGCGCGGCGATAAGATGCAGACCCTGCTCGGCGTTACGGGCTCGGGCAAGACCTTTACCATGGCAAACGTTATCGCCAACGTAAACAAGCCCACCCTCGTGCTTGCCCATAACAAAACTCTGGCGGCACAGCTGTGCACCGAGTTCCGCGAGTTTTTCCCCGAGAATGCGGTGGAATACTTCGTTTCCTATTACGATTACTATCAGCCCGAGGCGTACATCCCCGGCAAGGACGTATATATAGAAAAGGATGCAATGATAAACGACGAGATAGACCGCCTGCGCCACAGCGCCACCTCGTCGCTGTTCGAGCGGCGCGACGTTATCATCGTTTCCAGCGTTTCCTGCATTTACAGCCTTGGCGACCCCACGGAATATCTCTCCCAGCTTATCGGTGTAAGAAGGGATATGGAGATGAGCCGAGAGGAGCTTATATACAAGCTTGTATCCATCGGCTACGAGCGCAACGATATATCCCTTGAGCGCGACAAGTTCCGCGTGAAGGGCGACGTTGTGGAGGTGATCCCTGCACGCACGGCGGAAAAGGCCGTGCGCATAGAGTTCTTCGGCGATTGCGTTGACCGCATCACCGAGGTAAACACCCTTACGGGCGAGATGCTCCGCGAGCTTACCTACGTCGGTGTATTCCCCGCCACCCACTACGCCGTTTCCGAGGATAAGAGGGAGCGGGCATTTGCGGAGATAGAGGAGGAGCTGCGTGAGCGGGAGGAGTTCTTCCGCTCCCGAAATATGCTTATCGAGGCGCAGCGCATCGGCGAGCGCACACGCTACGATCTTGAGATGCTCCGCGAGGTTGGCTTTTGCAGCGGAGTGGAAAATTACTCCCGCGTGCTTTCGGGCAGGGAGCCGGGCTCCACGCCCTACACTCTGCTTGATTATTTTCCCAAGGACTATCTGCTGTTTATCGACGAGAGCCACGTTACCGTGCCGCAGGTGCGGGGCATGAGCGGCGGCGATACGGCAAGAAAGAAAAATCTTATAGATTACGGCTTCCGCCTGCCCTCCGCATACGATAACCGACCCCTGAAGTTCCACGAGTTTGAGGAGCATCTGAATCAGGTGGTGTTCGTTTCCGCCACCCCCGCGGAATACGAAAAGGAGCATTCCGTCCATACCGCAGAGCAGATAATCCGTCCCACGGGTCTGATGGACCCCAAGGTGGAGATACGCCCCATCAAGGGACAGGTGGACGATCTGATGGGCGAGATAAAAAAGACGGTGGCGGACGGCAATCGCGTGCTTGTTACCACCCTGACGAAAAAGATGGCAGAGGACCTTGCGGAATACCTCGACCAGAACGGCATCAAGGTAAAGTATATACATCACAGCATCGACACCATGGAAAGAACAGAGATAATCCGCGACCTGCGCCTTGGTGTATTTGACGTGCTTGTGGGTATCAACCTGCTCCGCGAGGGTCTT
>JAFSCG010000186.1 GCA_017436885.1 Clostridia bacterium | reverse complement strand
TTGCAATGTACGCCATATCCCCAAAGATCAAATCTCAGGGAGATATTCAGTGCATATCTCCCGATGACGGCAAGGAATACTTTTTCGGCTATTATGATAAATCTCCCTGGGATGCTACCGGTCGCTACGTGCTTTGCTTGCGTGCAAGCAATACGTGGAGCGACGTTTCTCCGAAGGAGACGGCTGATATCATTCTCATAGATACAACTAAGGAAAAAAACGATGCCGGCCGTGTGAAAAGGCTGGCAGAAACAAGGGCGTGGAACGTTCAAATGTCCTGTATGCTTCAGTGGCTTGGTCCCGACTACGAGACCGAAATACTGTATAACGATTTTCGTGAAGGTAGATTTTGCTCCGTTATTCTGAACGTAAAAAGCGGCGCTGAGCGCATTGTTGACGCTCCGGTGTATTCCGTATCTGCAGATGGCCGTACCGCACTTACCCTTGATTTTGCAAGGCTTTATTCCTTGCGCCCGGGCTACGGGTATTATAATGTGCCCGAGCAAACCAAAGACGTTGCACTTCCCGATGCACCGTGCATCTGGACGGTTGACTTGGAAGACGGCGAGGTGAAGCCCCTGTTGAAGTATACGGATTTTGCATCCTTCTGCCCCCGCAAGGAAATGCAGGAGGAGGGCACCGTGCATAAGGTAAATCACATTATGCTCAGCCCCGGCGGAAAACGATTTATGGTGCTGTACCGCTGGTTTAACGGACAGCGCAAGTATACGCGACTTATAACCTGCAACGTTGATGGCAGTGATATGTACCTTCTCAGCGACGACGATATGGTGTCCCATTGCTATTGGAAAAACGAAGAAGAGATCATTGCGTTTGAAAATAAGAGAGACGGTGGCCCCGGCTACTATCTTATGCGTGATAAAACGGGAGAGTATACCCACCTCTGGAGCAAGTACAGCAATGACGGACATCCGAGCTACTCTCCGGATCGCAGTCTTGTGGTAACGGATTCTTATCCCGATCGCGCAAGAATCGCAGATATCAAGATCCTGAAGGATACGGATATCAATGCGGATGAAGTTATGGTGATAGCCAGAGTTTTTGCTCCTTTTAAATATGATAACGACACTCGCTGCGACCTGCACCCAAGGTGGAGCAGAGACGGAAAGAAGATATGTTTTGACTCCGTTTTTGAGGGTCACAGAGGATTGTACGTTGTTGATGTAAAAGATTCGGTAGGAGATAATTGATCGTGTCAAAAATCAGTATAGTAGTTCCCGTTTATAAGGTTGAAGGTTTTTTGCCCAAGTGTGTTGACAGCCTTTTGGCACAGACGCACAAGGACATTGAGGTAATTCTCGTTGATGACGGAAGCCCTGATAATTGCGGAAAGCTTTGCGATGAATACGCTCAAAAGGACAGCAGAGTCAAGGTCATTCACAAGGCAAACGGCGGCGTCAGCGCTGCCAGAAACAGCGGATATGAGCTTGCCACCGGAGAATGGGTCATTTTTTGCGATTCGGATGACTGGATGGAAGCCGATGCATGCGAAAAAATGATCGCC
Source organism: Clostridia bacterium (assembly GCA_017436885.1). Taxonomy (GTDB): domain Bacteria; phylum Bacillota; class Clostridia; order Oscillospirales; family CAG-272; genus RUG12395. The sequence continues at coordinate 11,259 of JAFSCG010000186.1, read as the reverse complement.
TATGGCGAGAAGAATTCCCTTGACGTTGTTATCGGCGATGTGCGTATCATCGAAGAGGAGAGCACAAGGGACGTCCCTTTGTTTAACAAGGAATTCTGTGTGGATACCAAGGAAGAGAAGGATGCTCTTATAAGGACTGTGCTTTGCAAGTTCTATTGTCCGTATCCCACCGAGCTTGGAGTGAAGGAGGGCTTGTACGGCGGCCCCTGGAATAAGGCTGTTCGCAGAAGTCTGCTGGAGGAAAACGGCATTCGCTTCGATATTCGCGTCAACGGACTTTACGACGATCTGCTCTATACTGCTTACATCTTTGCACACGCAAATAGGATCGGATATACCAAGGCTATCGTTTATAATTACCGATACGTTGCCGGATCCATCACTCGCAGATATAATCCTCGCATCGTTGAGACCAACAACAGAATATTCGAAAGCTGGATGGAATTTTTCGAAAGATTCGAGCAGAACGGAGAATATTCCAAGGCATATCATCAGGTAGTCCTTCGCAGATTGAAGGGAACCTTGAATACCTACTATTTCAACGAGAAGAATGAAACAGATAAAAAAACTCAGCTGAAGCAACTCGGTGCAATGCTGAAGACCTCTCCTTATAAGGAAGCAATCAAGTGCACCGATACCGGTAATATGCCCCTTCAGTATAAGGCGTTCGTTTATTTGATGAGGTGCAGCGGAAGGTTTGCTCCGAATTTGCTCTATCTTATCAGGAGGTTCATCTGAGATGTGCGCAGAGAGCACTCTTGTAAGTGCGGTCATTGTTACTCATAACAGAAAAGATATCCTTTTGAAGTCCATCGAAAGCGTATTGACCCAAAGCTATCCCAACGTTGAGTGTATCGTTGTGGACGATAAATCCACAGACGGAACTGCCGATGCGGTGGCAGAGCTGAATGATGGAAGGATCCAATATATATACATTCCCGCGGAGGAATCCAAGGGCGGCAATCACGCGAGAAACGTGGGGCTGAGAGCCGCTAACGGAAAGTACGTTGCTTTCCTTGACGATGATGATTTTTGGCTACCCGAGAAGACCACCCTTCAGCTTGAGGCCTTTGCGAGCTCACCGAAGGTGAAAATGGTTTATTGCTTCCGTTATTTTTTCTACAAAAGCAGGTATTGCTGGATAGACGGAGCTAAAGATCCGAGCGTTGGCGACGTTTCTAAAACCACCTTTGAAAAGATAATAACCTCTACCTCCACTATGATGTTTGAACGTGAGGCCCTGTTGGATATTGGCGGGTTTGATGAGAGCCTTGGCTTTTGGCAGGAAACGGAGCTTATGATGCGCTTTTCTCAAAAATACGAGATCGGCTGTGTCGAGCAACCTCTTTTGCTGTATACAGTGAATCTTTCAGATCCCAACAAGCTGTCCAACAAATACGAGGAGTGGAAAAAAGCAATAGAGTACATCGAAAAAAAGCATGCTGATATCCTGTCCGGCTTCTCTGCGGAGCAAAGGAAGCGTTGGGAACTGATGGTGTGCAGAGACGCCATCAACAGATGCAACACAAAAAAGCTTCGTGCTCAAAGAAGAGCGCTGTACGACGAAGCGTGCAGGCTTTCACCGTCATTAACTATGCGCGTGAAAAGAACGTTGAATTATCAGGCAACCTCTCGCGCTACGCTTAGCCTGCGAGCTTGTATGGCAAGGCTTAATTTGCTTGGATGCTGTTTGGTTGAAAGAATAATTAAGTGATGTTTCAGTGGTGAATAAATGAGAACTCTTTCAGTACGTGTAAATAAAGATTCGGGCGATCTGTGGTTCATTTTATCATACGTTTTGTGCCTATGTGTGGAGCCCTTGCGTTTTGTTTTGGAAAGCATAGGCATTTCCGGTGGTTTACTGTCATTGCTTTCGCTTGTGATAGTGTATCTTCCTATGATCATAGGCTATTTGTTGCGTCAGGAAATATCGTTGGACTTTTTCCTGGTATTGATATTTGCGGTCCTTTCCTTTGGCGTATCGTTGCTGATGTATCCGGAATATAAGCACGTAATGCTTTCGGATAATTATTCTTATTCTGCCGTTTCACAGGTAATCGCTCCGTTTGGCGGTATTATGATGTTCCTGTTCGTAAGAAACATCAAGGATCCGGAAAAGGCCGAAAAACCGTTTGTTATAGCAATGATCGTCCTGTTTTGCTACTACACTATGTTGGTGATTCAAAGCGGAGGCGTATGGGAGGAGGCAAGCACCGGAAGAATAACGGTATACAGTATGTCGTTCAGTTACGGAATGCTGCTTCCCGTATTGACCTTCCTTACGTGGGGATCAAAAAAGAAAAAAGTCTTTCCGATCATATTGGCCGCTATCGGCGTTATGGAAATACTGATATACGGCTCTCGCGGAGCACTTGCGGTGCTTATGTGCTATCTTGCGCTGTATCTTGTGTGGGGTTGGACGCCCAAGAAAAAGAATCGCAAGGTTCTGGTGCTGGTATTCCTCTTCTCTTTGATGACGGTACTTTTGTTCGGATACGAGCTTATTATCGATCTGTTGGCAGAGCTTAACAGATTCTTATACTCCAAGGGTTATTCCTCAAGAACTCTTAACGTGCTGACAAGCACTGTTTTGCGCAGCGAGGACAGAGTGACCACCATTTGGCCGAAGACTATAGAATTGATAATCAACAGCTTTGGCTTAGGTCTCGGAGTATATTCCGACCATTACCATATAGGCGGATTCTGTCATAACTTTATTTTGGAGATACTGATAGATTTTGGTATTATCGCCGGTGGCTTGCTTCTGTATTATATTTTCAAGCATATTTTCTTCGTGCTTAAAAATTGCAAGGCCGGCGCATGGCAGAATTATTTTCTTATAATAATCCCGTTCTGGTTCGTTAGATTGATGTTTTCCTCGTCATTCTGGTATGAAGGAACGTTTTGGGCCTTTATTGCGGCGGCTATAGGCTTCAGACAATACGTAAAATCCCAAAAAGAGACAACGAAAAGCGAAGTTTAAATATGGCTAACGTATTTTTTCTGTACAATAACTTTTACGATATCGAAAAAAAGCATATAGGCGTAGGCGGTATTCAGACCTATTTGCAGGGGCTGTGTGAGATACTGTTGGAGCGTGGCGTAAAGCCGTACGTTTATCAGTTTTCCAATGAAGATTTCGAAATTGAGATAAACGGAATAAGTGTTTGCGGCGTTGACGTCAGCAAAACGCGCTCGTACAAGAGCAAAAAAATGCAATTGCTGAAAAGCGCTCGAAAAAAGCTTGATGCAAAAGATGATCTGCTTGTGTTTGCAAGCGAATCCGTGCTTGTTCCCGTTAAGGGGATCAGAACGGTGTGCATCCAGCACGGCGTGGAGTGGGATAAGCCTACGAAGCGTAATTGGGGCGTTGCGGCTTTTTGCCGATCGGTTTACAAGCACGTCGGCCAGTATCGCAGATTGTTTGCAATGAGTAAGGCGGACTGCCTTGTGTGTGTTGATTACAACTTCGTGAACTGGTACAGGGCTGCGTTTCCCGACCTTAAGATCAATTACCGCGTGATCTTGAATTTTTCAAAAATTCTTCCCATAGAGCGGGAAAAAGACGGCAACACCTCAATTATATTTGCCAGAAGGTTCTTTGAATACAGAGGAACAAGAGTGTTTGCGAGGGCCATAAAGCGAGTTCTTGAAAAATATGAGAATCTGCGCGTTACCGTGGCGGGAGAGGGGCCGGACGAGAAATTCTTAAGATCGGAGCTTGAGGGTGATAAGCGCGTAACCTTTACCCGATACAGTGCCGATAAATCCCTTGAGATCCACGGTAAGCACGACATTGCCGTTGTCCCCACTCTTGGATCGGAGGGGTCATCGCTGTCTCTTATAGAGGCGATGTCTGCAGGATGCGCGCCCGTTTGCACAGACGTTGGCGGAATGACCAATATCGTCATAAACGGAATAAACGGACTTATGATCCGTCCGGACGAGAACGATCTTTTTGAGGCGCTTTGCTCTTTGATCGAGGACCCGCAGCTCCGTGAAACGATTGCCGAAAACGGCAAAAAAACTGTTTTGGACGCTTTATCTTACGACCGTTGGAAAAAGCAATGGTCCGATGTTTTTGAAGAATTCGGTGTTTTCAAGGAAAAGGTGCAGTGATGTATGATTATTTGATCGTTGGGGCCGGATTGTACGGTTCTGTTTTTGCACAGCAGGCTAAAGAGGCCGGCAGATCGGTCTTGGTGATAGATAAGCGAGATCATATCGGCGGTAACGTTTACACCGAAAAGATCGAGGGTATCAATTTTCACAAGTACGGCGCGCATATCTTTCACACCAATGATGCAAAGGTATGGCACTACGTCAATAGATTTGCGGAGTTTAACCGTTTCACCAACAGTCCCGTTGCTAATTACAAGGGCGAGATCTATTCACTTCCGTTCAATATGTACACTTTCAATAAGATGTGGGGAGTGACAACGCCCGAGGAAGCGGCCGAAAAAATACGGGAACAGCAAAAAGAGGTCGTTGGTGATCCTCGCAATTTGGAGGAGCAGGCGATCTCCTTGGTTGGCCGCGATATATACGAAAAATTGGTGAAAGGCTACACCGAAAAGCAGTGGGGAAGAGATTGTAAGGATCTTCCTGCGTTTATAATCAAAAGATTGCCCGTCAGATTGACTTATGATAACAACTATTTTAATGCTCTGCATCAGGGTATTCCCGTAGGCGGCTACACAAAAATGGTTGAAAATATGCTGAGCGGCATAGAGGTGCGCTTGGGTCAGGATTACCTGCAGAATAAGGAAAAGTGTGATCAGATGGCCAAAAACGTGGTTTACACCGGACCTATCGACGCCTATTTCGGTTACCGACTCGGCTATCTGGAGTATCGCTCCGTAAGGTTTGAAAACGAGGTTCTGGATATTCCGAATTTTCAAGGAAACGCCGCAGTTAATTATACGGACAGGGAGACTCCCTGGACGAGGATAATTGAGCATAAGTGGTTTGAATTCGGCAAGGATGAGAATGGCTGCGAGCTTCCCAAAACTGTGATAAGCAGGGAATACAGCTCTGAATGGAAGCGCGGTGACGAGCCCTATTATCCCGTAAATGATGAAAAGAATATAGAGCTTTACGAGGCTTACAGGGATCTTGCCGGAGAAGAGCGCGACGTTATTTTCGGCGGCAGATTGGGCGAGTATAAGTATTATGATATGGATCAGGTAATAGCCGCGGCATTGGCAAAGGCAGAGCTTTTGCTTAACAAGCGGTAAGGCCGCGGCTGCGCATTGAAAATTTGAAGTAAGGCAAACGTTTTATGTCAGGTAAAAGCACAGTACTACCAAATATGATTTGGAAATTTGCGGAGAGATTCTCTTCGCAGATCGTAACCTTTGTGGTTTCCATGATCCTTGCCAACCTCTTGGATCCTTCGGATTACGGAACCGTAACTTTGGTTATGATCTTTATTACCTTTGCAAACGTATTCGTAAGCGACGGCTTGGGCAGTGCTCTTATAAGAAAGAGCAACGCGGATGCGTTGGATTATTCATCGGTTCTTTATTTCAACGTTGGTTTGTCCGTCGTGTTGTACGCAGTGCTGTACGTGGCCGCTCCGTGGATAACGCTCTTCTTCGGCGAGGGATACGAGGAGCTTACTCCCGCTATCCGCGTTCTGGGAATTCGCTTGATCTTCAGCGCCATCAACTCGGTACAGCAGGCGTACGTATCACAGCAAATGATCTTCCGCAAGTTCTTCGTTTCTACGCTTGCAGGTGTTTTTGTGTCTGCAGTTGTGGGAATATGGCTGGCGTATTGCGGGTACGGCGTTTGGGCACTGGTTGCACAGTATTTGATCAATACGATAATCGGAACGCTTGTGCTTGCAGTGGTTCTGGGCAAAAGGCCGTTGCTCAGGTTTTCTTTTTCAAGACTCAAGCAGTTGCTTGGGTTCGGTTTCGGAGTTTTGGGCGTGAATCTGCTTATTACGTCGTACAGGGAGTTCAGATCTTTCCTGATAGGAAAATTCTATACGCCAAACGATCTTGCATTTTATAAAAAGGGAGCTCAGTTTCCGGACCTGCTGACCACCAATATCAACACTACGATCAGCGCAGTTTTGTTTCCTCGTTTCGCCCAAATGAAGGACGATAAGGTGAGGATCAAAAAAACCGCAAAGCGAGCCGTAAGACTCAGCTTCTATCTTGTTGCTCCGCTTTTGTTTGGCTTGGCGGCCGTTGCCGAGAGCTTTGTAACCGTGTTTTTGACCGAAAAATGGTTAGGATGCGTGCCTTACATATGGATCTTTTGTGTTAACGATATTTTTTATCCCATCCATTCCACAAACATGCAGCTCTTGAAGGTTTGCGGAGATACGAAAACGCTTGTTCGTTTGGAATTTATAAAAAAAGCGATCGAGCTTGTGCTGCTTTTGATCGTATTCCGTTGGGGCGTTGTCTGGATTGCGCTTGCAATGGCTACGACGTCAACGCTGTTTACGTATCTTAACTGCATACCGACAAAGAAAAACATCGGATATGCATTTTCCGAGCAAATCAAGGACGTGGTCTCTCCGTTGATAATGTGCTTCGTTATGTTCGGTACCGTGTTTTTTATGGGCAAGCTTCCCTTAACACGCGGTCTGCTTCTGGTGCTTCAAGTGCTTGTCGGCGTTGCGGTTTACGTGGGCTTGTCCTTACTTACCCGAAACAGTGAGTTCTTTGAGTTGCTTGATATGGCAAAGAGTTTCTTTAAAAAACGTGCAAAGAGGTAATAACATATGAGTAGAGTTGTTGATTCGGAAGAATATAAGGTTCTGGCCAAGGACGTTTTGACCTATGTTGACGAGATATGCCGAAAAAACGGTATAGTATATTATATGGCATACGGAACCCTTCTGGGTGCCGTGCGCCATCAGGGATTTATTCCGTGGGACGATGACGTTGACATTATAATGGACCGTGATAATTTTGAAAGGTTCATTACCTGTTCTCGTAAAGCCGATCATCCTTTTTACAAGCTGATGTGGCTGACGGAGCAATCGGATTTCGACCTGCCGCTTCCAAAAGTCGTGGATACAAGGACAGAATTAAAGCAGGCGGGCCGCAGAAGCGATCTGTGCCTCGGCGCGTGGGTGGACATATTGATAATAGACGACGTGCCGGACGATCCCGCAAAGCAAAAAAAGGCACTGAAGGAATTTGATCTTTACGAAAAGTTTTGGTCTTGGTCCCAGTATAGTGCGCTTACGGTCAAGAGTGCTTCATCCGTGCGTTCGTTTGTTGTTTCCGTGATATGCAGAATAATGTCGCTTCCCGGATCTCGCTTTTGGTCAAAAAAACTGTATAAATGGTCTGCGAGATATAACGGTAAGGGCTACGGATCCTTTTCGGCTTTGACTTTTTCCGCCGGAAAGCGAAGAGCATACCGAAAGGAGTGGCTGGGAAACGGCTCCGAGCTGCTTTTTGAAGGAAAGCTTTATATGGCTCCGGAAAACTGGGATGCATATCTTACCAATACGTATGGGGATTATATGCAATTACCTCCCAAGGATAAGCAAGTCAGCAATCATAATTTTACGGTTTATTATAAAGACTAATGAGATATCGGCGTGATTTGCCGCCGTTTTTGCAGAGGATATGAACAGATCTACGCTTGAATTACTCAGGTGTTTGGCAGAAGCGAATGCTACGTTAAGCGCGGGTGATGCATCAAGAATTCTTGGGATGCCTTGCGACGTGATCATTGCAGAGCAGGCCGAAAAAGGGTTTGTGGATGCAAATGGGGAGATAAACGGGCTTGGGCTGGCGGCGCTTGCGCCCTATAAGGTTCGCAGGGCTATCGTTCTTGCTGCGGGTATGAGTACTCGCTTTGCCCCTTTTTCGTACGAGAAGCCAAAGAGCTTGACGGTAGTGAAGGGCGAAGTCCTTATCGAAAGACAGATAAGGCAGCTTAAAGAGGCCGGCGTTGAAGAGATAGTTTTGGTCCTCGGACATATGATGGAAAAGTTTTTGTATCTTTCCGAAAAATACGGTGCCAAAATAGTAGTAAACAAGGAATACAGATATAAGAACACTCATTCCAGCATCTATTTTGCCAGAGAATATCTGGAGAACAGCCATATTTGCTGTGCGGATACTTATTGGAATGCGTAAATCTTTGTGAACAGTATCTTGATGGAGTAATATAAATGAAAACAGTAATGCTCGTCTTCGGCACGCGACCCGAAGCAATAAAAATGTGCCCTCTTGTCAATGAATTGAAATCCAGAGCCGGAATTAAGACCGTTGTATGTGTTACTGGACAGCACAGGCAAATGCTGGATCAGGTGTTGGACGCTTTTGGTGTGACTCCGGATTACGATCTGTCTATTATGAAGGACAAGCAGACGCTTTTTGATATTACCACCAATATCCTTAACGGTATAGGTCGTGTGCTTGACGAGGTAATGCCGGATGTCGTGCTTGTCCACGGTGATACCTCCACTACCTTTGTAACGGCTCTGGCTTGCTTTTACAAGCAGATCGCCGTCGGTCACGTTGAGGCAGGATTGCGCACTTACAATATTTGGAGTCCTTATCCGGAGGAATTCAACCGTCAGGCCGTGGGCATCGTAGCCAAGTACAATTTTTCACCCACTGAGCTTTCCAAGGAGAATCTCCTCAAGGAGGGCAAGGATCCCTCCTCCATATTCGTTACAGGCAACACAGCGATCGATGCGCTTAAGACCACCGTTCGTGAAGAATATTCTCATCCCGAGCTTGAGTGGGCAAGCGACAGCAGATTGATAATGATCACGGCTCACAGACGCGAAAATCTCGGAGAGCCGATGCACAATATGTTCCGTGCTATCCGCAGGGTATTGGACGAGCATCCTGACGTAAAGGCCATCTATCCTATCCATATGAATCCCGTTGTTCGTCAGGCTGCAGATGAGGAGCTTGGCGATTGCGACCGCATCAGAATAATCGAGCCTCTCGAGGTGCTTGATTTCCACAATTTCCTTGCCCGTAGCTATATGATCCTTACGGATAGCGGCGGAATACAGGAAGAGGCACCTTCACTCGGTAAGCCTGTACTTGTAATGCGCGATACCACCGAGAGGCCGGAAGGAATCAAGGCCGGAACGCTGAAGCTTGTTGGAACAGACGAGCAGGTGATCTATGATAATTTCAAGCTTTTGCTTGAAAACGAGGATGCATATAACGCAATGGCTCACGCAAGCAATCCTTACGGTGACGGCTTTGCCTGCAAGAGGATCGCGGATATCCTGGAAGAGTGTTGAATTTGCTCTTCGTTTTTTTGGGAGATAAGTAATGCTCAATAAAAATGTATTGTTAAATAATGATCGTTACGTTTTGGTTACGGGAGCGGCGGGTTTTATTGGCGCAAATCTCGTTATGGAGCTGCTAAGGACCGTGGATGGTATCAAGCTCGTTGGTCTTGATAACGTTAACGATTATTATGACGTTTCAATCAAGGATTACCGCCTTTCGGAGATAGACAAGCTTGCCTCGAATTGTGCGGGCTCATCCTGGACGTTCGTTCGTGGAGACATATCTGACAGACCGTTGATCGACAGCTTGTTTGAAAAATATCGTTTTTCCGTTGTGGTCAATCTGGCGGCTCAGGCGGGAGTAAGATATTCTATCACCGATCCGGACGTTTACATCCAAAGTAATATTATCGGTTTTTATAATATTCTGGAGGCTTGCCGCGCAACGATGGGTACGGATCATCCCGTGGAGCACTTGGTTTACGCTTCCTCGTCCTCGGTATACGGAACAAATAAAAAGGTGCCGTATTCCGTCGACGATAAGGTGGATAACCCCGTATCCCTTTATGCTGCTACAAAAAAGAGTAACGAGCTTATGGCTCACGCTTACTCTAAGCTATATAACATTCCGTCAACCGGACTACGCTTTTTCACAGTATACGGTCCTGCGGGACGTCCGGATATGGCGTACTTCGGATTTACCAACAAATTGCTTAAGGGTGAGACGATACAAATATTCAACTACGGTAATTGCAAACGCGATTTCACCTACGTAGACGACATCGTTGAGGGTGTGAAGAGAGTTATGCAACGCGCACCCGAAAAGCAAAACGGAGAGGACGGACTCCCGCTTCCTCCGTACCGCGTTTATAATATAGGAAATAATTCCCCCGAGAACCTTTTGGATTTCGTCACTATCCTTCAGGAGGAGCTTATACGTGCAAAGGTCCTTCCTGAGGATTATGACTTTGAGGCACATAAAAAACTTGTGCCCATGCAGCCCGGGGACGTGCCCATCACATATGCAGATACATCTGCACTTGAACGTGATCTGGGCTTTAAGCCTTCCACAAGCTTGCGCAATGGATTACGCCGTTTTGCGGAATGGTATCACGATTTTTATCAAAGCAAGTAATTATTCGTCGCATTGAAGGTTGTCATGGAGAAACACTCGTAGAGGCTGGATATGCTTACTCTGAATAATGAAATGCCGTCTTGTGACGGTCAGTTAATTTGCAAGACTAAAAGGAGTAAAAGCATATGAAAATAGCAGTTGCGGGGACCGGCTACGTCGGTCTTTCCATAGCAGTTTTGCTTGCGCAGCACAATCAAGTAACTGCTGTTGATATTATTCCCGAAAAAGTGGATATGATCAACAGCAAAAGGTCTCCTATCGCCGATAAGGAGATCGAAGAATATCTGGCTACCAAAAAACTGGATCTTACGGCCACGGTGGACGGGACCTCCGCTTATAGAGAAGCGGAGTTTGTGGTTATTTCTACACCAACGAATTATGACCCGAGCAAGAATTATTTCGACACGTCCTCCGTTGAAGCTGTTATTGAACAGGTCATTTCCGTTAATCCGGATGCAGTTATGATCGTAAAGTCCACCGTGCCCGTCGGCTTTACGGAAAAAGCAAGAGCGGATTTTTGCTGTGACAATATTTTGTTCAGTCCCGAATTTCTCAGAGAGGGAAGGGCTCTTTACGACAATCTTTATCCCAGCCGCATCATCGTTGGTGTGCCGGTAAGAAATGCAAGACTTCGCAAGGCAGCTGAGACCTTTGCGCAGCTTTTGCGCCAAGGTGCCGTCAAGGAGGATATTGAGGTTCGATTTATGAATCCCACCGAGGCAGAGGCGGTCAAGCTGTTTGCCAATACCTATCTTGCGCTCCGCGTGTCCTTCTTTAATGAGTTGGATACCTATGCGGCAGTGAGAGGTCTTGATACAAGGTCTATAATAGAAGGCGTGGGTCTGGATCCTCGCATAGGTTCTCACTATAACAATCCGTCGTTTGG
>JAFSCG010000185.1 GCA_017436885.1 Clostridia bacterium | reverse complement strand
TATACTAATTGTATTATATAATTCTCCCTCGGAGGTATTATGAAAAGGTTAGTAGCATTTTTGCTTTGCTTACTGATGGTAATTCCCATGCTTCCCGTGTTTTCACTGCCCACCGAAGCGGCCGGCAAGAGAATAGTATTTTTGAGGACGGGTGGAAACGGAGACGGCTCGTCCCCGGATAAGCCTCTTGGCAATCTGACGGACGCTTATAATGCCCTTGACCTTACGAAGGATTGTAAGATAGTTCTTTGTGGTGCCTTTACGTTTTCCGCGCATTTTTCTTACGGAAAAGAATATAGCGGCTCCGTTACGATTACGTCTTTATACAACGGTTACGATTACGGCGCAAAGAAGAATGCTACCTTTGTTGCCAATACCTTCAGATTTGTTCTTTGGGGAGAAACCAAATTTGAGAATATAAAGATCCGATTGGCAAGCAACTATTTCTATATTATTGCCCGTTGCCACCCCATTACCATAGGCGAGGGGGTTGATGTGTCCACGAACAATAAGGTTACCGGGCACGATATCAGTTCCGGTCTTTCGATTATGGGCGGCTATCAGGTCGGTCAGGATATGCCGCCTTATGAATCTCGTCAGGATATGAATATAACCGTTTTAAGCGGCGAGAAGATAGTTATCGGAGCATTCAACCGAGGCTTTGAATACGCTTATAATCTTGGTAAAGCAAATATTACCGTTGGCGGTACTGCAAAGGTCGGCGCAATATTTATTTCTTCCATCGACGCTCCAAACGTCCTTTGCGGCGACGTGGAGCTTACCGTCAAGGACCAAGCGTCTGTCGAGATCATAACAGGCGAGCGAACACAGCCAAACGTTCGCGTGAACAGCTTCAAGCTGAACTGGCTTGGAGGCACCATAGGCAAGGCCTCTCTTACCGATGGAACTGCGATCAAGGACACTAATCCTGCAAACACCACGTTTTTCGAGAACAAGACCTACGTCAGATATGATCCCACGGTTGTTAAGGGCAAGGATGCAGAAAAGATCCTCGGAGTATTTGATGTTGCGGTAGCTATGGGTTCTGCGGTTGACACGGAGTTCGTTATCACCACCGACGCGCCTGTTATCACTCAAGGTGTTACTATGGGTGAGCCGTCGCAGAATACTGAGGTTGACAGCACGCCTACAGTTACTTCTCCGTCTACAACCGTTGCGCCTATAAACGGAGTTGGCGATGATGCCCCATCTCACTTAACTGTCCCCATCATCATTGCAACTGTTGTTGTTGCTTGTGCTGTTATTTGTATACTTGTATTTAAAAAGAAAAAGGCATAAAACAAGGAGCATATCGACCCCGGTCGATATGCTCCTTGTTTTATTTGTCTCTTTTGTAATCGCTTGGGGTTTTGCCGGTAATGCTTTTGAAAACTCGATTGAAAGTATTGAGAGAAGAAAAACCGGATTCCATTGCTATTTGGGCAATGGTTTCGCCCGAGCTTTTTAATAAGCTCTTTGCGTGATTGATTCGGTAAGTGGAAAGAAAGCTGCGGAAATTCATTTTTGTAAGGGAATGAAGGGTAGACGAGAGGTATTTTTCGTGATAGCCGAGATCCTTTGCCATATCCGTGAGTGTAAAATCGTTGCGGAAATTTTCGGCTATATAGTTTATCGCCGAATAATAAAGAGAATTGTTTGATCTGTCTCTGTCTTTAAATTCACTTTTTTTGATCAACTCGCTGTAAATGATATGTAAAAGCCCGGATCTCAAAACAACAGCATCCTCACTTGAATTCATCAAGGCAAGCACGGTGCTTTCTATCTCCGAAAGGTCGATAACGCAGTTTACGGGCGTTTTGTCAGGATAAAGGCGGTAAAAGCTGTGAACAAAATCATTGGAGAAAACGGCGCACCACATATTGCAAGGGGTTTCTGCCGTGTATTCGTGGATATCGTTCGGGAATATGAATACACCGTGTCCTGCAGGCACGCTGATGCGCTCGCCGTTCACGTAGGCGGTGAGAGCGCCGGAGCAAACGTAGACTATCTCGCTGTATTCGTGTATGTGCGGGGGAACTGTATATTTATCGTGAAAACGGCACTTGAAGGAAAAGCTTTCGCCAATATTCTCGTTTTGGTACTTTAGCATACGCATCTCCTTACTTTTTGGCTATATTATATCGCTTTTATGCTTTGCCGTCAAGGCTTTATTTGATATAATTCTCTTGTAAAAGCAAATTTCCATTTAACTTTTTGGAGGTATATTATGCTTCAGCAATGGACTAAAGAGCAGGCTTGGGAGTGGTACAAAGATCAGCCCTGGATCCGTGGATTCAACGGCTATCCTTCCAACTGCGTAAACCGTATTGCCATGTGGCAGGAGTACAATCACAAGGAGGTCATCGAGCAGATCAGATATGAGTTCGATCTTGCAAAGAAGACCGGCCTTAATGCAGTTCGCGCTATCATTCAGTTCGAGGTTTGGTACTATGAGCACGATAGCTTCATGAACAACCTCGAGGAGTACATAGCTGCTGCTGACGAGTTTGGTATCAAGGTAATGCTTACCATAGGTAACGACTGCACCGTTCCGAAGGAGCTCTTTGTACCTGCAAAGTTCGGCGAGCAGAAGGTCGACTGGGGTTATCACAGCGGAATATGCCGCGGACCTCACGCAGGCGGCTACACCGCTCACGGTTACATGGTTCCCGATGAGCCCGATATGCAGCCCAAGTTCTTCGAGATGGTTGACGAGATCGCCGCAAAGTACGCAAAGGATCCCCGCATCCAGATCTGGGACGTTTGGAATGAGATCTCCAACGGTCGTCGCGGAGATATGAGCGTTCCCATGATGGAGAAGCTCTTCGAGATCATTCGTTCTCACGATCCCATCCAGCCTCTCACCGCAGACTGCTGGGCTTACGATAAGGACCTCATGCCCTCTAACTCCGCGCAGCTTCGTGCCTGCGAGCTTTCCGATATCATCACCTTCCACTATTACGGAAGCTTCCAGAACATGATCGTTCTTATCGAGAATCTCAAGGAGAAGTACGGCAGACCTCTTATCAACAACGAATGGCTCAACCGTATCTCTCATAACAACGTCGACGAGATCTTCCCCCTGTTCTATCTTGAGGAGATCGGATCCTACCATTGGGGTCTTATTCAGGGCTTCTCACAGACCTACGAGCCTTGGGGAACCTACATGAAGGACATCGAGGATCCCGAGTACTACGGTCCCAGAGATCTTACCAAGTATCAGCATGACCTTTACCGCTTTAACGGTAAGCCTTACATCGCTAAGGAGATCCAGATCATGCAGCGCTTTGCCGCTATGGCTGACAAGCGTTACGAGGCAAGACAGGCCGCAAAGAACAAGTAATTCATACAGCACCTCGTTTATAAACGTGCCCCGCAGGGTTTTTCCTGCGGGGCATTATTTTGTACCGGACAAGAAAAATGCGGTGCTTCCGAGGAAGCACCGCATTTGTGTTTAATTAAAGACCGCGCTTTACGTAAGAGGTGTGGAGGATCTCGTGAGCCTTGTGGCTGCCGGGCTTTCCAAAGTACTCGTCGTAGATAGTCTTGATCATGCTGTTCTCGTGGGACTTACGGAGGTCCATCTTCTTATCAGCGGTGTAGAGGACCTGTGCGCGAACCGCACGGAGATCAACGGTGTTGCGAACGCTTGCGGGCTGGAGAGGCTGTCCACCGCCGTTTACGCAACCGCCGGGGCAGCACATGATCTCGATGAACTCATACTGCTCCTCGCCGGACTGAACGGCGTTAAGAAGCTTCTTTGCGTTCTTGGTGCCGCTTGCAACAGCAACTCTGATGGTGTTGTCGCCAAGCTTGTAGGTAGCACGCTTGATACCCTCGGTACCGCGTACGTCCTCAAACTCAACCTTCTCAAGGGGCTTGCCGAGGATAACCTCAGCCGCGGTACGGAGAGCAGCCTCCATAACGCCGCCGGTAGCGCCGAAGATAACGCCTGCACCGGAACCA
Source organism: Clostridia bacterium (assembly GCA_017436885.1). Taxonomy (GTDB): domain Bacteria; phylum Bacillota; class Clostridia; order Oscillospirales; family CAG-272; genus RUG12395. The sequence continues at coordinate 7,199 of JAFSCG010000185.1, read as the reverse complement.
ACGGAGAAGGGATTGTCGAACTTCTCGTCGTTAAGAGCCTTGAAGTCGATGCCGCAGGTCTCGATAAGTCTGCCAAGCTCTCTGGTGGTAACAGCAATATCAACGTCGGGTACGCCTGCTGCGTTCTGATCAGCTCTGCCTACCTCGAACTTCTTTGCGGTACAAGGAATAGCGGATACGAATACGATATCCTTGGGGTCAAGACCGTGCTTCTGTGCGTAGTAGGTCTTGTAAACTGCACCGAACATCTGCTGAGGAGACTTGCAGGTGGAGAGATTGTCGGTCATCTCGGGGAAGTAGTGCTCGCAGTACTTGATCCATCCGGGGCTGCAAGAGGTCATCATGGGCAGCTTACCGCCGTTCTGGATGCGGTCAAGAAGCTCGGTAGCCTCTTCCATAATGGTAAGGTCTGCGGTGAAGTTCATGTCGTAAACGCCATCGAAGCCTACGCGGCGGAGAGCGGCAACCATCTTGCCCTCAACGTCGGTGCCGGGCTCCATGCCGAAGCACTCGCCGAGAGTTGCGCGGATAGAGGGAGCGCAGCAGATAGCAACGTGCTTGGTAGGATCGGCAATAGCTGCGAGGATCTTTGCGGTATCGTCCTTCTCGTAAAGAGCGCCAACAGGGCAAGCAACGATACACTGACCGCAGGATACGCAGGAGGTGTCGGCAAGGTTCTTTCCGAAGAAAGCGCCGATCTCCGTGTCGTAACCACGGTTGTTTGCGCCGATAACGCCGATGCCCTGCATATCGCGGCAGGCAGCTACGCAACGGCGGCAAAGGATACACTTGTTATTATCGCGTACAAGGAACGCGGTGGAAACGTCAAGAGACTTCTTCTCGTTCTTTGCGTTCTCGAAGGCGTTCTCGTCAACGCCGTAGTCGCGGCAGAGCTTCTGAAGCTCGCAGTCGGTGGAGCGAACGCAGGAGAGGCACTTCTTCTCGTGAGCGGAGAGGAGAAGCTCAAGGTTCATCTTTCTGGAAGCGATGATCTTGGGGGTGTTGGTCTTAACCTCCATACCGTCGCTTACGGGGTAAACGCAGGCGGTAACCATTCTGAAGGGTCTGCCGCCCTCGGAAACCTCAACAAGGCAGAGACGGCAAGCGCCGATCTCGTTAATGTCCTTCAGGTAGCAAAGGGTGGGGATATCAACGCCCGCGGTCTTCGCAGCTTCAAGGACGGTTGCATCGGCAGGTACGGAAACCGCGATGCCGTTTATCTTAACATTAACCATATCCATTATCGGTTTTCTCCTTTCTTACTGCTTTACGATCGCGCCGAACTTACAGGTCTCGATACATACGCCGCACTTTACGCACTTTTCAGCGTCGATAACGTGAGGCTGCTTAACGGTACCGGTAATTGCGCCAACGGGGCACTTGCGTGCACAAGCGGTACAGCCCTTGCACTTGTCCTCGATGATAACGTAGCGCATGAGGTTCTTGCAGACGCCTGCAGGGCACTTCTTGTCAACAACGTGAGCAACGTACTCATCACGGAAGTACTGAAGGGTGGAAAGAACGGGGTTAGGAGCAGTCTGGCCAAGGCCGCAGAGGGAAGCGGACTTAACGTAGTTGCAGAGCTCCTCGAGCTTGTCAATATCCTCGAGAGTGCCGTTGCCGCTGGTGATCTTATCAAGGATCTCAAGCATACGAACGGTACCTACGCGGCAGGGAGTGCACTTACCGCAGGACTCGTCAACGGTGAACTCAAGGAAGAACTTAGCGATATCGACCATGCAGTTGTCCTCATCCATAACGATGAGTCCGCCGGAGCCCATGATGGAGCCGATGGCTGCAAGGTTCTCGAAGTCGATGGGAGTGTCAAGGTGCTTTTCGGGGATACATCCGCCGGAAGGACCACCGGTCTGTGCAGCCTTGAACTTCTTACCGTCCGGAATACCGCCGCCGATCTCGTAGATGATATCGCGGAGGGTGGTACCCATGGGAACCTCAACAAGTCCGGTGTTCTTGATCTTACCGCCAAGTGCAAATACCTTGGTACCGGAAGACTTCTCGGTACCCATGGACTTGAACCAGTCAGCACCCTTGAGGATGATCTGAGCAACGTTGGCGTAGGTCTCAACGTTGTTGAGGATGGAGGGACGTCCGTAAAGACCCTTAACTGCAGGGAAGGGAGGACGGGGACGGGGCTCGCCGCGCTTACCCTCGATAGAGGTCATAAGAGCGGTCTCCTCGCCGCATACGAATGCGCCGGCACCGAGACGGAGCTCGATATCGAAGTTGAAGCCGGTGCCGAAGATGTCCTTACCAAGCAGACCGTACTCGCGAGCCTGATTGAGGGCGATCTGGAGACGCTGAACTGCAATGGGGTACTCTGCACGAACGTAAACGTAACCCTGATCGGAGCCGATAGCGTATCCTGCGATAGCCATAGCCTCGATAAGAGCGTGGGGGTCGCCCTCGAGGATGGAGCGGTCCATGAATGCACCGGGGTCGCCCTCGTCGGCGTTGCAGCATACGAACTTCTTGCCTGCGGGCTGGTTAGCGGCAAACTGCCACTTCATACCGGTGGGGAAGCCTGCGCCGCCGCGTCCGCGGAGGCCGGATGCCTTGATAACGTCGATAACTTCCTGGGGCTGCATCTCGGTAAGAACCTTACCAAGTGCCTGATAACCGTCGGTACCGATGTACTCGTCGATGTTCTCGGGGTTGATAACGCCGCAGTTGCGGAGTGCGATTCTCTTCTGCTTCTTGTAGAATGCGGTATCGTTAAGGGAGAGGATCTCGTTATCCTTAACGGTCTCGTCGTAAGCAAGGTGCTTAACTATTCTACCCTTGAGAAGATGCTCGGAAACGATCTCGGGTACGTCTTCTACGGTAACTCTGGAGTAGAAGGTTCCCTCGGGGTAAACTATCATAATGGGGCCAAGTGCACAAAGGCCGAAGCATCCGGTAACAACTACCTTAACTTCATTCTCAAGACCTGCGGCCTTGATCTCTTCGACCATTTTGTCCTTGATCTTTGCGCTGCCGGAAGAGCTACAGCCCGTTCCGCCGCATATAAGTACGGTTGATCTGACCATTCTCTATGTCCTCCTTATTTCTGCGCGCTGCCGATGGTGAACTCGGTAACAGGCTTGCCGCCCTTGATGTGCTCATCAAAAACGCGCTGTGCCTTCTCCGCGGTCATCTTTACGTAAGTAACCTTGTCCTTGCCGGGTTCAACGACCTCAACAACGGGCTCGTACTGGCAGATGCCGATGCATCCGGTCTGAGCTACGGTTACGTTTTCAATGCCGGATCCTGCTACTGCCTCAACAAAAGCGTTGAGAACGGGACGTGCGCCTGCAGCGATGCCGCAGGTTGCCATACCAACGATGATCTTGGTGCCGTCCAGATCGTTTGCTCTGGATGCAACCTGATTCTTCATCTTGTCGCGGATGGCGGAAAGTTCTGCTAAACTTTTCATTTGACCTTCTCCTGTATATGGTAATATGTTTTTTTATTTGGAATCAGTTGCCGAAGACCTCGGCGTAGCAGCTCTCGAGATAATCCCTTATCCACAACAGGACCTCGGGCGTGTCGAGAGGAACGCCGTCAAGCTGAGCTCGTATATCTCTTGTGTCAAGCACCACTTCTTTTTCTCCGGATACGTGGGTGAAAACGATGTCCTTATCGGGTGCCGCTCCCACAATGGTCATAACCGTTTCCGGCATATCGCCGAGGGGAATGGAGTCGATATGGGACATATCGAAGCTTGCGGTAACGCAAGTGCCGACGCCAACGGTGCTTTCAATGGAAAAGCTTCCGCCTGTCAGCTCCGCCTCCATCTTAAGGAAGGGAAGACCCAAGCCAACCTTACGGGTGGTCCTTGTGGTGAAGAAGGGGTCGGTAACGTTTGCCACCTGCTCCGGTGTCATTCCGCAGCCCCTGTCGTTTATAACGAGGGTAAGCATGCTTCCTTCCTCCTTGACGGTTATGTCCGTAAGGGGGGAGCCTGCGCGCACGGAATTCATGGTGATGTCAAGAATATTCTCGGATAACTGTTTCATTCCGATTACATGTACTTCTTGAGTATGCCTTCAACCTGAGCAACGGTCAGTCTGCCGTATACCTCATTGTTAATGGTAAGAACGGGTGCAAGACCGCAAGCGCCGATGCAACGGGTTGCCTCGATGCTGTACTTACCGTCGCGGCTGGTCTCGCCAACTGCAAGGTCAAGAATGCTGGAGATCTTGTCAAGAATTCCGCCGCTTCCCTTAACGTAGCAAGCGGTACCGAGACAAACTGCGATAGCAACTTCTCCCTTAGGGTTAAGAGAGAACTGGGAATAGAAAGTGGAAACTCCGTATACCTGCTCGAAGGGAATGCCCATTGCAAGACCAATGTGACGCTGAACCTCCTCGGGAAGGTAGCCGTAGATTTCCTGCGCACCCTGAAGAACGGGCATAAGCGCACCGGGATCGTCCTTATGAGCGGCGATGAGTCTGTCGAGCTCAAGCTCCTGCTCATGGGTTCCCTTAAAAGCCACTGTGGTTGGTTTCTTTTTCATTTGTGGTTTTGTCCTCCTGTTAGGGAATAATGTGGGGTTTACTAACTCGTTTATTATACTATATATTTCGGGAAAAGTCTATATTATTTCCGAAAATAATTAAAAATTTCACAAACTTTGGTCACTTTTAAGCGGTTGGCGCGAATCGTTATTGATTTTTGAGCAGTTTTGCTATGTTCCGCGCCAAAAAGCTTTTTCCTTTGTTGGAAAAGCCTTGTTTGACAAAACAAAAATTCAATATTGATAAAACAAAAATGCTTTACAAATCGGTAGTGGTATGATATCATTTTCATAAGAACGGCAAAGGAGAGAGTTATGTTGAATTACACGCTGCTGCAAAGTATGCATTTGAAGCGTCAGGCCCGTGGGTTTACGATTACCCGTGACAGTGTTTACTGCTATCTCTTTTTGCACTTCATTAATCCGGTGGAAATTATCAATAACGGCCATTTGGTGCAAACGTCATCAAACGCCTGTTACATTTGTACTCCCGGAAGCCCCATATACTACAGGGCGGGGATGTTGGATCTTTTGCATAATTTCATGCATTTTGAGGTGGACGATCCCGAGGCTTTTGCCGCAAAGGGACTCCCGCTTAACACCGTGTTTTATACTGATATGCAGGAAAGCATTACCCGCGACGTGGAATATATGGATTGGATACGTACGTCGCGCAAGCAGCCGCATCTTCAGCGCCTCAACTCCGTTATAGATAAATTTTTTGATTCTCTTGTTGCCGAGCAGAAGAAAAACAAAATATCAATCGGACAAAATTCTCACGTTGCGCTTGACAATTTGCGCAGTTTGATCTATATTTCTCCCGCTGATTGGAGCGTGGAGTCGATGGCTAATTTCGTTCATCTGTCCAGATCGCACTTTTCAATAAAGTACAAGGAAAGATTCGGCGTTTCTCCAAACGAGGATCTTACTCAGGCGGCATTGCTTCTTGCAACCAGATATCTTACAAGCGGTAATATGCAGGTGTACGATATTGCATATGAATGTGGCTTCAGCAGTCCCGAGTATTTCATCAGAATATTCAAGGCCAGAAAAGGCGTTACTCCCGGTAAGTTCCGTGAGATGTACCGTGGCTTCGGAGGGGATGGTAGCCTCCCACAGTCGGAGCTTTTGCCTTGGGAAACGCCCGAGGGCAAGAAGGCATCCGAGCGTTGCAGACTGGAAAGGGATAACGACAGGGCTACTTAAGCGCGCCTGATGAAAAACGTTTCCGTATTGTTTTTTATGATCGATCTGATAATATCAAAGGAGGCTTTGATGAAATTTTTGAAGGTATTTCTTTTGGTGCTCGTTTTTATTATGGCTTTCTCTGTGCTTGCGGCCTGCGGCGGAGGGGAGCCCGAGGTAACCGAGTCTGCTGATAACGATACTGTTACCACAGATGCTCCGGCCACGGAACCTCCCGTAATTATGGCGGAGGTTGAGGACGGGGCGGTATACTCCTTCAAAACCGAGGATTATTTTTCTATCAGTGGGGCCACCTTTGGCACCGTCGACGGAGAAAAAGTTCAGGTGCGCGGTTACCGTGAGGATCTGGATCAGCTTTGGTATCTGCTTTTACAGGAGGACGGTACCTATAAGATCAAAAACGCTACTTCCGGCCTTTATCTCACCGTTCGTCTTGCATCAAAAAACGAGGGATCTGCGCTTGTTCTTGCCTCGGATAATACAAAGCACGCTCAGAATTGGGCGATAATTAAAAAAGATAATGGCGTTGTTATAAAGAACGCCGTTACCGAGGGATACGTAAAGATCAAGGAGCCGGATACCGCGTCAGACGCTGTGCAGACGCTTGTCGAGGACAGTGCCGCGATCTGGTTATTCAAAAAAGAGCTTGATAAGGACACTGCGCTTCCTTCAATACTGCGTTTGCAGGGGGATAATATGGCTCCTGCCAGCTGTCCCGAGATATTCAAGTATAACGGCGTATATTACAATATAAATATGACGGGCGGAATGAAGATAAAGACCTCCACCGACCTCGTTAACTGGTCGAGTCATACCACCGTGTTCAGCACCAAGCCCGCGTGGATCAAAAAAGAGCTTGGCTACGATTCCATCTGGGCCCCCGGTTATTATATGGTGGGGGATACCCTGCGCATCTATTACTGTGCTTCCTCCAGCGGTTCCCGCAACTCCCTTATCGGAATGGTGGAATGCAAGACTCCGTCGGGCGCATTTATAGATAAGGGTATGGTCATCCGCTCCACGGACAGCACGCCATATAACTGCATCGACCCCAATATTTTCACAGACGACGACGGAACCGTATACCTTGTTTGGGGCTCTTACGCAGAGGGCATCTATATGCGCAAGCTGAATGCCGAAACAGGTCTCCTTGACGAAAGCGACACCACGCTACACCGCCTTGCGGATGCTCCCGACGGTATGGAAGCTCCTTATCTTATCAAGAAGGATGGCTACTACTATCTGTTCGTTGCCATGGGCAATATGTCAAAACACGAAAACTACCATTGGGCTGTCGGCAGAAGTGAAAGCATTTTCGGGCCATACGTTGACAAAAAGGGACGTCCTATGCTGGAGGGATACACGTCTCCTCTTACAGAGTACAAGCCCGGAGTGCAGGCGGTTGCCCACGCTCAGCCCTTCCTTGATGATGACGGACAGTGGTATTTGGTCTCCGAGATGTGGATGGATCGCTCCG
>JAFSCG010000184.1 GCA_017436885.1 Clostridia bacterium | reverse complement strand
GCTTCCCTGTTTTTATGAGTGTAAAAACAGCTCGCCTTTACCTGAAGCATTATCTGATCTATACTGTTGTAGGCATATCCAATAGGGATCACACGCATTGCGGCTCCGTTACCATAACTTCGATTGGGTTTAAAGCTTTCGTTTTTTGCCCAATTGGCAAACATATTGCCAAAGCCGGCGCGTGGGTATCGGAAATAATACTGCTTAAATTGCGTAGCGTATTCAAACGCACGTTTTTTAATACCACGCCCAGTTACGGGAGCAGGATTCTCAAGAATAGCCTTACAAACAGCAGCTGTCAGCACGCTATCGTCGGTAAACGTGCTGTCTCTGTTAAATTTAAAATCATAATCCTTAGTGCAATGCACCTCATAATATGACCCGATTACATCACCGTACAGTGCGCCTAACATATTGCCTCACTTCTCTTTGTTGAATCGACGATATTATTTAAACGATTCGACTTATCACCGTATAAAAACCACCGTCCTGTAGGGACCGGTGCCCTCGACGGTCCTTTACAGTGAAGTTTGATCTGAATCCACATATGCGGCGGGAGCAAGCTCCTCCCCTACCAATGTGATCGCTTTTTAAGCCTTGATTCAATTAACACATAAACTCATTTCTCACTTCAAAACCGTGCGCCCACATAGCAAATACCGTATATCATTAAAACATAGAAAATGATACCGATAATTGTCATAATAATGCACAAACGAACAGAACAAATCTTTCGATATTTAATACACCGTACAAACGTCCAAATACACGAAACGGGAGTGATCAAAAGTGGAATTATACTTATTGTCATAAGCCACCCCGGTATTGGAAAAAACAATCCAAGCACATAATAAGCGGCAAGGAATATCCAGCCCAGGGGGATGGTTAAAAGAAAAGAAATCAACGGTGAGAATAAGTTAAATAAACCATGCCGGTTAAGCGATATCTCAACGTTTTTCATACGTACTGTAATTATTACTCCAACCAACCCTTTACAAGATCGGGGAAGAGATTGATTCCGGCTTCGTGGTTCTTTTGGAGCCAGAGTTCGCGGTATTCGGCAAGGATACGTGCACATTCCTGCTTATCGGCGCGATCGAGAACGAGGTTGGCAAGCATAATGACCATATCGCAGTTGAGGGTCACCTCGCGCAGCATCGTTTCATCAGCCTTAACTCCATCAAGCTCGGCACGCATTCCCTGCATATACTTAAGAACGCGCTCGAAGCCTGCGGCTCTTTCGGGAGTAATAGGTTCGCGGCGCATAAAGCACTGATTGAGCTCGGTGCCGTTGAAATAGAGCAGATCCTCCAGCAGATAGAAATTACCCATACGGTAAACTATATCGGCAAGCGACTTTTCGCCCTCGCACTTATAAACGAACTTATCAAGATACGCCCTGCAATCGTAAAGAGCGGCACGACGCTCAGCGTATGCAGGCTCGGAGCGGTGATTACCGCAGTTCCAAGATACGTAGCCGCCATAGACCAGCGGGAAGTATGTATTTGCGGGGAACTGGGGATGTCCATCATCACCCCACTCGGTAAGTAAGAAGCCTTCGGCTCCGTAGTAGTTTCCGCATTCGGCGGCGGTACAGATATTAATGACGGCGTTGTTCATACGTCCGGTAATGCTTCCCCACATTGAGGTACCGGGGCATACGAAGAAACGGAGTCCGTGCTCCTTTATCATACGGCAGTTGCGGTCAAACTGCTGCTCACCCTCGTAACCCCACTGCATAACAACGGCGTTCTTTGGAATGTTGGCAAGTTCTTCGGGATGCTTGAAAACGATGTCGTCAAAGAACATCGGGGTCTTTTTGTACTTATTGGTAACAAGGTCGCAGACCTTGTTGAGATATTCGGTGTAAACGCGGCCGACGCCCTTAGCGTCGCACTCTTCCTTGGTTTCCTCGTTACCGAGATCGACGGTTTCGTCCATACCGATGTTGAAAAGATCGGTATCAAATGCGTCCATCATACCGCTGTAAATGCGGTCAAGGAATTCAAGAGTTTCGGGAAGCAAAGGATTAAGCGTCTGCGAAGGCTTGCCGTCCTTGCCTGTGATAGCAAGGGGGGCTATCTCCTCCTTTGCGGTCCATGCCGCCATATGTCCGAAGCTGTTCTGAATGGGAACGAGCTCGATAAAGCGCTCCTTGCAGTAAGCGACGAGCTCCTTGATCTCGGCTTCGGTAAGAGGCTGACAGTCCTTCCAATAGTCCTCGAAGCCCTTGTATTCGTAGACGAAGCTGTCCATATAGAGCTGGAGATGATTATATTTGAGGTCTGCAAGAAGATCGCAGAGCTGCTTTACGTACTCAACGTTCGGGATCTTGCCGCGGCTGATATCCAGCATATATCCGCGCACCTTGATCGAAGGCTCGTCCTCGATTTCAAGGCAGGGGAGTTTTTCGCCGCTTTGGGCAACGATCTGCTTGAGAGTGGTCGCCGCGCGGAATGCCGCTTCCGGACTTGCAACCTTGACAGAAACACCCTTTTCGTCAATTTTGATCTCATACCTTTCGGCGTTTTCGTATTCAGCCTTTTCAAGCTTTACGCAAACGTCTCCGCCGCAGTCGAAGGCGGAAAAGATCTTTTTCCCCTTTTCACAGCAGGCTTCAAGTCTGAAGGACTTTGCGGTGATAAAATCCTCGCTTATCGTCATTTTTTGAGGTCTGGGTACTATTCTCATATTTTTACTCCTGTTTCGTATTTACGTATTGTTCCTATGAATTGATTATACCACAACTTAAACCTTTCTGCAATAAAAAATTAAACACCCTTATGGCGCGTGTTCTTAAGGACAGTTTTAAGGATGCGCCACTTACCGACGGGGAATGACAGAGGATGCATTTGTATTCTCTGTCATTTTTCTTTGCAAGCACTGCTTTTGTAGACACATAAGCAAAAAACAACCCACAGTTGCGAAACGTAACATTGCCTCTATTGTATCAAACCGCGATTTGTGATATAATATGGTCACACCGGTGATAAAGAATATGTGGAGGTTATTATGGAACTCAAAATCGGAGATAAAATTGCAAAATACAGAAAGCTTAAAGGATACACACAAGAACAGCTTGGAGAATTGGTTGGCGTTTCGGGACAAGCTGTGTCGAAATGGGAAAACGGGGGCGTTCCCGATACTTATTTGTTGCCGGCTATTTCCAAGATTTTAGGGGTGTCTATTGATGCCTTATTTGGAGTAGAAAAAAAGATATCCGATTACTCTCAAGATGATATTCTTGATGATTTGTTTAAATTTTGCCTTCAGAAGACCTATTGCAAAGAAGATAAAATAGATTTTTTCAAATTTATGTTTGAAACTATATGGACTTTGCAAAGCGCATATTTCGGCAATGAGAGCCGCCCTCTTTTAAATGATGTCATTGAAAAGAATTGTGGAAATCAGCAAATAACATCTCAAATCATCAACAATGAGGGAACGACATATTTATCTCTTGTAGAAAACTTTCCGTTCTTTTGTGCGGTCAGTGATACGCCCGAAATATCCAAAAAACTGTTATCCGAAAAGCACTTTGGGGAGTTCTTCTCTTTGCTTGCTTCGGAAGACGGAATGAAAGCAATCATTTTCACGCAAACCGCAACAGAAACAAGTCAGTATACGGCTGATATGATGGCCAAGAAAATTGGAATTACACTTGAAAGATTCCTTGAAATTGAACCGTTACTTGTTAAATATGGTCTTTTAAATGAAGATAGCTTAACATTTGATGATAGCATAATCAAGGTGTATCATAAGTGGAGCAATCCCGAAATCCGTCCGTTATTGATAATGGCATACCAATTTATTAATGCAAGACAATGTTATTACAATTTCACCTGTAACCGAACCAAGCCCTATTTCGAAAACGAATAAATTGTGCCGTCGAGAGCACCTTTTGGTCGCTCTCGGCGGCACATTATTCTATAACAAACAACCACAAAAGGTGGTGAGTAAGTGCGCACTTACGG
>JAFSCG010000009.1 GCA_017436885.1 Clostridia bacterium | reverse complement strand
GCGTTCGTTATCCTCCCATTTCGTTTCGATATAAGGAGGCAGGGGCATGGTGCCAACCTTGTCGAGTACGGCATAGAAGCCCGCGGGATCGTCGTATTCAAATTCAAGCACGCGGTTGCCGTCGTCCTTTACGTCTTTTACGGTGCAACGCAGTATTCCGTCGCCGAAAACAAAGCGGCGACCGATCCTTGCCTTTTTTCCGGGTCTTGCAAGGCTTTCCCAAACGTTGCCCTCCAGGTTGCGAAGCAACAGGAATTCAAGCACGCGGTCGGGCTTGTCCTCGGCAACGCCGTACAGTCTTGCAGGGATAACGCGGCTGTCGTTTACCACAAGGGTGTCGCCCGGGCGGAGATATTCGGTTATATCGCGGAACACGCGATGCTCTGTCCTTCCGCTTTTCTTGTCCATTACCATAAGGCGCGAAGAGTCGCGGGGCTCGGCGGGTGTCTGTGCTATAAGCTCCTTTGGCAGATCGTAATAAAAATCGTGGGTGGAAAGATCGGTCTTAGGCTTGATATTATCTATCATATCTATTCCTTTCGGATGAGTGTTTCATATAATGTAGTGCAGGGATATCTGCAATCATTATATAACATTGGACTTTCATATTCAAGTCCGGGAGAAAAATATGCTGAATTCAACGAAAAAATTACTGTTCGAAGGGTGTTGCACCGCGCTTATTACCCCTTTTAAAAACGGAGAGGTAGATCTTGACGCTTTCACACGTCTGGTTTCGGAGCAAATAGACGCGGGTATTTCCGCTCTTGTGGTATGCGGTACAACGGGAGAGGCTCCCACCTTAACTGAAAACGAGCGAAAAAAGCTTATTCGCCGAGCTGTTGAATTATCCGGCGGCAGGGTGCCGATCATCGCGGGAACGGGAGGCCCCTGCACCGATAAAATGCTTCGTATGTCGTGGGAAGCAAGGGAAGTGGGAGCGGATGCATTGCTTATCGTCAATCCTTATTATAACAAGGGAACTGAAGAAGGTATCGTGCGCAGCCTTTATGCCGCAGCAAGCCTCGGACCGCCCGTAATTCTTTACAACGTACCGGCACGCACCGGCAGCGATATGTCCCTTCGGCTGATAGCAAGGCTTTCGGAGCACGATAACATCATTGGCATAAAGGAAGCGACAAATGTGAATAAAATATCCGAGATCGTTGCCTGCGAAAGCTGTGACCTGCACGTTTACAGCGGTAACGACGGAGACGCATTGCCTGCCTATGCCGTGGGCGGCAAAGGAGTGATAAGCGTTATTTCAAACGTTCTTCCGCGCCTGTGGGTAAGGCTGTACAGCCTTGTGAAGGATGGAAAAATCGAGGAGGCGTGCAGGATACACACCGCCGCAGTACCTATGATAAAAAAACTGTTTGCCGAGCCAAATCCCGTGCCTGTAAAGGCGTTGTGCGGCAGGCTTGATATGTGCACCGGTGACGTGCGGCTTCCCTTAAGCGAGGCGGACGCAGCTCTTGCCGACGGTCTCTTGCGTGAGTATGAGAAGCTGTTGGAAGCTGAAAAGGAAAGATGAAATACAGAAAATCAAAAATAAAGAACAAAAAAACAAAATAATCATGCTTTTGTGCTTTACTTGCGGGGAAATATGTAGTATACTGTATGATGAAAAGATATTGAAAGCCGTAAGGCAAATTAACTAAAGGACGGTTTCAGGGATGGATATCAAGAAGAAACAAGAGCTATCCGAGATTGCCCGCAGGATACGCATCGGTGTTGTGGAGTCTACCAACGCCGCCGGATGCGGACATCCGGGCGGATCTCTTTCTATTGCGGACGTGCTTGCATGGCTGTATTTTGGCGGAGAGATGAACGTGGATCCCAAGGATCCCCGCAAGGAGGACAGGGACAGACTGGTTCTTTCCAAGGGTCATGCGGCTCCCGGTCTTTATTCCGCTCTCGCTTTGCGCGGATTTTTCCCCAAGGAGGATCTTTACACCCTGCGCAAGCTGGGAAGCCACCTTCAGGGCCATCCCAATATGCATAAAACTCCCGGTATAGATATGTCTACAGGTTCTCTCGGTCAGGGTATTTCCGCCGCTTGCGGAATGGCCGAGGCAGCCAAGCTTGACGGAAAGGACTATCGCGTTTACGCCATTCTCGGCGACGGCGAAAGTCAGGAGGGTCAGGTCTGGGAGGCGGCTATGTTTGCCGCACATTATAAGCTCGATAACCTTTGCGCGATCCTCGACCTTAACGGTCTTCAGATCGACGGCAAGGTAAGCGACGTTATGAATTTAGAGCCCGTAGATAAGAAATTTGCCGCCTTCGGCTGGCACGTATTTACTTGCGACGCTCACGATCTCGATTCCGTTGAAAAGGCGTTTGCCGATGCGCGTGCTGCAAAGGGTGCCCCCTCTGTGATAATCTCCCGTTCCGTAAAGGGAAAGGGCGTTTCCTTCATGGAGAACAACGCAGGCTGGCACGGCAAGGCCACCAAGCCCGAGGAATTCGAGAAAGCAATGGCAGAACTGAACGCGGAGGTGCACAATGGCTGATAAGAAAGCAACGAGAGAGGCTCTGGGCGACGAGCTTACCGCCCTTGGCGCAGTACGCGAGGATCTGGTGGTTCTTACCGCGGACCTTGCTGATGCCACCAGAGTGGAGTATTTCCGCCATAAATATCCCGAGCGCTTTATTGAGTGCGGTATCGCCGAGGGAAATATGATAGGTGTTGCGGCAGGACTTGCCGCCTCCGGTAAGGTTGCGGTGGCATCCAGCTTTGCGATGTTTGCGGCGGGACGCGCCTTCGAGCAGATCCGCAACAGCGTCGGATACACCGAGCTTAACGTTAAGATCACCGCTACCCACGCGGGCGTTTCCGTTGGTGAGGACGGTGCTTCCCATCAGTGTAACGAGGACATCGCGCTTATGCGTACCATTCCGGGCATGACCGTTATCAACCCCGCTGACTATACGGAGGCAAGAGCGGCTCTGCGTGCCGCTGTGGAGATGCAGGGACCCTGCTACCTTCGCTTTGGGCGTTCCGCTGTTCCGGATATGAGCGCAGAGGACGCAAATTACAGCTTTGAGATCGGCAAGGGGCGCGTGCTTTCCGAGGGTAAGGACGTTACCGTTATTGCAAGCGGCATTACCGTTGGTATGGCGCTTGAGGCAAAGGAGCTTCTTAAGGCCGACGGCATCGACGCGGAGATAATAAATATCCACACCATCAAGCCTCTGGATAAGGAGCTCGTATGCGCCTCCGCAAGAAAGACCGGATGCGTTGTTACCGCAGAGGAGCACAATGTTATCGGCGGTCTTGGCAGTGCGGTGGCAGAGGCTCTGTCCGAGGGATGCCCAACCGTTATGCGCCGCGTTGGCGTTCAGGACGTTTGGGGCGCATCGGGAAGCGCAGGCGAGCTACTTGATCATTACGGTATCTCCGCCTCCAACATTGCCGCTGTAGCCAAGGAAGCTCTTGCGGCAAAGAAGGGTTGATATGGAGATAAGAAGGATAGCCAGCTTTTCCGCGGATCACGATATCATTACTCCCGGTATGTATATTTCCCGTATCGACGGCGACGTGGTAACCTACGATCTGCGCACCCGCACGCCAAACGCTGGGGATTATATGGACGATCTGACCATCCATTCCGTGGAGCACATGCTTGCCACCTTTATGCGCAATGGCGAGATCGGAAGCGAGGTCGTGTACTTTGGTCCCATGGGCTGTCGCACGGGCTTCTATTTGCTGGTACGCGACTCGGTTGGGCACGATAAGGTTCGCTCGGCGCTTTTGAAGGCGTTGGAAAACACGGAGCACGCGGATGAGATGTTCGGAGCCTCTCGCAAGGAGTGCGGCAATTACAGGGAGCTTTCCCTTGATGCGGCAAAGGCGGAGTGCGCACGCTATCGTGCGGTGCTTGAAGCAAAACCTCAGAAAACATTTACCTACGGAGAATAAGATGACCGGAATAATTGCGGCAATGAGCTGCGAGGCAGAATTGATACTCAACGTAATGCAAAACAAAGCTCCGCGCGCTTTGTGCGGAATTACCTTCTGGCAGGGTAAGGTAGGCGGCGAGGACGTTGTGCTTGCCACCTGCGGGGTTGGAAAGGTGTTTGCCGCCGCGTGTGCCGTTGCTATGATAATGGAATTCAAGCCCGACAGGATAATAAATACCGGCGTTGCCGGCGCAGTATCCTCGGAGGTAAACAAGCTGGATACAGTTGTGGCAACCGCACTCGTTCAGCACGATATGGATACCACCCCCCTTGGTGACGATCCGGGGCTTATCTCCGGTATAAACAAGGTGTTCTTCGAAACCGACAGATCTCTCTCCGACGAGCTTTACGGATTTGTGGAGCTTTGCGGAGGTAAGGCAAAACGCGGAGTTGTCGCAACAGGCGATCAATTCGTTGCCGATAATGAAACGAAAAAGCGTATATCCACCCTCTTCGGTGCTTCCTGTGCCGATATGGAGGGCGGTGCCATTGCGCAGGTATGCTTTGTAAATAACGTGCCCTTCGCGGCACTGCGTACCATGAGCGACGGCGCCGACGGAGATGCATCCGGCGACTTTGCGGAGTTTTGTAACAAGGCTGCCAAAATCAGCTCCAATGTGTTGATATCATACCTTAACAGCATAAAAGCTTAATAAAATGTCGCCGTGCGAATTTAATTCGCACGGCGGCTCTTTTTGTAAAACGAAAACCACCGGCAGTGCCGGTGGTTCCAAAAAGCTTTAGCTATGCACAGTTTCGCCGCAGCGGAAGGCTCCCCTGTGTAAGGGGAGCTGTCTGCGAAGCAGACTGAGGGGTTGTTTCTGTTGTCCAAAATGACAAGCCCTCCGTCAGCCGAAAAACGGCTGCCACCTCCCTTTACACAAGGGAGGCTCAAAGTAATTGCCGCATTTGCGGTGGTAGGGGCATTTCTGCAAGTGGCGGATGATTAGATGAGACTACAGGCTCAGCGTGTG
>JAFSCG010000183.1 GCA_017436885.1 Clostridia bacterium | reverse complement strand
GCTATCAAGGTTTGGGCAGACGTTTCAAAGTAATATGAAAAATCTGTACGGATTTATAAACGCGAGAGAAAAGGTCATGCGCGGCGTGTTCCTTTTCTCCGCGATATTTTCCATTCTCGCGCTTGCGACGATAACGGTATTTCTCTTTGTAAGCGGAGTTCCGTTCATTGCAAAGACGGGATTTGCGAAGTTTATCTTCGGAAGCGATTGGGCACCTCTTGCGGATAATCCGACATACGGCATCTTTCCAATGATCGTTGCGTCGCTTTACGTGACGGCACTTTCGGTTATTATCGGCATCGGTATCGGGCTTCTCACCGCACTGGCGCTTTACAAGTTCTGTCCGAAAAAGATTGTTGCACCTATCAGACAAATGATCAATTTGCTTGCGGGTATTCCTTCGGTTATCTTTGGTCTGTTTGGTATGACGGTGATCGTACCCTTCGTCAGGGATTACCTTTCTCCGACAGGCGTTGGATACGGAATCTTTTCGGCATCGATCGTTCTCGGTATTATGATTTTACCGACCATTGTCAGCGTGAGCCTTGATTCCTTGAACAGCGTTCCGAATACCTATTATGAGGGAGCTCTGGCTCTCGGCGCAACCAAGGAGCAGGCAACCTTTAAGATCATGCTGCCCGCAGCCAAGAGCGGTATCCTTGCAGGTGTTGTTCTTGCAATCGGTCGAGCTATCGGCGAAACAATGGCTGTCATTATGGTCATCGGCGGAAGTCCCGAAATGCCCGAAAGCCTGTTCCAAAGTGTCAGAACTCTGACCGCCAATATCGCGATGGGTGCTTTGGAGCTGAACGGAGATGCTCTTTCCGCGCTGATTGCAACGGGAGTTGTACTCTTCGTTTTCACGCTCATCCTCAACGTAAGCTTCGGAATGCTCAAGCGTGATAATGCAGATAAGAAAGAGAAAAAAGGGAAGCGAGGTGCTGCAAAATGAGAAAAGCTTATTCGGCAATGAAATACGTTTGTATTGCGGCACTCGTCATATCCATGATCGCTCTTGTGGCCGTTGTTGCATACGTTTTGATTAACGGTGTAGATAAGCTTTCCCTAAATCTCGTTTTCGGAGAGTATAGCAACAGTGCGCCGACTGTTTTTCCGGCACTTGTGGGCACGCTCCAGCTCGTCTGCATTGCCGCAATTATCGCGGTTCCTATCGGAGTTGCAAGTGCAATCTTTCTCGTTGAATATACAAATAACAAGGGCAAGTTCGTAAAGATCGTTCAGGTCGCAACCGAAACGCTGGCAGGTATTCCAAGCATTGTATACGGTCTTTTCGGATATCTCATCTTCGTCGTTGCGTTCGGATGGGGATATTCAATGCTTGACGGCGGTATCACACTTGCCATAATGATACTTCCTACCATCGTAAGATCCACGCAGGAGAGTTTGCTTTCTGTGCAGGGAGGATTTCGTGAAGGTGCTTATGCGCTTGGAACAAGCAAGGTCAGAACCATCTTCAAGATCGTTCTTCCGTCAGCGGCAGGCGGTATTGTGACCGCAATTATTCTTGCAATCGGGCGTGTTGTATCAGAGAGTGCCGTTCTGCTTCTGACTATCAATATGGTGGTCAATAAGGTTCCCGAAAGTCTTATGTCACCGGGCACAAGTCTTGCTCTTGATATCTACTATTTCGCAAGCCACGGTTATCCCGATGAGGCGGCGGCAACGGCAGTCGTTTTGCTCATTTTCGTAATTATTCTTAACCTGTTGGCAGGCTGGATCGGCAATATGATCAGAAAATCCACCTATGGAGATGCCAAGTAAATCGTGAATCAGTCTTTTGACTGTAAATATAGAAAGGAGAATGAAAAGATGAAAATGCAAACCTTTATTGTCAAAATCGGCACTTTGTTAAGAAGCATCAAGGGAGCTTTCCTTGAGGCCTTTGCCGGCAATCTTTTCTCTGGCTCCGTGAATTGCAGCGGCAGCCGCAGGTGTGTGGTTGATAGACTTTTCTACAACTGACACACCCCATCCTTTACAATTGAAATTAAATATATAAGCTAAGTCTTTTGAAACATAAGGAGTATGAGATGAATGAATTTTTAGGAAGCATGGACATCACCGCGAGAAACTGCAATCTTTATTACGGTGATTTTCACGCTTTGAAAAATATAAATATAGAGATCCCCGAAAAGCAGGTTACAGCCCTGATCGGTCCTTCGGGATGCGGTAAGTCCACCTTTCTCAAGATCTTCAACAGAATGAACGACCTTGTTGAGGGTTGCCGCATTGAAGGAGAGTTTCGCATCGGCGGAGTCGATATTTTCGACAAGGAGACCGATATTAACGTCCTTCGCAAGAACGTCGGCATGGTGTTCCAAAAGCCCAATCCCTTCCCAATGAGCATTTACGATAATATCGCCTTTGCTCCGAGAACCTTCGGCATCAAGAAAAAGAGCGAGCTTGACGAGATCGTAGAGCAGTCGCTTCGACGTGCAAGCATCTGGGATGAGGTCAAGGACAGACTCCGCAAAAATGCACTCGGTATGAGCGGCGGTCAGCAG
>JAFSCG010000182.1 GCA_017436885.1 Clostridia bacterium | reverse complement strand
TTGACGCCGCGCCCGTTATTATTGCGGCAATGGGTCTTGGCGGACTGCGAAAGCTTGAGCCGGAGCTTGGCGAGAGCTGCATGATATTCGGCCTCGGACTTTTGGGTATTTACAGCGTACAGTTCGCGCGTCAGTCGGGCGCAATGCCCCTGATAGTTGCCGATCTCAACCCCGAGAGAAGGCGCATCGCCCTTGAAACGGGTGCCGACTTTGCCCTCGACCCCACGGAGCCCGATTTTATCA
Source organism: Clostridia bacterium (assembly GCA_017436885.1). GTDB lineage: Bacteria > Bacillota > Clostridia > Oscillospirales > CAG-272 > RUG12395. Next base: position 2,542 of record JAFSCG010000182.1, on the reverse strand, counting down.
AAAAGGTAATGGAGATCACGGGCGGCAAGGGCGTTAAGAACATAATTGAGGTCACGGGCAAGGCCATTGCCCTTAATCAGGCCCTTGAATGTGCATCGTATATGGCAAAGATATCCCTCCTCGGCTGCACCCGCATCCCCGAGGGAAGCATCAACTTCTATCAGCAGGTGCACCGTCCCGGAGTTCAGCTTATCGGCGCGCACAACATGGTGCGCCCCCTCCACGACAGCTTCCGCGGCTGCTGGACCATGCACGACGACTGCGCAAACATCCTTGACATGATCCGCTACGGCAGAGTTACGAGCAAGCCCATAATTACCGACGTGCTCGCCCCTTGCGACGCACCGATGATCTACGACCGACTTGCAAACGATAAAAACTTCCCCCTTGGCGTTGTGTTCGATTGGAGCAAGCTCTGATACTTACGCAGAATAAAAAATAACGATATACCGTTAGAAAGGAAAGACTATGAAAAAGATCATTGCCATTCTAATGCTCGCAGTTATGCTGGTTTCCGCCCTTGCGTCCTGCGGCGGCAACGGAGGCACCGTTACCACCGACGGCAATGAAAGCACCACCACCGCGCCCAATGTTGGCGACGACACCACCGCAGCTCCCGACACCACCGAGCCCGGTGAGCTTCTCGAGATCCCCGACGATACCTACGACGGATACGTCTTCCGCATCGTTTCCTGCGGCAACCTTTCCAAGGCAAAGGACGCCAACGACTTTGGCGGCACCGAGGAGGACACCGAGCTTCTTGAAGTTAAAAAATACCTCCGCAAGATAACCGTTGAGGAGCTTCTCGACATTACCATCGAGGACGAAAACAAGGTAAAGTTCGGCTCCTGCAACGGTAGCGGAACCGGCTTCCAGACTATGCAGAAGAGCTATTCCGCAGGCTCCTATGATTACGATTTTGCAATGATAGGCACCTACGACGTTGCTCAGTGCGCCTATAACGGATTTCTCTCCAACCTCCACGAGTTCGAGAATATCGACCTTACAAAGAGCTGGTGGGACCGGAAGATCATGGAGCAGAGCACCTTCGGCGAGAACCTGTTCTTTGCCACGGGTGATATCGGCATCCTTGACAACATGATAACCCACTGCATTATGTTCAACAAGGATCTCGTTAAGGAAAACGCAGACCTCTCCGACCCCTACGAGATGGTAAGAAACAACACCTGGACCTTTGATACCTTCTTTGCCGAGACCCTTAAGTTCGGCGGCGACCTGAACGGCGACGACAAGCTGGACGAAAACGACGCCTACGGCCTTATGCTCTGGAACGACTCCGCATACTCCATGCTTGCGGCTACCAAGTCCAGAGTTGCCACCCTCAACGACGGTCTCCTTGAGCTTACGCTCTATAACGACAAGACCGTTACCATGTTCGACAAGTACGTTGACGTGCTCGGCTCCTCCACCAGCTTTAACTACCAGAGCGGCTACGGCTCCTCCGTTTGGGACACCATGCGCGTTGCAATGTTCGATAACGATCAGGTGCTTTACAGCCTTACCTCCCTTTACACCGTTCCCAAGCACAGAGACAGCGATACCGACTTCGGTATCCTCCCTCACCCCCGTCTTGACGAGCAGCAGGAGGGCTACTCTGTCTGTGTAGGCGTTCAGTCCGGTATGTACGCCTGCATTCCCGCCTTCTACGAGGACGGCGACCGCACCGGCGCTATCGTAGAGGCACTTGCTTACCACGGACAGAAGATACTTACCCCCGCGTACTACGAGGCGACCCTTCAGGGAACCTACATCCGCGACGAGGAAAGCGGCGAGATGCTTGACATTATGTTTGCAAACCGCTTCTTCGACATCGGTCTTGTATTCAAGATCGGCGGACTTAACTCCGTGGTCATGGACCCCGTAAAGACCAAGGCGAACAACTTCACCTCCCTTTACAACAGAAACAAGCGCAAATCCGAAAACGACATCACCAAGTATAACGAAACTCTCTCCGCGCTTTATACCAAGGAGTAAAGTCATAGAACTCCGCAACATTTGAGATCTGATTTTTACGTCCGTGGGAACGTTACTGTTCCCACGGACGTATCAGACTGAAGACAAAAGCTTGGATTGTAAAACTTATTGCCAAGTAGTACAACATAAGCACCGTCAGTCTTCACCTCCCTCTGATGAGGGAGGTGGCAAAACCGAAGGTTTTGACGGAAGGAGAGACCTTTTTCGAGGTTTCTTTGCGCAAATTCTCTCCTTCCACCACTTCGTGGTCCCCCTCCCTCATCAGAGGGAGGTTTCACGTTCCCGTAACTTTGTGAATTCTAATAAAGCAACTTTTCATAATGATACTTTGTCTACACTCCGTTACGTCCGTGGGAACGTTACTGTTCCCACGGACGTATTTTTGTCTGTTCATAGAAAAGATAAGATCAAACCACGCAATTCTATTTACCATTTTTTAAAAAATATTGAAAATGGTAAATAACAGTGGTACAATAATATGCGTGAGGTGATGTATAGCGAAATCATCTCTACTCTTTTTTTATCAAGCAGTAATTTAACTTGACAG
>JAFSCG010000181.1 GCA_017436885.1 Clostridia bacterium | reverse complement strand
GCGCTTTGCAACCTGTCCGACTACTCTTTCACCCGTCTTCGTTACTGCGACAACGGAAGGAGTAGTTCTCGCTCCTTCGGGATTCGGGATAACGATGGGCTCGCCGCCCTCGTAAACTGCAACGCAGCTGTTTGTGGTTCCAAGGTCGATTCCTATGATCTTTGCCATAATATTTATCTCCTTATCTATTAATTATATTTGTTCGTCATTAGTTTGCTACGCTTACCATAGCAAATCTGATGACTTTTTCGCCTATTTTGTAGCCCTTCTGAAGGACCTGTACTATTTCGCCTTCGCCCTTTGTTTCGTCCTCCACGTGCATTACCGCGTTGTGAAGATTGGGGTCAAAGGTCTTGCCGAGAGACTCGATCTCCGCAACTCCCATCTTTGCGAGAGCTTCGTTTGCATTTTTGATTATCATCTCAATGCCCTTTTTTTCCTCCTCACTGCCGAACTGCAGCGCGTAATCCAGATTGTCGATCACGGGGAGGATGCCGGATACCGCATCGGAAAACGCATCGTTGTAGATCATTTCCCTTTCCTTTTGGGTCCTGCGGCGGTAGTTATCGTATTCGGCGGCAAGTCGAAGCCTGGAATCCTCGCTTTCCGCAAGCTTTTTTTCAAGCTCGGCAGTCTTTTCGGTCAAGGCCTTTATCTCGGCCTCTTGCTTCCTTTGCTCTTTTTTGCTTTTCGTTTCCTTTTTCGTCTCCTTCACCTCGGCCTCAGCCTCGGTTTCCGGAGTCTTGATCTCTTCACTCATTTCCATTATTCCTTTCGGTATCCGCGGTGGGCAGCAGCATATCGTCGCCGATAAGCTCGTTTATTCCGTTTGCAAGGCTGTCTACCATAGATATTACGTTCTGATATTTCATTCTGCGGGGACCTATAACGCCGACCGCGCCAACCACTCTTCCGCCACGCTTTACGGTTTTGAAAACGAGAGCAGAGGATCCGAGTGCGTCCAAACGGTTTTCGGAGCCTATGAGTATCTTTACGTCGTCGCCGGCCTCACCGCCAAGCTCCTCGCTTTCCTTAACCAGATCAAGGAGAGCGTTTTTACTGTCTCCGAGGCCAAGCAGTCCCGCAATGCTTTCCGTATCCGAATACTCCGGATACTCAAGCAATCGGTTCACGCCGTCGATACGCACGTCGCCGTCGTTTTTCTCAATGGCCGTTTCGTATATGCATTTAACAGCCATAGACACCAGATGAGATGCCGGGGCACACATTTCCTCCATCCGCATCATAAGAGGCAGCGTTACCTCAGAGGCGGAAAGGCCTACAATGCACGAGTTCAGCGTTCGCGCCAGAGTGTCCGCATCCTCCTTGGTTATATCAACGTCGGTACGCAGGTTGCGCGTTTTTGCGCTTCCGTCCGGGTTTATCATAACCAGCAGAAGACTGCGAGATGAAAGGCAGATCGCCTCGTACCTGCAAAATGCTCCGTGCCCTTGTCCGGGTCTTACCGCCAGTCCCGTGTAATTGGTAAGGGACGAAGCAAGCCTTGACGCCTGAGTCAGTATCTGATCGAGCTCCGCGCGTTTTTCCTTCAGGGCGCTTTTTATGCGCTCCACGTCGCTTGCCGTGCTGTTGTAGCTTTCAAGAAGGCTGTCAACGTAAAACCTGTAGCCAAGCTCGGTGGGAACTCTGCCGGAGGAGGTGTGGGGCTGCTCGAGATATCCAAGGGCTTCAAGCTCGGCCATTTCGTTTCTTATAGTGGCGGAGGAGCAGGTGAAGCGACCGCATTCACAAAGAAATTTCGATCCCACGGGTTCGCCGTTTTCAATATATGATTCCACCACCGTCCTGAGTATCAGGCTTTGGCGGTTGGTAAGACCGTTTTGCGCTTCCTTCACGTTTTCCCTCCATTTCTGCCAAGCTTGATTTTAGCACTCGCATTACCCAAGTGCTAATTACAAGCATAATTTATCACTTTGCACCGCTTTTGTCAATAGTTTTTGCAAATTTTTTTGTGAACAAATTGTTAATCATCTGCTTTAGTGCTAAATTTCTACATATTTACCTTGGCGACGGGTAGGTTTTTTGTTCCTTTTGCCATTTGCGGTGAATATTGTATTATTATCTGCACTTTTTGTAAATTTACCCGCAACCTTCGTGTTGACACGAAATATTTTTTTTGCTATCCTTATATAAATAGGAAATACAAGATCGGAGAGAAATATGAAAATTCGCAGCATTCTATCCGCAGTACTTTGCACGGCAATACTCGCCTCCTGCGCTAACACCCCCCCATCTGTAGCCGACACAACCGATCCCACGGCAACGTCCGCGCCCGACACGACGGCCGGAACCACCACGCCCGCGGTCACAACGGAGCCTGTCACCACGCTTCCGGAGCCCATAACCGTTCCGGTTACCGCAGACAAATCGGCAGCCAAGGACAACGGAGAGGTGGATTACGTGTTTACCGAAAGCGAATATTACCATAATTACATAGAGCTGTTTGACAAAAACGGCACCCTTTACCGCATAGGCGACCCCTACGTTATGCGCTACAACGGAATGTATTACCTCTACTCCTCCATTACAAGCGGACATATCGGCGGTGATATTTACGTTTGGCGCTCCGAAAACCTTGTGGATTGGGAATGCCGCGGCATCTGCCTTACCTCCTCCGGCGAAAATGGTGCCACCTACACCGCATACGCTCCCGAGGTGGTGTACTACGCAGGCTCCTTCTGGCTTTGCGAGGCCCCCAACGGCAAGGGTCACTACATTTTCCGCAGCGACTCCCCGGAGGGTCCATTCACCCTTGCCTCTGCCAATTTCGGCAAGGGCATCGACGGCTCCTTCTACGTTGCGGACACGGGCGACCTTTACTTTATGTATGCAAAATCCGGAACGGGCGGGTCCATCCGATACGATAAGGTAAGCTTCAACGCAAGCTACACCACAGCAAGTGTTGCGTCGGGCAACGGTCAGCCTCTTACCGCCTCCACAAACGGTTGGACTGAAGGCCCCGGATACTTCAGGCGCGGCGATTACTTCTACCTCACCTATACGGGCAACCACGTCAGGGACAAGAGCTATCGCGTTGCATATTCCTACACCACGGCACCGTCTTTGCTTTCCGACCTTATTCAGCCCAAATATAACATTACCATTATGTCCACGGATACGCCGTATCCCCACACCAACGGAGGCTACGGCTCAAAATCCGCCTTCGACCCTCTTACCACCTTCAGCGGCACGGGACATTCCTCCAACACCGTCGGTCCCGACCTTGACTCCATCTACACCGCATTCCACAACGAGGAGAGCGGAAAGTTCAACCGCCGTATGAATATTACTCGATACTTCACAAACGGAGCTTACGTCCTTACCGACGGTCTGTGCCTTACGGATTCAAGGAAGCCCGTTCTGCCCGATTACGTGGCGCGCTCTGTCGACGTGCTTGAAAAAACCGGTGGCTTTACCCTCTCCAAGGACGCTGCCGAAAGCGTTTACTCGGCGGAGATCAACTTCACGCCCATGGATGGAAGTGCCGAGCTTATCCTCGGATACAGCGACGAAAATAATTACGTTTCCGCAGTTGTGAAAAACGGCATGCTTACACTCAACTCCCACAAAAACGGAGAGGTGTCCAAGCTCGGCACCGTAAGCATTGCAAAAGGCGTAAGCCTTGAAAAGCTTTGCACGCTATACGTTGTAAACGGTGCAAGCGAATGTCATATCTATTTTAACGGAATGAAAAAGATAGAGCTTGACGCTCCCATCCCCGGCGGCAAGATCGGCGCGGCAAGCGGCGATATCTCCTCTCTGTTCTTCACAAACGATGCCTTCGGCACCTCGGACTTTGAGGCTGTAAAAAATCTTCCCGGATCCTTTGCGGCATATAACTACTTAAAGGAAGAAAACCGCGGCTTTTCCATTGCGAATGCCGCAGTTAAAGAAAACGGTGTCCGTCAGGGTGAGAAGGAAAGCACCGTAAGCTCCAACGAATACACCGAGGTCCTCGGCAAAGCGGCGGAGTTTACCGCCGTCAAGCTGGAAAAGGGCGATTGGGTAAAATACGCCGTAAACAGCGGCACCGACGGTTGGTACGCCCTGAATCTCACTGTCCTTGCGGAAAGCGCAGGCTGTGAGTTTGAGCTGATAGTTGACAACGAATATATCTACCCAATGGTCGTAAACGGTCTTATCGAGGGTAAAGACGACTTGCACAATGTGCAAGCAGGCATATTCGAGCTTAAAAAGGGCGAGCACACCCTAAAGCTGCGAATCAAGAGCGGAACGCTTGTTGCCGTAAACGTCAATATCGAAGACGGCGCCGACCCCATAGAATCCATAAGCCACGCTCTTACCTCTAAGGTCACCAAGGTCATAAAGATCAAAAACGGAAATTACTCCGTAAGCAAGGACATAGGTCTTAGGGGTGTTTCCACCGAGGTTGCAATGTTCTCCTTTGCCGACAGCGCATATTCCGATTTTGATATGACCGTGGACGTTACGGTCAGCGACACCGCGAAAACCGGCGGCATCGTGTTCCGTGCGGGAGACTTCAATGTTAATAACCACGGCGGCTCCGAATACTGCTTAAACGGTTATTACCTGCAGTTTGCGCAGCGCAAGGTCACGCTTATGAAATACAGCTGGCATCAGGCAGAGGAGCTTGGCAGTGCAGCCTTCCTTTCCACAAAGGAAAGAGTGTATAAGGAGGACGAGACCGTGCCCGTGCGCATAACCGCGCAGGACGGCTTCATAACCGTTTACATCAAGGGCGAAAAAGTCTTTGAGGTCTACGACAGCGAAGCGTTCCTTTCCGGCTACTGCGGCTTCTACATCCCCGCAGGCGGCTTCGGATTCAAGGATCTTACGTTCCATCAAACTCAAAAATAGAAACAACAATAGCCGAAGAGCATGAGCTCTTCGGCTATTGACTTTAAATGTCCCAAGTGCTACAATCTTTTTAACACGTTAACGGAAGTGATCTGATGAAAAAATCTCTTGCAAGCGGTGCAGGTGCAAGCCGCGAGCTTATAGAGGGACCCATTTGGCGTGGGCTTCTCAATTTTGCGTTCCCGATATTTCTCGGCAATTTGTTCCAACAGCTTTATAACACCGCCGACACGCTGATAGTCGGCAATTTTATTGACAAGCAGGCCCTTGCGGCGGTCAGCTCCTCGGGTAATCTTATATTCATGATAGTGGGCCTTTTGAACGGCATCGCCATGGGTGCGGGAGTCGTTATCGCAAAGTTCTTCGGTGCAAAGGACGAGGAGAGCATGCGCCGCGCCATACATACCGATATTGCCTTCGGGCTTGTGGGCGGACTGCTGCTTACAGCCGTGGGAGTTGCCTTTACGCCCCATATGCTGCGCTGGATGGGCACTCCAAACGACGTACTGCCAAACTCCATTCTTTATTTTCGCACCTATTTTTACGGTGTATTGGCTACGTTTATGTATAACATAGCCACGGGCATACTCCATGCCGTGGGCGACAGCAAGCATCCACTATACTATCTGATATGCGCGTCTGTTATTAACGTTATTCTTGACCTTCTGTTCGTTGCGGTATTCAAATGGGGCATTGCGTCTGCCGCGGCGGCAACCGTTATCTCCCAATTTATCAGCGCCTCTCTTGCCCTTCGTCGGCTGATGACGGTAAACGACAGCTGCCGCGTAAACCCGCGGGAGATACGCTTTGATATCCCGATACTTAAGAGCATAGTTCGCTTGGGGCTTCCCTCGGGCGTGCAGAACTCCGTTATCGGCTTTGCAAACGTTATGGTGCAGAAAAACATCAACATTTTTGAGAGTGATGCCATGGCGGGCTGTGGCTCCTACGCCAAAATAGAGGGCTTTGCATTTTTACCGGTTACCTGCTTTGTAATGGCGCTTTCCACCTTCGTCAGCCAGAACCTTGGCGCAAAGCAGATAGACCGAGTAAAAAAAGGAACAAAATTCGGTGTGCTGTGCTCCATGTCGGCGGCGGCAGTTATCAGCGTTATCGTGTTCACCTGCGCTCCGTTCCTGCTTCGCCTGTTTAACGACGATCCCGCGGTCATCGCCTTTGGCGTCAAGCAAGCGCACATACAGTCCCTGTTCTACTGTCTGCTCGCCTTCAGCCATTGCATGGCGGGCATACTGCGCGGAGCGGGCAAGGCATACGTTCCAATGGCAATAATGCTTATCTGCTGGTGCCTTATACGCGTTACCTACATAACCGTTACCGTAAACCTATTCCACGAGATAGGGTTCGTATTCTCCTCCTACCCCATAACGTGGTCATTGAGCTCCATCATTTTTCTGATATATTATCTGAAGGCCGACTGGGTGCACGGGTTTGAAAAGAAAAAAGCATAATAAAAAAGGTCGCCAAGCGACCTTTTTTATTATGCTTATATGGTACCGATGAAACGAAGGATGCAGAGAATGATTCCAACCAGATTGTAGATACCGATAAGGCTTCCGAGAAGCTTGAATACAAGACCAACGATGGGAAGGTGAGCAAGCAGGCCGATAAGCCAACCTACAACAGCTACGATAACAAGGAAGATGATAAGCTGGATAAGGAACGATGCAATGTTGCCTTTTTTGATCTTAAAGGGGGTAGGCCAAAGCTTCTTAAGCATATCCATAGTTAAAACTCCTTTAAATATATTTGCTTATATTTTACCACTTATTCGCCACAAGTCAATATTTTTCAGCAAAAAAACACCTTTTCATTGACAGAAAAGGTCTGCGGTGTTAAAATTAAAAAAAACGAACGGAGTTACGTATTATGCTGAAAAGGATCTTATCCATTATCATTCTATGCGCCGTTCTTGCACCTGCCATTATAGGATGCGGAACCGCAACACCGCCGGAGGAGACAGACATGACAAGCGGCAATCTTACCGATACACCCACCGATCCCATAACCACCACCGAACCCGCAACAGAACCTCCCACGGAGCCCGTAACAGAGCCGGCAACCGACCCCGTTACCGAAGCCCCTGCAGGACCGATTACCGTTGCGTGCGTGGGTGACAGCATTACCGAGGGAGTCGGCGTTACCAACCGTTCTGTGGATTCCTATCCGGCACAGCTTCAAAAGCTCCTTGGTGACGGATATAAGGTAGTTAACTGCGGAAAGAGCAAGGCCACCGCACTGGACCCATCCTCCAAATATCACAACACCAACGGCATTCCCTATCGTACCACCACTCAGTATACCGCCGGTTTGCGCGCAGAGCCTGACATAGTGCTTATTATGCTGGGAACCAACGATGCAAAGCTGGTCAAGGGCTCTATTGACGAGTCTGTAAGCGATTTTTACGAAGCACTTAAGGCAATTGGCGAAAAATTCGCTTCTCTTGAAAGCAAGCCCAAGATATACATAGTTGCAAGTCCTTACCGTTACGAGGATTCTATACGCAAGGCAAATATGGACAGCGCCATAATCCCCACCCAAAAGAAGCTTGCAGAGGATATGGGTTGGGGTTATATCGACTTGTTCACCCCCACAAAGGAAGCAGTGAGCCGGAATATTCATTCCGACAAGCTCCACTTCAACAAGGACGGCTACGCCCTCATATCCGAGATAATCAAAAACGAAATAACGAAATAATCATAACCACCGGCCGTGCCGGTGGTTTGCACAAGCCCCCGTGGGGCATTTCACACGCTGAGCCTATAGGCTCGTCAAATTATCTGCCACTTGCGGTGCTTGCCCCGCTGCCACAAATGTGGCAACTGCATAGACCTAGCCTTCCCCAGTGGGGGAAGGTGGCAGCCGAAGGCTGACGGATGAGGTGTCCTGAACTAAAGCAACTCCTCATCCACCGCTATCGCGGTCCCCCTTCTCCCGCAGGAGAAGGCTACTTGATTCCTCGCTTAGCTCGGATGAATAATCTGGGCAAAGCTAAAGCTTTTTGGCATCACCGGCACTGCTGGTGGTTTTCGTTTTACAATTATAAATGCCGATGGCAATGATCTTGCCATCGGCATTATTTATTTTTTACGCGGAGGTGCTTTTTTTATGGTGTCGGAGCTTTTTGCGGAGGCTCCTCCTTTTTTCGACGCCGCTCTGCGTGCGTCAAGCATCTTCTTGCGGCGTATCTCCCTCATCTTTTTATGATAAAGCATACGCAGATACAACACGGCAACGAAAAGGCCGAACAGTACCCCGATACCGGCAATAACAAGAAGCACCATAAGCAAAACGGAAACGGGCTTATATCTATAGCTGACGGAGCGCAGAGAAAGCGTTGCCTCCTCTCCTTCCGTGTCGCACAGCACCTTAATTCTGCTTATATACGCACGTTCCGCTCCCAGGGACGAAACGTCAACGGCTACAACTGCGTTACCGCCGTTAAGAACTCTGCCATCTGCGGAGTACGCAAATCTTTTTCCATCGCGCTCTCCGATAATGAGAACGCGCAGGGGTATTTCATTCTTGCCATCGCCGTCGCTAAGGCTGAGCTCCAGCACTATCTGCCTTGCTCTTTCAAGGGCTCCCGCTGAAATTGAGCCGGAAACACCGCAATAGCCGTAGGCATCCGGATCAAGAACGGAGTAAAGCTCGAATTTGCCGTCCGTCTCCAGCATTTCAAGGCTAACGGCACCATCCGACGGATAAAAACCGTGAGAGGAGCCGCCGCTGAAGTCAAACAGCATTTTTTCCTTCAGACCGTCCGGCGCCGGAACGTACTGCAGATCAAGATACCCCTTTGAGTAGGTGGGCTCGGGAATGCTAAAACTGCCGATAACAGCCGCCCAACGATTGACGCCGATAAGCTTAAGTGCAAAATCCGTTGCGCTGTCTGCCTTTGCAGTATTAAGTGCGGCAAAAACGCTATAGGCCTGCCTTTTGCTCTCCTCCGCGCGCAGACTGACAGAGCTGTCGCCACAGCAGGATTCGTATATTATGCCGGTAACGGATCCAACGGACACTGCCTTATAATATCCGTAAGCTATGGCCGCGGCCTGTATCTCCTCTCCGTTAGGACCGTCGGAGCGCACCGAAAAGTCGGTTACCAGTATATCGCGCTCCTTGCCGTTATAGAGAAATTGCTCGCCGTGGAGAAAATCGGCAAATATCTCCAGATTGCGCACCGTAATATAGGAGGTGGAAAGCTCGGCAGATGCGATGGGGTCGTTCCACACCTCAGCATCCAAAAGCCGCGCCGCAGACATATCAAGGGCTACACCGAAGGGGAGCGTACCGTTATAGGAGATCGCCGTAACAAGCTCATCCAAAAGGCTCCTGCTTCCTCCTCCCTCCGAGGTGTTAAAAATACAAGAAACGGAAAAATAGGCGCGGATCCCGCTGTTTACGCTGTAGGCCGCAGTGTTAAAAGCGCGGAACAATGCCGCAGTGGTGTGGATATCGCAAACGGGAGCACCGAGATCAAAGGCAAGAATAACGTTGCCCACGGCATCCCCGTATCGATCGCAGAAAAAGCTTGTAACCGCCGCAAGGGAAAGCGCCCTGTCGGCAGAGGAATCACTGTTTATAATAAAGCGAAGGTGTACCGTAATACCCGCATCGCAAAAAGTTCGAATTTGATGGTCAAGCATTGCGGTTCGCTCGCCGCAGACCTTGTAGGTCTCAACGCCGATGCCGCAGCTGTCCCCCCCGTGCTCACAATTCAGTATTACGTCAACGGGAATATCAATCACGGTCTGGGAAACGAACAAAGACTCGGCTTCGCCTGCCGCAACGTCCGCAAGTCCCTTTTTGGAGAGCGGGGCGGAGTTATAGGCGTGCTCGGCAAATATCTGAGGGTTTTCGACGTATGCGGCGGGAGAGAGAACGGTGTAATTACCTCCCTTTACAGCCGCAAGCACGTATTTTGCATAAAGCAGGGGAGTTGTCGTTTCGTCCCTGTCAAGAACGAAGGTAAGCTCGGTGGATGCACGCCTCTCTGCCACCGGAGTCATCTCTCCGATTTTCGAAACGCTCTCACCCGGCAGGAGGGCAAACAGATATATCCTTCCGTTTTCGCCAACCGCGCCGACAGTCTCGTCGGTAAGCTCTGCCTTTACTGTTATTTCGTTATCCTTGTTTGCAAGGATGGATACGATCCTGTCCTCCTCAATACCTTTCCTCGAGGAGCAGGAAGCAAAAAACAAGGAGGCAATGACCGAAAACAGAAGAAACAGTAAAAGCCTTTTTCTTTCCTTTCGCATATCAATGCCTCCTTATTCATTTTTCGGGCGAGGGTTACGCCTTCTTATTTGCCGCGGCAACGATAGCCGCAAATGCAGCGGGCTTCAGGGAAGCGCCGCCGATAAGTCCGCCGTCCACGTTCTCCTTTGCAAGGAGCTCTGCAGCGTTCTTTTCGTTCATGGATCCGCCGTACTGGATGGTAAGATCGCGAGCCGCCTTCTTTCCGTAGAGGGAAGCAACGGTCGCACGGATAACTCCGCAGGTCTCGTCGGCCTGCTCGGGAGTGGCGGTAAGGCCGGTGCCGATGGCCCAAACGGGCTCGTAAGCGATAATTACGTTCTTCAACTCCTCCTCGGTAACGCCCTCGAGATCAAGCTTGGTCTGCATAGATACGATCTCGTTGGTAATTCCCTTCTGGCGTGCATCAAGCTGCTCGCCGAGGCAGAGGATGACCTTCAGGCCTGCGGCAAGGGCCGCACGGGTACGAAGGTTAACAGTCTCGTCGGTCTCACCGAAGTACTGTCTTCTCTCGGAGTGGCCGATAATAACGTACTCAACGCCGCACTCAACCAGCATCTTTGCGGAGATCTCGCCGGTATAAGCACCGTTTTCCTTGAAGTGAACGTTCTGTGCGCCGATCTTCGCACCGGTTCCCTTTGCGCCCTTGATGGCCGCAGGGATATCAACGAAGGGTACGCAGAATACTACTCCGCAGCTCTTTCTGCCGGAGATAAGAGGAGAGATCTCCTCAAAAAACGCCTTGGTATCTGCGGGAGTCATATTCATTTTCCAGTTTCCCGCAATAACGGTCTTTCTCATTGTTTCGCCTTTCTCTTATTTATCCTGAAGACATGCAATACCGGGAAGCTCAAGGCCCTCAAGGAACTCAAGGGAAGCGCCGCCGCCGGTGCTGATGTGGGTGATTCTGTCTGCAAAGCCGAGGGTCTCGCAAGCTGCTGCGGAGTCGCCGCCGCCAACGATGGAGATGCAATCGGAGTCAGCAAGTGCCTCTGCAACGGAAATAGTACCCTTTGCAAGAGTGGGGTTCTCAAATACGCCCATAGGTCCGTTCCAAACAACGGTAGCAGCGTTCTTTACAGCGTCTGCGTAAAGCTCCATGGTCTTGGTTCCGATGTCAAGGCCTTCCATATCGGCAGGGATCTTATCGGAATCAACAACACTTATCTCGATCTCAGCATCGATAGGATCGGGGAAGCCTGCGGCAACGGTGGTATCAACGGGCAGAAGCAGCTTAACGCCGTTAGCCTCGGCCTTAGCCATCATCTCCTTGCAGTAGTCGATCTTGGACTCGTCAAGAAGAGACTTACCAACGCCGTAGCCCTTAGCAGCAAGGAAAGTGTAAGCCATACCGCCGCCGATGATAAGGGTATCTACCTTGGTGAGGAGGTTGTTGATTACGTTAAGCTTGTCGGATACCTTTGCACCGCCGAGAATGGCAACGAAGGGACGCTCGGGGTTGGACAGAGCCTTACCCATAACGGAGATCTCCTTCTGGATCAGGTAGCCGCAAACTGCAGGCAGACCTGCGTGCTGAACGACACCGGCAGTGGAAGCGTGAGCACGGTGAGCAGTACCGAATGCGTCGTTTACGAAGATCTCGGCAAGAGAAGCAAGCTCCTTGGAGAACTCGGGATCGTTCTTGGACTCGGCTGCGGTGAAGCGGGTGTTCTGAAGCAGAACGATGTCACCGGGCTTCATAGCTGCAACCTTTGCCTTAGCGTCCTCGCCAACGGTATCGTTAGCGAAAACAACGCCGCCGCCAAGAAGCTCGTTGAGCTTGTCGGCAACTACCTGCAGAGAGAACTTCTTAACGTCTCCCTTTGCCTTTTCAAGAGCGGCTGCGGTTGCGGCCTCCTGCTCGGCCTCGGGAAGCTTCTCGATCTTTGCGATCTCCTTTTTATCCAGCTTAAGCTTTGCATCAAAAACGTTGTGGGGCTTGCCCATATGGGAGCACAGGATCACCATAGCGCCCTGATCACGCAGGTACTTAATGGTGGGAAGTGCCTCAATGATACGCTTGTCGCTGGTGATAACGCCATCCTTAAGGGGCACGTTGAAATCGCAACGCACAAGCACCTTGCGGCCCGCAACAGCTATGTCTTCTACTGTCTTCTTGTTGTACATGGTTCCTCCGATAATATTTTGCCGAATTTCGGCTTTATTTTTTCATACGTCATTATTTTAACACAAACACTCACTATAATCAACTGAAATATTGTTAAAAAAAAGACATTTTAGAAGTTTTTTTTTGTAATTTTAATATATACTCCGTCTTTTTTGCGGATACTATGAAAAGGCAGTTCACCGTTTACTTATTTGAGCGGAAGCAAAACAGCGCGAATAGTACAAAAAAAGTTTATTTTTTGTCAAGAATATGCCCACCGTGACTATTGACAGCGAAAACAAAAGAGTGTATACTTATAAGGATGCTTTTATTATCGGCCGTGCCGAACCAACAGAAAGGACAAGTAATGGAAAAAACCATAGACCTGCGTATGCTTATCAACGCGCTGTCAAAGAAGCTGGCGCTGATACTTGCCTGCACCATTCTTGGCGGTGCATTGCTTTTCGCCTTTTCCGCATTTTTTGTTGAGGACAGATACACCACGTCCGTATCCGTGCTCGTTCATAATGCTCAAACCATCAACACCAACTCCAGTACAGTCAGCGATATCAACGCTGCAGACAGGCTTACGAATCAGTTTATCGAGATACTGGAAAACCCCGCGATCCTTCAGCACGTTGCCAACTCCGTCGGTACCGATCCGCTGACAGGTGAGCCCCGCGTAGATGCGAAGGACCTTTCCAATATGGTGTCCTTCTACTCCAGCGGCAACGCAATTCTCAAGATCATCATCACCTGCCACGATCCCGTTCTTTGTCTTGACATTTGCGAGGCAATGGCGACCCGCGGCGCAGAGCTCCTCCGCGAGAAGGTAGAGGCAAGCTCCGTGCAGAGGATCGAGTCTACCAAGGCGGATATTTCCGAGCCCGAGCCCGTTTCCAAGGGCATTTTCCGCAACACTCTGCTCGGATGCATTCTCGGCTTCATCTTCTCCGCAGGTCCCGTGTTCCTTATCTTCTACTTTGACGATACCGTTAAGAACAGCGAGGATATAACCACCATCCACAACGTTCCCGTTCTCGGCGAGGTTCCTTCCCTTGGAGGCGACCCCAACGCAAAGTCCAACGCAAAGGAGACAAGAAAAAATGCAAGATAACGTTAACAACAAAGAATATAACGACGTGGTCTCCGAAAAGGTCAACGGCTTCTTTATAACCGAGGCTTACAAGACTATTCGTACAAATCTGCAGTTTGCCATCTCCACCTCAGAGGACAACGTTGCAATGGTTACCAGCTTTGAGCCCAACGCCGGTAAATCCATTACCACCGCGAACATCGCGATCACTATGGGCCAGACCGGTGCACGCGTTCTTCTTATCGACGCCGATATGAGAAACGCATCCCAGCACAAGATATTCAACATTCAGAACAACGACGGTCTTTCCAGACTTCTTTCCGGCTTTTCAAAGCCCGAGGACGCAATATTCCGCAAGAATATCCGTCCCAACCTCGACCTGCTCACCGCAGGCCCTATGCCTCCCAACCCCTCCGAGCTTCTCGGCTCCAAGAATATGGGCAAGCTTCTGGAAACACTTCGCAAGGTATACGATTACATCTTTATCGACTGTCCTCCCGTTGGCGTGGTTTCCGATGCTCTTTCCCTTCTCTCCCACACCAAGAACGTTGCAATGATCGTACGTCACAAGCAGACCAGACACGATGACATACGCCACACCATCGACAGCCTCAAGGCTCTTGAGGGCAAGCTGCTTGGCGTTGTCGTTACCGACGTTGCCGACGAGGGCGCGCTCTTTGCGGGCAAATACGGCCGCTACGGCAGATACGGCCGTTACGGCAGATACGGCCGCTACGGCAAGTACGGCGACTATGCAGCCAGCGGCGCACAAAAGTATATCGATGCCTCCGCAGAGGCAACGGGCAACAACAAGTGAGCCTTGTAGATTTTCACAGTCATATTTTGCCGCACATGGATGACGGCGCAAAGGATGCGGACACTTCCCTCGGGATGCTGTCCGCACTTGCATCTCAAGGGGTGAGTACAGTTTATGCAACTCCCCATTTTTACGCAGATGCCGATACCGTCGACAGCTTCCTTGAGCGCAGAGACAGAGCGTACGCCGAGCTCTGCTCCGCTATGGAAGGTAAAAGCGGCCTGCCCGAGGTTCGCCTCGGCGCTGAAATAATGATATGCAAGCAGCTGGCAAGGATGGATATTTCCCGCCTTGTGTTCAAGGATATTCCCGTAATGCTGTTTGAATACCCCGTCAGAACCTATGAAAAATGGTTTTCCGAGTACACGGAGCGCATTGCCGCCGCAAATGCGGCTACGGCAATGGTGGCACACTTCGACAGATATATGTGGACAAACAAAAAGACCCTTGGGGAATTCTGCTCCCTGAGAGACGAAGTGTATTTCCAAATGAACTGCGAGGGATTTTCCGATCGCAAGAACGTAAAGCTTCTCGACGAGCTTTACAAAAGGGGCTGCTCTGTGGTGCTTGGAAGCGATTGCCACAATCTCTCCACCCGCAAGCCGGATTTTGACCTTGCCGTAAAGACCTTTGATATGCGCACGGTCAAGCTTGACGGACTCGGCCTTTCCAAGACGTACGGTGCCGAGCTGCTCGACGCCCTGCGCTACAGCCAAAAGAGAGTGCAGTCGGCAAGCAGAAGCAACGGTCTGCTTTTCTGACTGATCGTTAATTTCGGTACGATAATTGAACAAATCATAACCACCGGCCGTGCCGGTGGTTTTCGTTTTATAACAGAACAGCCCTTCCGCCGTTGTACGGAAGGGCTGTTTTCTTTTGAAGAGAATATCAATATGCACCGCATTCATCAACTATCCGCTTTAAGCAGATAGTTAATGATTATCGGATTACTTATTGTTGTAAACTACGGTTACGCCATCGTGGGTAGAATCGCCGTAAACACCCTGTCCGCCGCCATAAAGCTGGTCAAACGTACAATCGATGAAGTGGTCCTCACCGTCGTTGTGAACGTGGTTGTCATCTACAACGGTATTGCCGTTTGCATCGGTGGGATGACCGTATCTGGGGTTGGAATATGCGGAATTGCTTATACCTGCCTGAACGCGAACGTAGGGCCAGCTCGTACCTGCGAACTCGCAGTAGGTATAATTAGCCCAATCATCGTAAATAACCGTAACGTTCTCGCAGGTCAGCTGAGGAGCTGCAGCATAAGTGGTTTCACCAACCGTAACTGTCTTGCCGGTGTTGCCGATAAGCATACCCGCACGGCGGTATGCATACCAACGATAGCTGGAGGTAACGTCGTTATAAGCATCGATACGGCAGGCAACCTCACAATCCTTCAACAGGATCGTTGCGCTTCCGCCGCAGCCACCGATAACACCGCCAACGGAGTTATCAAAATCGCCCCACTGTGCAGCAATGGTAGTGGATGCATCAACCTTGCAATTGATGTACTGGTGATCTCCGCTTGCCCAACCAACAATTCCACCTGCGTAGTACTGATAGTCAGCAACCTGAGAATTGGTAACGGTGATGTTTTCGAATACGCAGTCGCCGTATGCAGTTGCCGCAACGGTACCGCAAATAGCGCTCTCGCCGGATACGCTTGCCTTGTCCATATTCAGGTTCTTAACGGTAGCATCCTCTACTTTACCAAACAGACCAAGGCCAAGGTCGTCGTAATCGTAGCCGTTATCAAGTGCCCAGGTGTTCTGGCTCATATTGGATATGGTGTTACCCTGTCCGTCGAAAACACCCTTAAAAGGAGTATCCTTGCGGTAAGATCCGATGGGCTCGAAGCAAATGGGCTCACCGTTATCATCTAACATGTACAGGTCAATATCCTTAACAAGCTTTACGGTCTTGCCCTCAAAGGTTTTGCCTTCGTCAACAAGCTTGGAAAGACCTGCAAGCTGCTCCGCGGTGGAAATCACGAATTCGGTAGCAGCCTCGTCGTACCAAGTGGTATCGGCGGTGCCGTCCCAAGTATCCACAGAATGCTCGTCTATAACACCCTTAAACCACTTAGCAGCATTATCAACGTTGTCAACGCCGAAAGCGGTATCAAGAGCGGTCTTTGCATCAGCAAAGCCTGCAGTCTGAACTGCCTGAGAAAGAACAAGGATCTCATAGGAATCGCCGATAAGCTCCATATCCTCGTTGGTTGCGTGATGGGTCATAACGACCTGCAACAGAGAGGGGTGAGACTGATAATCGGGCTTCAGTACATTCTTGTAGGTAGCGGTCATAACTAAATAGCGAACATCTTCAACGGTGATGTAGCCGACATCTTCCCAAATGTATGTACCAGCATTGACATTGATCATGATCTCAGCACCCTGAGAAGGCTCACCAATGGTGATGTCCTCGGGGCACTCAAAAGCGATGATGGTACGAATGAAAGCGTCGCTCTTACCGGTGTTTTCAACAAACACCATCTTATCCATTACGTTGGAGAGCTTGTTGTCATTCCACAAGCCGTTTCCTGCGGTGCCGGAGTAAACGTAGTCACCCCAGAAGAACAGTTTTGCAGTATCCATCTCTGCAGTGTAGTCAGTAGGTGCGTTGTTCTTGGGAACTGCAGGATAGAGCTTCTGACCCTTTTCAAAGGGAACCAGAGCTCCTTCTTTTACGCCGTTGCCGGCACCGGGTTCACCGGCATCGTAGGCAACACCGTCAGCACGCTGATACTCGTGCTGTTCAATGTAAACGTTACCAACGGTCATAACGTTTACGTCGCTGTCGGTGTCCTGCAAGTATGCTACGGTTCCGCCAACCACGAGAGTTGCGGTAACCATAACGCTCGCAAGCACCAGAGCTACGCTCTTTAAAAGAGACTTTTTCATGGGTCGTTCCTTTCTTTGCTCCTTGTAACGTAATTATAGTTATGTTGTAAAAATAAGCGTACATATCCAAAGAGCATATTTTGAGATGTTCTCATTTTAGCACGATAAAGAGCTTATTGCAAGTATTTTTTCAGAAGATATTTAAAAATAAGTAAAAATTTGCATCAAAAAAGAACCCTTTTCAAGATGGATTTGAAAAAGGTCTTGTTTTTGCGCTCTTTTTCTGTATTTTTCTGTGTTAGCGATGGCTTTGCTTATGTAGATTTACAACATAACTATAATTACGTTACAACGGTGCGAAAGCGCCGTTTTTTTGTTTGTTCATCGCTATGCCGTAGGGGAGGATATTATCCTCCCGCGATATGCGCATATCGCTCCATC
>JAFSCG010000180.1 GCA_017436885.1 Clostridia bacterium | reverse complement strand
GTTGGGCGGGGGATTGCTCCCGCCGTTTTTCTTTGTATTATCTCCAGGTATAAAACGTCTTACCAAGCGCTCCTTTGAACTTATAAAGCTTAAAGGGGTCGCCCACATCATAGGACTGATAAACGCTGAACGGGACCTCTACGTCGTGTTTTTCTCCATTTATCACATATTCAAACTCGTAAGTATCGGGCCCCCTACGATGACTGTTGATCTCCTTATCCGTTATATCAACAACGTACGTCTCCGTCATGCCGCTGTCAAAGGCGTAATTGATGCACTTGAGCCACGAATCAGCCAAAAAAGTCAGCATAAGCAGGATCATTGCAAGGCAAAAAACTGTGAGCAGTGTGCCTTTGAAGCCGGAATGCGTCTTTTTTATTGAGGGGTAAAGCTTTGCAACAAACGTCACCAAAACTCCTGCTCCGATGGCAAATGATATCCATCCGAAGGCAAAAAAAGTGTCCGGAACGTAGGTAAAGCTGCCAAATAGCCTTATAAGCGAAATAAAATACATAAGCGAAAGCATCAGCAGGTTCAAAAAAGCGTTTACGTTTGCCTGCAGGCTTTCCCCTCCTTTGAAAACAAGGACAGTCAATATTACTGCTACGGGAATAAAGACCACCACGGCTTTCGCGTAATGGCGGTAAGGCAGCAGAGCTTTTCCAAATCCCTCCACAAGCCAGAAAAGGGACAGTATGACCTTATACACATTATTTCCCTTGTCCCGAGTAAGCAAGATGCTTATTGCGGGCCACAGCAACAGCACCGCCCGCAAAAGCAGCACCGCCGTTTGGTTTTCTCCCCCAAGAAAAAGTCCCGCGGAAATAGCGATGACCTCCGGAACGAACCCCTTCAAATGTATCGGTGAAGATGCTTTCGTTTTATCCACGTCATTCTCTCCTTTGAGGCCTTTTTATTCCGCCTCGAAAACGTACAGATTTCCGTAGCTCCAATTATAGTCGCTGCCGTTGTGGCGGTCGAAGGTGAGCCAGAAATAGCGCATTCTTGTGCCCATGCACACGGGAACCACCGTGCCCCAGCCGCGGAAGCCGCCGTCGGGAATGTCAAAAACAGCCTTTGTCATTCCGTTTTTGCCGTATATACGGTAATCCGAAACAGATTTGAAATCATTTCCGCAGATAAAATACAGCTCGCCGTCTATCTTCACAAAGGAGCCGCCCGTTTCCGCGCCGTCAAGACCCTTGCCCACGTATTTATGTCCCTCGAAGGGATCGTCTGACTCAAAGAACACGTAACGGTAGGCGCGGGTTGCGGGATCCACTCGGCAGATAGCCATTCGCCACTTGCCGATGGCTGTATCGTAAAAGAAATCGGGGTCCTCATCGCCCTTCATGGCCGCAAAATCGGTAATATCTCCGCCATCCGACCGAGGCATAAGCTTAACGTCCAGCACGTTCACTCCGTAGCGCACGTCGCCCTTGAAGCTTGCGTGGGCAAGACCGTGCCCGTGGCTGAAGGAGCAGACCCAAAGATACCATTCCCCCTTCTCCCTGTGGTAAAGGAGAGAGGAGGCAACGTCGCCGCACCATCTGCCGTCGCCTGCATCAAAGAACAGCGCACCCGTCATCTCAAATTCCGCAGTTGACGGTATCCAAGCAAAGATACCTTGATACGCCCCTGCCTGCATACGCACGGAAAGGGTAAAGAATACGCGTCCGTTTTCCTGCATCACCTCACCGTTTTCGTATCTTACGGGGCGGATATCTGCCTGTGAAATGCCGCAGTCCACGCAGGAAAACACGTTTTTCACCGCTGTGTCGGCACATATCAGGTACACCTGCGCACCGCTGAATATTTCCGACACGTTGGAATCCGCAAACTCCGCACAAGAGAAGGTATGTACAAATCCAAGACCGTTCTCCCCTCCCACGTACACGTCGAATGCCCCCGGGCGGCAGGTAACGGCAAGCTCTTTTGCGGTGCCGCCAATGGGGGAAGCCTCCTCCCTGCCGTTGCAGTAAAAGGCAATACTGCCGTTCTCCATAAGGACACGGGCTTCCACATCCCCTATCACAAAAGAAAAGCCCGCGCGACCTCCCTCCTCTGCCATCAGTCTATAGGTGGCATAAGGAAAAAACGCGCAGAAATATCTTTCCGACGCGCCGCCGATCACACGGTACTCGCCCATATTAACTTTTTCCACAGCGGATGGGTCGCGGCGGCGCAGGGGGTACGGAGACCCCCTGCCGTCGTTTACGAAATCCTTTGTGAAGGACATTTCAGCCATGCGGATATATTCGTTCTTGTACATATTCAGCGCAAATTTGCGTCTGAATA
The DNA here is from genome assembly GCA_017436885.1 of Clostridia bacterium. Classification (GTDB taxonomy): domain Bacteria; phylum Bacillota; class Clostridia; order Oscillospirales; family CAG-272; genus RUG12395. The sequence goes on along the minus strand of JAFSCG010000180.1, from coordinate 3,237 downwards.
CCGTTTTTGTAATGTCCATCATTTTCCTCGTTCAAGGATAGCTGTCAGTTTCCTGCCTTCTCCAATGCTTCCTTTACGAAGAAGCTGCCGCCGATAGCGGCGATCTTGTCAAATGCAAGGAATTCGTCGATATTGCTTCTGTCCACTCCGCCGGTGGGAATGAACTTGACCTGCGGGAAGGGTGCGGAAAGCGCCTTCAGCGCCTTCAGTCCGCCGTAAATATTCGCGGGGAAGAACTTAACGGTGGTAATGCCAAGCTCAAGCGCCGCCATTATCTCGGTGGGTGTAACGCATCCGGGATAGTAGGGTACGTTTCTCTCCTTGCAGATCTTTGCAACTGCGGGGGAAAGACCGGGAGAAACGATAAAGGTTGCACCTGCCGCAAGTGCTGCCTCGCACTGTTCGGCGTTAATAACGGTACCTGCTCCTATCTCCATTTCGGGATAGTTCTTTGCTGCGTAGGCAATGGCCTCTGCGGCGCAAGCGGTACGGAAGGTTATCTCGGCACAGTTGATGCCGATGCCCTTGAGGGCGGTAAGTATCTTGTCCGTTTCGGACAATTCTTTAATAACTACAACGGGAATGAACTTTTCCATTATTCTACCATCCTTTTTGCATTGTTGTAACAAATATTTTCCACGAGTGCCTCGGCGCTGCCTGCGTCGTACTCTCCCTTTTCCACCAGATCGCCAACGTAATTACACAGTATCCTGCGGAAAAAGTCGAAGCGACCGTAGCTGGAGAAGCTGCGGGAGTCCGTGAGCATACCAAGATTGTTTCCAAGGCTTGAATACTCGGAAATTATCTTAAGGTTGCGGCGTATGCCCTCAACGGTATCGTTGAACCACCAAGCCGCACCCATGCGCACGTTTCTGTATGCGCCGCTGATGCATGCCATGGAAGCCAGATTGGAATCGTTAAGAGTGTAAAGCACGGTGGAGGGACGCTCGCTGTCGCTAATACGGCTGAAGAAATTCAGCACGTTATGGACGGAGGGTGCCTCGCTTATAACGTCGAAGCCGCTGTCTGCACCGCAAAGGGCAAAGGCATCGGGGTTGACGTTTCTGGTTACGGCAATATGCAGCTGAACGGTAATGCCGCGCTTTGCATATTCCTTGGAAAGCCAGATAAGCAGGTAGCCCTTAAGTGCTTCTCTTTCTTCTACCGTGAGGGTAAGACGCTTTGCAAAAAGCTCCCTTGCCTCCCCTTCCCTTGCGTAATCTGCGGGGAAGGTATCCATGCCGTGGTCTGCCATGCGGCAGCCCTTGGAAACGAAATAGTCAAGGCGGGCGGAAAGTGCGGTCAGAAGATCGTCAAGCGTATCTATCTTAACACCGCTGACCTCGCCAAGCTTTTCCAGATAGCTTTCCTCAAACATGAAAAGCTTATCGGGACGGAAGGTGGGGGTTACGTTTATGCCGTCGTATACGCCGTGATGCAGCAGATCGTCCACAGGGTCGTCCGTGGTGGCAATGAAGGAAACGCCGAAGTCGCGCAGCATACTGCGCACGGTCATGCCCTTCAACTTTTCGTTTGCGGCATCGTATATCTCCGCGGCGGTATCGCCGTTCAGAGGCTTATCTATGCCGAATATCTGCTTAAGCTCGATATGGGTCCAATAATACAGCGCGTTGCCGATAAGATTTGGCACTATCTCGGCGTACTTGATGAATTTTTCGCGGTAGCTTGCGCCGCCGGTGATATAGTATTCGTCAACGCCGTTCAAACGCATTGCGCGCCATTTGTAATGGTCGCCCGCCAGCCACAGCTCTCCGATATCGGAGAAGGTGCTGTCTGCCTCGATCATCTTCTGATCCAGATGGCAATGATAGTCGATTATGGGCAGGTCCTTTACCTTTTCGTAAAGCTTTTTGCCCGTTTCGTTGTAAATAAGAAGGTCTTTATCAAAAAACATAATCAAACTCCCGAGTAAGCGGCAAATCCGCAGTCGATAGGAAGCACAACGCCCGTAATGGCAGATGCGCTGCGGTCATCACAGAGGAACAGCGTTGCGCCGAGAAGCTCTTCGGCATCAACGAAGCGATCCATGGGAGTACCGCGAAGTATCTTTGCGCTTCTGGGGGTGGGGGTGCCGTCCTCGTTAAAGAGCAGGGCGCGGTTCTGTGCGGAAACAAGGAAGCCGGGGGCTATCGCATTGCAGCGCACGCCCGTACCCGCAAAGTGGGTGGCAAGCCACTTGGTAAAGTTGGAGATCGCGGCCTTGGCGGCGGAATATGCGGGGATCTTGGTAAGGGGGGTAAAGGAGTTCATGGAGGAGATATTAAGAATATTTCCCTGCTTCTTTTCCACCATATCCTTTGCAAAGATCTGGGTAGGGATAAGAGTGCCTTGGAAATTGAGCTTGAATACGAAATCCACGCCGCTCTGATCCAGATCGAAGAAGGACTTGCCGCCCTCCTTTGCCTCGTGCTGATACTCGTTATCGGTGGTGGCACGAGGATTGTTACCGCCTGCGCCGTTTACAAGCACGTCGCAGGGACCGAGATCTGCAAGCACAGCCGCGTGAACGGCCTCAAGTGCCTCGGCCTCCAGCACGTTTGCCTTATAGCCCTCGCATATATAGCCCTCGGCCTTAAGTTCGTCGGCAAGCTTTTTTACGGCGTCCTCGTTAAGGTCAAGAGCGGCAACCTTTGCGCCGGACATGGCAAATGCCCGTGCCATAGCGCCGCAGATAAGTCCGCCTGCGCCCGTAACAACGACTACCTTGCCGCTGAAATCAATGTTAAGAGGAAGATTCATTTCGGTTCTCCTTTATTTCCTATCGAATTTTTCAAGGCTGTCCCAAACACCCAGCATATACATAATGCCAAGGGCGCGGTCGTAAAGACCGTAGCCGGGGCGCACCTTACCGGGGCCCTCGTCCCACAGATGGCGGCCGTGGTCGGGTCTTATATATCCCTCAAAGCCGCAATCGTGATAAGCCTTGAGTATATCAAGGATACCCGTATCACCGTCGCAATCTCTGTGGCTTGCCTCGGAGAAATCTCCGTTTTCAAAATGCTTTACGTTTCTTATATGGGCAAAGGCTATTCTGTCGCAATGCTTGCGGACTATCTCGGCAACGTTGTTGTTGGGATCGGCACCAAGACTGCCCGAGCAAAGAGTAAGGCAGTTATATTCGTCGTCCACCATCTTAAGGAATCTTTCAATGCTCTCGCCGTTTACAAGCAAACGGGGCAGACCGAAGATATCCCATGGCGGGTCGTCCATGTGGAT
>JAFSCG010000179.1 GCA_017436885.1 Clostridia bacterium | reverse complement strand
TCCTCGCTGCTGCTCGACTATCAGCAGCATTACGATCTGCTTGAAAACGTGCTGATAAATCTTATAACCTCAAACGTTACACTTGCGGTGTTCAAGGACAGCGCAAGGGATAATCTCGGCTTCAGCTATTTTCTGAACCATCTTGAAAACTGCAAATACTACGTTAAGCGTTACGGTGCAGAGGATAAGTCCACTATGCTTTCCAACATTGCCTGCGGCGTTCACAGCGGCGTTCTGGTTGGCGACGGTATGATGGACTGCCTGACAGACGAGGATAAGGCGATTATCGACAAAAACGGCGTTAAGCTTATAAAATTAAGGGACAAGGACGAGGACGGCGACGATTTCTACGAGGTGCATTCTGTCGATAAGGTCGGCTGCCTCAGCTTTGCCCGTATGGAGTTGGCGGTGCAGGAGGAGTTTGATAAGGCTCCCGAGCACAGCAGCTTCCTTGTGCGTACAGAGCTTTTGAAGATCATGACGGAGTTCAGCCGACGCGGACTGACGAGCGGAACGTACGATAAAAACAGTATGTGTGCCTTTCTGCGCGACGTGAAGGCCACTGTGGACAGATCGGGCAACGGCTCCTACGACAACACCTTCGGTGCGACTTGCAAGGCACTTTGGGTGTTCTGCACCTTCCTTGGTGAAGACGACCCCTATACGGTTGCCGCCCGTAAATACATAGAGGATTTTGACGTTACCAAAAGCGCCGATCGCGAAAAGCTGGAAAAATACTGTATGCTTTCGCTTTTTGCGGAAAATAAAGCAGAGTATCTGCGTGCAAGCTGCGGCGAGCTTCTTTTGGGAGTGAATATCGACAGAATAAACGAATACGATATGCTGATGCTGTTTAACGCGGCGTTGATAATGAAGGATGCGACCGTTTTTGAGAGGTTGGTTGCGTTTATTGAAAAGCGCGTGTGCAGCACGGACGTTTCCCTCGGTGCTTACGCCGCCTCCGTTACCGCATCGCATCTTATAGACGCATATATCATCCTTTCAGAGGATAAGGGCAAGCACCGCGAGCTTTGCCGCAGAATAGAGGAGCTGCTTTTCGTGCTGATCAAGCTGCTCCCCGAGTTTGCAACGGAAAAATACCGCGTGGAGGAGCGGCTTTATGCCGTTTGTGCTCTCTATAAATTCGAGAACATCACCGCATTCCCCGTTGCGGATCTCGCGGAGCTGATATTTAACAAGGGAGCCTTCCCGAGGCAGATGCATTCCTCCCGTCAGGCTCTCAATACCTTCGAGGAGCTTCGCATAAAGCGCGAGACCTTGGAATCCCAGAACGAGCAGCTTAAAATAGAAAAAAAGGCGCTTGATGCCGAGGCAAAGACCAGCAAGCTGTACAAGCGCGGCTTTTACGCCTGCTTGTCGCTGTTCGTTATATCCGTGTATGCGGTCATTTATTTGTTGATACTGCTTTCCGAGTCGGGAACTCCCGTGCTTTCGCAGATGCTTGAAAAGATCTTGGATTCCTGGCCCGCTCTCTTCGGTCTGCTGGTTATTCCTCTTGTAAAGCTTATTTTTGACCGTTACCTTAAGCGTAAGGATAAGGAAAAGGAGAACTGATGGCGGTTCTTGGACTGTTTTTTGCCCTGCTGGATTCACTCAGCAAGGCGGTGGACACTCTTATAAACAAAAGCATAATGCGCACCCGCTCTGCGGGGGAGCACGCGGTATTGCGGATAATCTTCGTCATCCCCCTGCTGTTTATCGCCTCGCTTTTTAATTGGAGCTTCAGTTGGGGTTGTGTGGCCTATCTGATCGTATACGGTCTGCTGGAGGCGGCAAACATCCTCTTCCACCAGCTTGCCGTAAAGCGCTCCAATCCCCTGCATATAGAGCTTATCTCCAAGTCGAAGGTGCTGTTTGCCATGGCAATGGCATTCGTGCTTTCCATCGATACCCTCTCCCTCGGAAGTGTTATCGGCATAATCGTTTTCGTTGTGGGTGCCGTGCTTACCATAAATTATCAGAGCCGAGGGGACGAGCGGACAGACACGGTGGGCATTGTTATGGAAACTGTTTCCGTGCTTGCCCGCACCTTCAAGCCCTTCGTGCTGAAGACTTGCGTACAGCGTGAGCTTATCTCCAACGAGACCATGGCGTTTTTAAGCATGGTGGTGGCTCTCGTTGCTCTCGTAGTCGCATTCCGTCCGCGCATTGCAGTGAAGGAGGTTCCCGTTAAGCAGTACTTCCTGCAGGCTGCCGTAGTTGCAGCGGGAATGCTTCTTTCGGGCTGGGCGGTAATATACGCCAATATCGTTATCGTCAACGCCATTGCAAGCACCTCTGTTATCTTTGTGATGCTGATATCTGCTCTCTGCTTCAAAAAGAGGTATCCTGCCGTTACCGTTGCAGGCTGCCTTCTTTCCGTGACGGGTCTGGCGGTTTCTGTTATCTTTTAATTTTTTCTTGAATTTTGGAGGACGTTATGAGAAAGTATCTTTTGCCCGAAAGCGGCAATTACTACAAGGCTAATCTGCATTGCCACACCACCGTGTCCGACGGAAAGTTCACTCCCGAACGGGTAAAGGAGGTCTACGTAGACCACGGCTATTCCGTTGTTGCTTTTACCGACCACGATATAATGATCCCTCATCCCGAGCTGAAGGACGATAATTTCCTGCCCCTTACGGGCTACGAGATGGAGTTCACCGAGCCTCAGCCTGCCGACGGAAGCGCGAAGCGTACTGCCCATATCTGCCTTATCGCTCCCACGGAAAAGGATACCAAACAGGTGTGCTGGCACAGGGAAAAGTATCTTTTCGGTCATGCGCCCGAATACCGACATCTGGCAAATTTCGACGACAGTCTGCCCGATTTTGAGCGTCAGTATTCCGTTGAATGCGTAAACGAAGCCATTGCCACCGCGGAGAAGAGCGGATATTTCGTTACCTACAATCATCCCATCTGGTCCCGCGAGCACGTTGAGGATATCGTGTGCTACGAGGGAATGGACGCTATGGAGATAGCAAATTATTCCTGCCTTGCATCCGGATACGACGATTACGTTCCGTGGCTCTACGACATAATGCTCCGGCACGGTAAAAAGGATCTTTACGTTATCGCCGCCGACGATAATCACAACGCCCATCCCATTGACAGCCCCCGCTTTGATTCCTGCGGCGGCTGGACCATGATAAATGCCGAGAGCCTTACCTACGAAAATATTTTTGCGGGTCTTAAGAACGGCGCGTTCTACGCATCCCGCGGGCCCGAGATAAAGGCGCTTTATTTCGAGGATGGACAGGTGCACGTTGAATGCTCCGATGCAGCCACCGTTAAGCTTATCTCCCCCATGCGCAAGGGCCGAATTGCTTACGCCACCGAGGATGCACCCGTGAATTCCGCCTCCTTCAAGATCGCACCCGATGATAAATACGTCCGCGTTACCGTTACGGACAAGAACGGCAAGACCGCAGACACGCATTTTTACGAGGTAGCAGGTCTTTTTGAGGAGTAAGATATCTTTGAGCAAAGAAACGATTGATGACAATCGTGAAATTTTCCCCAC
>JAFSCG010000178.1 GCA_017436885.1 Clostridia bacterium | reverse complement strand
GGTGATGCAAAGTGCACTTTATATTCAAAGGCGTTTTATTCCTGCAAGGCACTTACCGAGGTAGAATTGCCTTTGGGAGTAAGCAAGCTGATAAACGACGTGTTTGAGGATTGCAGCAATCTTGCCAAGGTTGTTGTGTACAACAAGAGCACCAATTTTACTTACAGCACAGGCCTTGATATTTTCAAGAATTGCTCTCCCGATCTTGTGATCCACGGCCTTAGCGGATCCAAGGCTCAAACCTATGCAGAACAAAACGGATATGAGTTCGTTGAGTTTGCTACAAGCGGCAAGCTCGGAGAAAACGTCGAGTGGAGCCTTATAAACGGAGTTCTTTCCATCAGCGGAATCGGTGCGATCCCTGATTTCGAGAGTGTTGATGATGCGCCGTGGCGCTACGTGCTTGTAGATGCGAAGTCCATCTCCGTTAAGGGCGGAATCACCGCTATCGGAAACAACGTCTTTTCCGGATGCACAGGAGTAACTGAGGTCCATCTTGCTGAAAGCGTTGCTAAAATAGGCGACTATGCATTCAATGGATGCACCGCGTTGGAAAGACTTATCGTTCTCAACAAAACCGTGGAGTTCGGTGAAAATGTATTTGCATCCTGTCCTGCTTCCATTACAATATACGGCAGAAGCAATTCTGCAGCCCAGACCTATGCAAGTGACAACAGCTACGAATTTGTTGTTGCCTATGATTTCGGTACCCTAAGCACAGGCATTATCTGGCATCTCAAGGAAGACGGAACTCTTCGTTTCACTTCCGCTAAGGTTGAAATGCCCAACTTTACTTTGGAAGCTCCCGCTCCTTGGTCAATGTATGGAGACTTCATAAAAACTGCAGATCTCGATTATCTGCTCTCTGCAGGCGATTACGCCTTCTATAATTGCACAAAGCTGGAAAGAATATATACCTGCGGTTATTTCAAGACCGTTGGTAAGTATGCTTTTGCGGGATGCACTTCCTTGCAGGGCATAAATTGGGTATCCCCCACTCTTCCTCCCCCTCAGTCGGGACAGTCTCCCAAGGCTGTAATGGGAGATAGCGCGTTCGAAGGATGCACTTCCTTGAAGAACGTTTCTCTTCCTTCCTCTCTTTCCACAATGGGCAACGCCGCATTCCGCGGTTGTACCGCTCTTGAGAAGATCGCCGTATACGGCAGTGTTTCCATCGGAAACGAGGCTTTTGCAAACTGCACCTCCCTTGAATGTGCAAAGATCCTTGTTTCAAGAACCGCCTTTGGCACGGACGTCTTCAAAAACGTACCTGCCGATTTCGTAATGTACGTATATACCGGCTCCACCGCCGAGACCTACGCCGAGGACAATGAACACGATTGCGTTCCCTTCATCTCCTACGGCAGATGCGGCGAAAACCTTGAGTGGGTGCTTTACGCAGATAACGAGCTCGTTATCTCCGGTACCGGTGAAATGTACGACAAGGAAGAGTCCTATTATCACACCTGGTACAGCTACGGTTACAAGGACAGCATCCTGAAGATAACGATAGAAAGCGGTGCCACCACCATTGGTGATTACGCATTCTTCGGCTGCTCCCGGGTAAAGAGCATTTCCATACCCGATACGGTAACGAGCATCGGCGATCACGCCTTTGAGGGATGCAAGGCTCTTACCTCCGTTGATATCCATAAGGACGTTACGGCTATCGGCACGGCATCCTTTAAGGATTGTACCGCCCTTATCTCTGTAAACGTTGCCGAGGACAATGAGAATTACAGCGACGTTAACGGCGTGCTTTATTGCGGCACCGAGCTCGTTTGCTATCCTGCCGCAAAGAAGGGTGCGGAGTTTGCGGTACCCGACGACATCGTAAGCATCGGCGGCTATGCATTCTACGGTTGCGGCACTCTTGAGCGCGTAACGCTTCCCAAGACCGTTCAGACCGTTGCCGCAGGCAACTTCGCTCAGTGCGAGGCTCTTGTGGAGGTAGTTATCCTCAACAAGGAGATTGCCATTGAAGGCGTTATGAGCGGCAACGAGGCCCTTACCATTTACGGTTTTGCAGGCTCTACCGCAGAGACCTACGCAAATGCAAACTCCATTGCATTCGTTGCCATTGCAGATGAGATAACAAACGTCAATGTGACCGTTGGCACTGATCTTACCCTTAACTATTACGCAAAGATCTGGGACAGCGAGAGCGAGAAGCTGGTAGTTACCGCTGACAATAAGGAGTTTGAGATCGAGGGCGTGTACGACGAGGCGGTCGGCCTTTACAAGTTCAGCCTGTTCGGTCTGCCTCCTCAGGGTATGACCACCCTGATCAGCGCAAAGCTCGTCAGAGGCGAGGAGGAGCTTGACGTGCTGGCAGATTTCAGTATCCGTCAGTATCTTGATATGCTTCTCACCACCAAGCCCGACGGTATGAGCAACGAGAAGTACGAGGGGCTTAAGACTCTTATTGCCGATATGCTTGAGTACGGCGCGGCCGCACAGGAGTACACCGGCTATGCGACCGATTCTATGGCAAACGCGGACGTTGACGGCGCAAGCAGCTTCGTTGCTCCCCAGGCTAATATCACAAGCAGCGTTAAGACCGAGGTTACCGGTGCGGAGATCGTTGCAGTGGGCGTAAGATTCGATTACGCAAACAAGATATTCTACCACATCGTGACCGATGATATCAGCAAGGTCACTCTTGAGGTAAGCGGACTTACCCTTACCGCAGATGATTTCGAAAAGATAGGAAGCAACAAGTACATTGCCTACAGCGGCGATATCCTTGCGACCCAGCTTGACGATAAGGTCACCGCAGTTCTTAAGGTAGACGGCCAGACCGCTCAAACCGTTGAGTACAGCGTTGCATCCTACGTTTACGTAATGCACGGCGAGACAAGCGAGGGTGAGCCCACCGCTATGGCAACTCTGTGTATGCGTCTTTACACCTACGGAAGATCCGCTGCAGCTTATGCGGCAATGAATTAAGGAGGTAAAAATGAAAGATACAAGCAAGCTTGAGTACCTCCGCCCGCAGGCAGAGGTAGTGATCTTCGATGCTGACGAGGTAAATACCGGCCTCAGCGGCTTTAACGGCGGCGCCGTTCCGCTTAACAGTTGGTTGAATAACGACTGATATAACCGAAAAAAGAGGCTGTCTCAAATGCTGAACAGAGCATTTGAGACAGCCCTTTTTGTTAAAACGAAGCTATCGACCGGTGGAGAATAAGAGTGAAAAGTGAATCCGGGGAAGGGGCTTGCTCCTTCCGCCGTTGAAAACCGCTTTGCGGTTTTCTTCATTTACTCTTATTTTTATCTATTCTCTTTTGTATTTTTCTGCGCGTGTAACGTGCGCGCCGGCTGTCGATACGTCAACTTCGTTGACTCGATATGCTTTCGCTGTGCTCAAACTCGATATATTGTCGCGAACAATACGTTTACAGCTTTATCTCGCCCTTGTAATCGCACTCGATGCCGCAGGCGGCAAGAACGAGGCGGTGTACGCGAGCCTCACGGAGGAGCTCGTCGTCGGTGGAGGGAGTGTTTGCGTTGATCTTTTCCGCAAACTCAACGATCATTGCCTCGTAGCGGTTGAAGGCGTCGGTGGCAAACTGCTCGCCCTCTACTGCCCAGGGGAAGAACTTCTCGGGAGTCTCGCGAACGACCTCCTTGTGCTCGGTGGTAAGCAGTCCGCCGGGAGCGTGACGCTCAAGGGGCTTGATCTCCACGGTGCCAAGGCTGCCGCAGACCACAAGCTGACGGCGGAGGAAGCCGCCGGGCTCGCAGGCGGTGGTCTTAATAAAGGAGTAGCCGTTTTTGTACTTCAGCACCGCCATACCGAAATCCTCGGAGGTTACGCCGAATATGCCCGTGCATGCGTTATAGGGTATGATCTCTTCGGGAATGCCCAAAAATGAGTACACAAGGTCGATAAGGTGGCAACCGAGGAAGAAGGTCATTCCTCCCTTGAAATCCTCAAGCCACTGGCGCTTTGCGTTGGTATCGTCGCGGCTCATATGTGCTTCGATGGAGTAGATCTCGCCGTAGCGGCCCTCTTTTGCTTCTTTCAGCGCCTTCATAACGATGGGGTTGTAGCGATACATATATCCGATGCCGAACACCTTGCCCTTGGATCTGATGGTGGAAAGCATCTTTTCAAAGTCCTCGCAGCTTTGGCTGCCGGGTTTGTCCATAAAAACGTGCAGACCGCGGTCTGCGGCCATTTGCGCATATTTAACGAGGTACAGATCGTGGGTCTCGACCACAACGGCGTCAAGGTCGGGAATTGCAAACGCCTCCTCAAGGGTAAGCTCGGGAGCTGCCTCGCCGAATTTTTTCATAAATCCGCGGTTGGGACCGTCCTCTGCAGGGCGCACGAAGCCAACGGTATCAAACAGATCCTTCCTCTCCCAGATCACGGAGAAGTTGTACATCGCGTGGTCGTGGCCAATGCCTATCTGCACTACTTTGATCTTTTTCATTGCATCCTCCGAAAGAATAATAACAAAGATACGTTTATATTTCTATTATACAACCTCTCTCTCCGCAACGCAAGGTAAAAAAGCCTTTTGTAGGGTAACTATACTGTCTTTTTTTAAAACAACAGGCCGGTAGGCGGCACGATGCAACATATTGTTGACTGTGGGCGGAGTTTGTGATAAAATGGTAATATATATTAAAAGTGAGGCATCGCTATGCTTGATAATACAAAAAAATACGCAGTAGTCCTCGGTTCAGGCGCTTGGGGAACTGCCCTTGCATCCGTGCTGTACCGTAACGGATATCGCGTTACCATTTGGTCATATTTTGAAAGCGAGGCAGAGGAGCTTCGCCGCACAAGGGAAAATCCCCTCCTTAAGGGACTTATCCTGCCCGACGATATGGAAATAACCTGTGATAAGAGCGTTGCGTCAGGCGCCGATCTTGCGGTGCTTGCGGTGCCCTCATTTGCCGTTGGCACCACTGCCGAGGCTTTTGCTCCTTATATCAGTGAGGGCACGGTGGTGTGCAACGTTGCAAAGGGACTTTGCGAGGAAAGCGGCAGACCGCTATCTGAGCTTGTCAAGGAAAAGCTCCCTGGCAGAAGGATCGTAACCTTAAGCGGCCCATCCCTTGCGGAGGAGGTAGCAATGAATATCCCTACCGCGGTGGTTGCCGCCTCGTCTGACGAGCGTGCGGCTTGCTTTGTGCAGGATGCATTTTCCGGTGACGTGCTTCGCGTATACGTAAGCGGCGACGAGCTGGGCGTTCAGCTTGGCGGCGCAGTTAAAAACGTTATTGCCCTTTGCGCGGGAATATCCGACGGACTCGGTATGGGCGATAACACCAAGGCCGCACTTATTACCCGCGGAATGGCGGAGATAACCCGCCTTGGCGTTGCTATGGGCGCGGAGGCAGAGACCTTCAGCGGTCTTTCCTGCCTTGGCGACCTTGCAGTTACCTGTATGAGTATGCATAGCCGAAACCATCGTGCGGGCATTCTTATCGGGCAGGGGACTTCCGCGCAGGATGCCGTGAAGCAGGTTGGCACCGTGGAAGGCTATTACGCCGCAAAAACCGTGGCCGCCCTTGCAAAAAAGCACGGCGTGGAGATGCCCATAACCGAGGAATGCTGTAAGATATGCTTCGAGGGCGAATCACCCAAAACAGCCATTACGCGGCTTATGTCCCGCCCGAAAAAGCAGGAGTCCATATTGTCCTGAACGTAAAATCAAAAGGGAAGTGATATAATGCTATCCACTGTGTATTGTGCCGGACTTAACGGCATCGACGGCTTTGAGGTCACGGTAGAATGCAGCGCACAGAAAAAGATGGAGGCCTTTGACATTGTCGGTCTGCCCGACGCGGCGGTAAAAGAGGCAAAAAACCGCGTGCGCACCGCCTGCGAGAACAGCGGCTTCCGTTTCCCCGATATTTTGCTTACCGTCAACCTCGCTCCTGCCGCAAGGCGTAAGGAGGGCGCGGGATTTGATTGCGCAATTCTCACAGCTATACTTCGCTGTGCCCATTATATTCCCGAAACGGTGGATATGGAGGATAAGTGCTTTATAGGCGAGCTTTCCCTTTCCGGCGCTCTCCGTCCCGTTCCGGGTGCTTTGCCCCTTGCCATTGCCGCCGCAGAGGCGGGAAGGAAGGAGCTGTTCATCGCCGCAGAAAACGCAATGGAGGCCTCGGTTGCCGAGGGGATAACTGTTTACCCCTGCGAGAGCATAACGGACATCGTCCGCCATTTGCGGGGAGAGCGGATGCTTGAGCCCGTTTCCTTTGATAAAAACGCATTCTTTTCCGCACCGCCGAAAAACGTGCCCGATCTATCGGACGTTATGGGGCAGGAGCGCGCAAAGCGCGCCCTTGAGATAGCCGCGGCGGGCGGTCATAATATTATTTTTATCGGCCCTCCCGGCTCCGGCAAGTCGATGCTTGCCAAAAGACTTCCGGGTATTTTGCCCGATCTTACCTACGGCGAGTCACTGGAAAGCACCAAGGTGTATTCTGTTGCGGGACTTCTCGGAAATAACGAAACGCTCCTGCGCTCCCGTCCATTCCGTTCCCCGCATCACACTATGTCCGCGCCTTCCCTTGTGGGAGGTGGACAGATACCGCGCCCCGGTGAGATCTCTCTTGCGCATAACGGAGTGCTGTTTCTCGACGAATTTCCCGAGTTCAGCAAGGCGGCAACGGAGGCTCTCCGTCAGCCGCTTGAGGATGGACAGGTAACCGTTGCGCGTGTGCAGGGCAGAGTGCGCTACCCCAGCCGATTTATGCTTGTGTGCGCTATGAACCCATTCAAATTCGGATTTTTCGGTCATCCCACCAAGGCCTTCACCTGCAGGACCGACGATATAAAGCGCTATCTCGCCAAAATAAGCGGCCCCCTTGCGGACAGAATAGATATTCAGATCGAGGTTCCCTCCGTCACTTATGGGGAGATGACCTCGGATAAAAGGGGCGAGACCTCTGCAGAGGTAAGAAAGCGTGTAAATGCGGCTCGCAAGCGCGCTCTTGAGCGCTTCAGGGAGCAGGGTATTACCGACGTTTTCTGTAATGCGGACATTACCCCAACTCACATACGCACCGTATGTAAGGTGGACGAGGGCGGTAGCCGCCTGCTTGAAATGAGCTTTGAAAAAATGGGGCTCAGCGCCCGCGGATATGATAGGATACTTCGGGTCGCACGTACAATTGCCGACCTTGACGGAAGCGATATAATAGGAGCAAGGCACGTAGCGGAGGCTGTACAGCTTCGCTCGCTTGACAGACAGTATTTTAATTTGTGAGGACGTTATGAAGATAAGCAGCATTAATAATACCGAAAAAACCGTAAAGGAGCTTATCGACACCGCATGGGCGGGGGATATTGCCCTTTGCGTCGGTAATAGGGAAGGGGAGCTTTTCCGCGTTTTCGGAAGCAGCCGCGGCAACGTGCTTGACGGCAAGACCCTTTTTGATATGATGAGCGTTACCAAAATAATGGCGGTAACGCCCCTGTTCCACATTGCAATGGACGAGGGAAAAATAAGCCACGCAGACCCCCTTGGCAAGTATTTTCCAAGCGCGCCCGAGGATAAGCGGGATATTCCCCTTTGGATGCTTCTTTCCCACGTTTCGGGCTTGCGTAAAAATACTCCAACGGGCTTCGTCGGTCCCAACGACCGCGCGGCGTACATCGAGCAGGTGCTGGCTTCTTCTCTGATGTTCACGCCGGGCGAAAGATACGAATATTCCTGCGGCAATTTTGCATTGCTTGGCTTTATTCTCGAAAATCTGTATAATAAGCCTCTTAATCTTCTTTTTGACGAAAAGATAGCCGAGCCTCTCGGCATGACCGATACCTGCTTCCTGCCTCAAAGGACCGGCAATATGGTAAAAAGCACTCGCCATCCCTATCTTGGGGCAAATAAGTGCAGCGATCCCCTCACCCGTTATCTTAACGGTGTGGCGGGCAATGCGGGCATATTTTCCTGTATCGACGATATGAGCATCTTCGGTCGCTCCCTCCTTAACAAGCATTCCGCAATAATAAGCGAGCGTACCTTCGATATTGCCGCCGCCGACTTCACCGCCGCTCATTCCATGGGCAGGGGGCTTGGCTACGTTTACGTTGACGGCAGATACGCCCAGGGCGGCACTCTCCTTTCCGAGGGAAGCATCGGACACACGGGATTTAGCGGCACGTCCGTTTTTGCGGACTTTAAGCGCGGTATTTACGTTTCCATCCTCTCCAACGCCGCCTATTACGCGGGTCTTGCAGGCAGAGATTACAGCAAGTCCTGTGCGGAAATGCGCAAAAAGCTCCACTCCGCCATTGCGGACGATATTGGGGATTGACTAATGGTAAAATTGGATTTATAATTTAAATATAATATTTGCAAACGTTTTGAAAAGAGGTCATCACAATGATAAGAACAGCCATAGTAGGCTACGGTAATCTGGGCAGAGGTGCCGAGTGTGCCGTTGTAAACAGCGCAGACATGGAGCTTTACGGCGTGTTTACCCGCCGCGATCCCTCCACCCTTAAAACACTTACGGGTTGCCCCGTATATTCCATGGATCATATCCTTGACCACAAGGATAATATCGACGTGCTTATAATCTGCGGCGGAAGTGCTACGGACCTGCCCGTGCAGACTCCCGCACTTGCACGCCACTTCAACGTTATTGACAGCTTTGATACCCACGCAAGGATCCCCGAGCATTTTGCAAACGTGGATGCCGCCGCAAGAGAGGGCGGCAAATGCGCCGTTATCTCCGTTGGATGGGATCCCGGTATGTTCTCCCTTAACCGCCTGTATGCCGAGGCAGTCCTCCCCAACGGCAAGGATTACACCTTCTGGGGCAAGGGCGTAAGTCAGGGACACAGCGATGCCATCCGCAGAGTGGAGGGCGTCGAGGATGCCCGTCAGTATACCATTCCCGTGGATGCCGCCCTTGAGGCTGTCAGAAGCGGCAGCTGCCCCGAGCTTTCCGCACGCCAAAAGCATCTCCGTGAGTGCTTCGTGGTTGCAAAGGAGGGCGCAGACAAGGCTCGCATCGAAAACGAGATAAAGACCATGCCCAATTATTTTGCCGATTACGATACCACCGTGCATTTCATCACCAAGGAGGAGCTTATGCGTGACCACGCGGGCATCCCCCACGGCGGATTTGTTATCCGTACGGGAAAGACCGGTCTTAACGGCGAAAACAGCCACGTTATCGAATACAGCCTGAAGCTGGATTCAAACCCCGAGTTTACCTCCTCCGTGCTTTGCGCCTATGCCCGTGCCGCCGCAAGACTCAATTCCGAGGGCGCAGTCGGCTGCAAGACGGTGCTTGATATCGCTCCTGCATATCTCTCACCCTGCTCGGGCGAGGAGTTAAGAAAAAGACTTGTTTAAAGTAGGTGCGGATCCTATATACGCTCGCAGATAAGAGAGAATAGATAAAAGATAAAAAATAAAAGAAAAGGAAGAAAACCGCCAAGGCGGTTTTCAACGACGGGAGGAAAAATGCCACAGGTAATCATCCAGAGCTATACCGCAAAGGACCCCATCAGCCTCATCGGTACAGAGGCGGGCGTTTGCTGGGGAGCGGACATCACCAACGCCGAAAAAAACTACAAAAGAGGCATCGACTGCCTTGAAAGCGAGCACGGCAGGACCTTTGAATTCCCCGACGTTTATATGATACTGGACGGATACAGCGCACGCGTTATCCGCGAGTGGTACACTCACGTTGGCGGTGCGCCCACGCGCCTGCAGGCCAGCACCCGCTACATAAACTATCAGAAGGGCTTCGACTACGTTACCCCGCCAAAGATCGAGGCAAACGCCGAGGCAAAGGCCGTTTACGACGGCGCAATGAACGATATTCTCGTTGCCCTGCAAAAATTGGAGGAGCTTGGCGTTCCCCGCGAGGATAATGCAATGCTCCTGCCCCTTGGAATGAGCACTAAGATAGTTTGCAAGCACAATCTGCGCAATTTGCTTGATATGTCCCGCCAGAGAATGTGCACCCGCGCTTACCACGAGTACCGCCGCCTGTTCAACGATATCCTAAAGGCGCTCTCCGAGTATTCCGAGGAGTGGAAATACCTTACGGAGAATTACTTTATGGCAAAATGCGATAAGGTCGGATTCTGCACGGAGCGTTATTCTTGCGGTAGACATCCAAAAAAAGAAAAGTAAAAGAAAAGTGGCTGT
>JAFSCG010000177.1 GCA_017436885.1 Clostridia bacterium | reverse complement strand
TACGTCCACCGCCCCATCGACCACAGATGCTCCCGCAACCACGGAAACACCATCGACCACGGAAACACCCTCGACCACGGAAACGCCCTCGACCACAGAGGCACCCGAACCAGGCACTCAGTACGGTGCCATGTACGGAAAGCGTTTTCCTGATCTTAAGGCATCCCCAACGGCAAAAATTCCCGAGGGTCTCCTTGATCGCTTTTCCGTAACCATACACGTATCCTATCCCTTTGACCACACGCGTGCAAATGCAAGCTACTATAACGACGACCTCAAAAGATATATACCGTTTGCCCATTACACACCGAAATTCGTTAAAGGCTTTTCCGTTCCGCTCTACGACCAACAGCTAATTGAGGATATAAAATTCAATTACGAGGGCGTGGACTACGATTACCTTACCGAAAACGTGGTGATCCCCGACTATTTCAGCGACCTGAAGGGCAGCATTACCGTCGAGGACGGAGTGTGGACCTGGCGCGCCGACAGCACCACAACGCACTCGGGGACGTTAAACGACGGCACTACCTACGAATATCTGCTGCGCCCCGTTGTAAGGGCATACATCATAGAGGACAAATGCTACACTCTGCTTGCCTACTACGAATGCGACGTTACGGAATACGACCCCAAATATAAAACTGAAATTGAAATATGCGAGGCACCGCCACAGGTTGAAATAAACGCCACACCTCTGCCGAAGCTTTACATCGACAGCATAAGCGATGAAAAAGAGTCCGTTTACACCAAGAAAAAAATCAAAATAAAAGAAGACCTCTCCGACCTTATCGGAGAGCTGCAGGACGGTTTTTACGCAGATCTTGACGTTTCGGCAAAATACAAGGTCGAGGAAGCAAAATACGCGGTAAACGGCTCCTTTGAAACGAGTTTTGCCATTACGACCGTCGGCGAGGCGGGAAAGCCCGAGCTCACGCTTCCGATATTCGATATAGACAGCACCGACAAGCTTGGATTCATTTTTGACGGAGCTGAGTATATTGACCCATATGCGCTTATCCCCTCCTACTGGTCGGAGGTGGAATTTGAAAAGACCGAAGACGGTCTGCGCGCAATTAAGGGCGAGGCGGTGGATAAGGGCGAGTATGCCTACACCGCATTCCCCGCCATAAAAATACTTAACGCAGGCGAACGCTGTTACGTTACCTTCCCCTACTACGAATATCGCTTTTCCAAATACCCCGAATACTACGAGAAGGCCGTAAAAGCCATAGAAGAGGGACTTGACGTTGTGGTCCTCTACAAGGACGTTCCCCTTGCGACTGCGGAAAGCGATTTTGCGTATATTGTGGACGCAAACGGTGCCACGATAACCGAATACAAGGGCAACGCGGAGAACGTAATAATACCCGAGGTCCTTGGCGGATATCCCGTTACCGCCATCGGCAAGGATGCCTTCCGCGAATGGGGCGATTGGCTGGTTAAGACCGTAGTCCTGCCAAAGACCTTAAAGCGCATCGAGGACAGAGCATTCTATTACTGCAAGAAAATGGACAGCATCGTGCTGCCCGAGGGACTTGAATACATAGGCGAATACGCCTTTGCTCTTTGCGGATTTAACGAGATACGCATACCCGATTCCGTTACCCTCATCGGCAAACGCGCCTTTGAATATCAGTTAAACGAGTATTTCAAAGAAAAACCGTGTCTTGTTTACCTTGGCAGCGGATTCTGCGATACGCAGACCGTAAGAAACGCGGATCTGGGAAGTGCCGATCTGTATCTGCACGACGGAACCAAGGTGCCCGCACTTACCTATGATACCGCAGACGCGCGCACGATCGAAAGTGTATCTGCAAAATTCGGCTACGGCCCCAACGAAACGGAATACGTATTTACCGATATACCCGAGGCCGCTCGCGTGCAATGCAACTTTACCCGCGCAGTTAAGGCGGTATTTCCAAGCACACTTAAATATCTGGCGGAAGCCAATATAACAGGATATCCCGATGTCGTGCTTTCCGCCGAAACGGAGATAGCATACGCCGCTCTTGCCGCGTGCGAGATAGACACGCTGAGCTTTACGGGCACGGGACGTACACTGAATGAGGGCGCATTCAAGGATCTGTGTGCGCACACGGTCATTCTGCCCGAGGGCATAACCGTTATCCCCGAGCGTGCCTTTATGGACGCGAGCATCGACAGGCTTGTGCTTCCCTCCACCGTTAAAAAGATAGAAAAATATGCCTTCCTTGGCTTTAAGGGCGAGATCGACGTTGCGGACAACGCAAGGATAGAGAGCATATCCTCCCTTGCCTACCACTACGGCAAAATGAGCGCAAAAATGCAAAACGCCATTTCCGGTGCGCGCCTTACCGACAGAGATCACGACGAGCGCATATACCTTGGCGATGACGGCTACTACCACATAAAAGACAGCAACATAAAGCTCCCCGCCGACGGCGTTTATATTAATTACAGCACCGACAGAAGCTTTTCGTTCTTCGCATCCGAGGAAGCCGTTCTCACCCCGAGGAAGGAAGCACTTCGGAGCGCGGGCTTTTCCACCGACGGAAAGCGGCTGTGGCTCTCCTACGGGGATGGAAGCGATCCCATCGAAATAAAGAGCGACGAACCCCTTGAATATAACAGCTCCGCTGTTACATTAGACCTCGGCACAACCGAGATACTGGACGTTAAGACCGTAATGTTAAGTGATGGGCTTGCCCACGGCATTATAACCTTCAAGGATGGGCGCGAATACGAATGCTCGATCGTAGTAAAGGACCGCGGTGCCTCTGTAAAGCTGCTCCCCACTAACCTGCAGTTCTTTGATGAAAACTACGGCTATTACGATACCGACGTATTATATGCGGCGGGAATGCGTATCGTTTGGCTGTATATAACCGACGATGGCGGAGATACCTTCCATTGTATGCAGGAAGTGAACCATTGCGACAAGAACCCCTACACCAACGAGGTGATCGCAATAAACGTTCCCCTTGCCATGGACAGCGAGCATTATTACGGACAGTTTTTTGACCCCGTTGAGGGATTTACCTACCTTACGTGCATCTCTCCTACTTTCTTTCTCAGCAAATACGTTAAAAGCGCATCCGCATTGCACTACTTCTCCCTTGAAAAACCGTATATAGAGGGAGAAACGGGAGTAGCGCGGTTGAGATGCGAATACCCCTCCGAGAACGGGAAGATAGTATATTACGCGTATATCATCTCCTTTGACGGCGGTCAAAGCTGGGAGCTGTTCGACCCTCGCAGAGAAGCGTATCTTGAAAAGGTGGAGGTGGAGATCGCCGAGTACCGTAGCATCCGTGAATATGAGGGACACACCTTTACCGTGTACAGCGACCACGTCCAAGTGCCCGAATCGGAAAACGTGCTTATCTCCACCCTTGGCTGGAAATATAATTACGCAGGCACCCCCTCGCGCACAATTACCCTGTTCAATAAAGCGATCAAATTCCGCGACGGAAGCAACGTGCCCGCATACTGTGGCGTGTTCACGAGTGCAAACCGAATTTACACCGAATGGAATTACGGAAAGCCCACCTACTTTATCAGCTATAACGATTACGAAAAGACCGTGATCGCCCCCTCAAGCTTCACGGACGGCAACGGAAACACAGTGGAGATGAACGTGGAATTCAACAGCGCAAACAGCGCCGCAAGCAATGTTACGCTGAATTACTATATCTCCAAGCCGCTGACGTGGTATTGGTCGGGACGGGTGCTTGTTATCTCCACCGATGCGGGAAGCTCCTTCCGCTACTACATCTTCAACGATGAGATCGACAATATTACCTGGCTGACCCAAACGGAGATATATGCGGTATGCCGCAAAACGGCAGATGACGGCAGCTACGTATACAGCGCATTCCGCTCTCGGGATAGCGGAATGACCTTTACCGAGGAGGCTGAGGTTACCCGCGCGGGAAGCTTTGGCATGGTTATCAACGGAGTGGAATACCGAGTAAGCACCGTAAAGGTCAAAGGTGAGTTTGCAGAAACCGATCAACAGAAGGCAGAAATACTCATCGACGGCAAGCCAGCAGAGGGATATTTGCCCCCCGACGCAATACACGGCGAATTCAATGCGGAGGTCTACCCTGCCATGCCGTATTTTGACGGGGACTTCGGCGTTTGGGCCATGGGTGTCAATGGACTCGAGCTTGTATATCTCACCTTTGACGGAGGACGAAGCTGGATAAATTATTCCGCATCTCCCATGGCATTGCTGTGGGGCGGTTCTCCTTATCTGACTACTGGCAAATAAAAAATGATGCAAGGAAGCACCGCTTCCTTGCATCATTTTTTATTTCTTCTCTACCGTGAATATCTCGCTCAATGCCATAGTGCCGTCATTTATGCGGGGCGTGAAGAACAGCTTGATCTCCTCCACCCT
>JAFSCG010000176.1 GCA_017436885.1 Clostridia bacterium | reverse complement strand
GTAAATGAGTTTTTACTTAGACCCCAAGTCAAAGGTGCTTGCAGACCTTGAAGCCAACGAAGCAAACGGTCTTACAAGTGCCGAAGCAGAAGCGCGTATTGAAAAATACGGCAAAAACAAGCTGGTAGAGGGAAAGAAGGAATCCCTTATCCACCGCTTCTTCAAGCAGCTTGCCGAGCCCATGACCATCATCCTTCTCGTTGCCGCCGCTATCTCTGCAGGCGTAGAGATATACCACGGCGTTCTTGAAGGCCACATGGGATTCCCCTCCGACGTAGTTATCATTCTTGCAGTTGTTCTTATCAACGCCATTCTCGGCGTTTTCCAGGAAAGCAAGGCCGAAAAGGCCATTGAAGCCCTTCAGGAGATCGCAGCCGCTACCTCCAAGGTCATCCGCGACGGACGTCAGATCACCGTTAAAAGCGAAGACCTCGTTGTGGGCGATATAATCGTCCTTGAAGCAGGCGATGCAGTTCCCGCAGATGCGCGCATCATCGAGTGCGCAAGCATGAAGATCGAGGAAGCTGCCCTCACCGGTGAGTCCGTTCCCGTTACCAAGCAGGAAGAGGCTCTTACCGCAGGCGCAAACGGCGACGTTGCCCTCGGCGACCGCAAGAACATGGTATTCATGGGAAGCACCGTAGTTTACGGACGCGGCAAGGCTGTTGTTTGTGCCACCGGTATGGAGACCGAGATGGGTAAGATCGCAGACGCGCTCTCCAAGGCCGAGGAAGGCAAAACTCCCCTCCAGATCAAGCTTGCGGGTCTTTCCAAGATCCTTACCTACCTTGTTATCGGTATTTGCGTTGTTATCTTCGGCGTTAAGCTCGTTCAGGACGGTGTTGGCATCGAGCCCATCATCTCCTCCTTTATGCTGGCTATCTCTCTTGCGGTTGCCGCGATCCCCGAGGGACTTGCAACCGTTGTTACCATCGTTCTTTCCATCGGCGTTACCAATATGTCCAAGAGAAGCGCCATCATCCGTAAGCTCACCGCCGTTGAGACCCTCGGATGCACCCAGATCATCTGCTCCGATAAGACCGGTACTCTTACCCAGAATAAGATGACCGTTGTTGACCATTACGGCGACGACGAAAAGCTCCTTGCAAACGCAATGTCCCTCTGCTCCGACGCAGAGTTCGACGTAAGCGAAGGCACCGCAGTGGGTGAGCCCACCGAGTGCGCACTCGTTAACTACGCAGAGACCCTCGATCTTTCCAAGAACGTTCAGAAGAACGCATTCGTTCGTATCGGCGAGGTTCCCTTCGACTCCGTGAGAAAGATGATGTCCACCGTCCACAAGACCGAGGACGGAAAGCTCGTTCAGTTCACCAAGGGCGCACCCGACGAGATACTCAAGAGATGCACCAAGGCCCTCATCGGCGGTAACACCGTTGAGATGACCGACGCTATCCGTGCAGACATCCTTGCCGCAAACAAGGCAATGGCAGATAAGGCGCTCCGCGTTCTTTCCGCCGCAAAGAAGGACCTTGACGCAGAGCCCGCAGTTTACGAGAGCGACGCAGTTGAGTGCGACCTGACCTTTATCGGTCTTGTGGGTATGATCGACCCCGTACGCCCCGAGGTAAAGCCCGCTATCGACGAGTGCCGCACCGCAGGCATACGCCCCATCATGATCACAGGCGACCACAAGGACACTGCAGTTGCCATTGCAATGCAGCTTGGCATCATCACCTCCGCAGATCAGGCAATTACCGGAGCAGAGCTTGACTCTATCTCCGACGATGACTTCAACACCGCAGTTGAGAACTACTCCGTATACGCTCGCGTACAGCCCGAGCATAAGACGAGAATAGTTAACGCTTGGCGCACCAAGGGCAAGGTTACCGCCATGACGGGCGACGGAGTTAACGACGCTCCCTCTATCAAGAACGCTGATATCGGCGTTGGTATGGGTATCACCGGTACCGACGTTACCAAGAACGTTGCCGACATGATCCTTGCAGACGACAACTTTGCCACCATCGTTTCCGCTGTTGGCGAGGGACGCAGGATCTACGACAACATCCGTAAGGCAATTCAGTTCCTGCTTGCATCCAACCTTTCCGAGGTCCTTTCCATCTTCTTTGCTACCCTCCTCGGATTCACCATCTTCCAGCCCGTACACCTGCTTTGGATCAACCTTATTACCGACTGCTTCCCCGCTCTTGCACTTGGTATGGAAAAGCCCGAGGCTGACGTAATGAACCGCAGCCCCCGCGACTCCCGCGAAGGCATCTTTGCCGGCGGTCTTGGCGTTGCAGTTGCATATCAGGGTCTGCTTGTTACTCTTATCACTCTCGCTTCATACTACATCGGACGCGACGTACTGTATGCAAGCCACGTTGGCGCACATTACACCGCAGAGGCTCTCGGAACCAGCATGGCGTTCCTCACCCTCTCCATGTGCGAGATATTCCACTCCTTCAATATGCGTTCCCTCCACGGCTCCATCTTCACCATGAAGAACCAGAACAAGTGGCTCTGGGGCGCAGGCATCCTTTCCTTCCTTCTCACCACCGCAGTTGTTGAGATCGACTTCCTTGCAAAGGCATTTGAGCTTGCTCACCTCAACCTTGTTGAGTACGCAGTTGCAATGGGTCTTGCCATCAGCATCATCCCGATCGTTGAGATCGTTAAGCTCGTACAGCGCATTATCGCTTCCAAGAAGGCTCGCTAAAGACTTACAAAATAACGCAAAAAAGTCCGCACTGCAATCACAGTGCGGACTTTTTGTTTTTAAAACAGCGAAAGCTGATTTGTTTCCGTAAGCTCGGAGAGCACGCCTGCTTCGCCGAGCATATCAACAACGGATTTGTTGAGCTTTGCGCGGATGCGCAGCTCCTCGCGGGAGAGGAACTCGCCGTCCTTGCGTGCTTCAACTATCGCCTGTGCGGCGTTTTCGCCAAGTCCGTTCATTGAGGAGAAGGGCACGCGTATCTTTCCGTCCTCGACAAGGAATGCAGATGCATTGGACTTGTAAAGGTCTACGGGCAGGAATTTGACACCGCGAAGCAGCGCCTCGCGCACAAGGTATAAAGTACCCTGCAATTCCTTTTCCTTTGCAGTTGCCTTTTCCTTGGAATCGCGCTTGCTCTTATCATCTACCATCTTGATGTACGCGTTTACGGAGGAAAGACCGCCAAGCACGATGGACGCGTCAAAGCCGCCGGGTGCAGCCGTTAAGAACGCCGCATAGAACTCCACGGGATAGTATATCTTATACCAGCCGAGACGCAAGGCGGAAATAACGTACGCCGCCGCATGTGCCTTCGGGAACATATATTTTATCTTACGGCAGGAGTCGATATACCACTCGGGCACGTTATGACTGCGCATATCCTCCACCATTTCCTCGGGGATGGGCGCACCCTTTTTGTTCTTACGGACGAGCTCCATTATTTTGAATGCGTGGCTGTCCTCAAGTCCCTTGTGGAGCAGGTAGGTCATGATACCGTCACGCGTTCCGATAACCTCGGAAATGGTGCAGGTACCGTTTTTGATAAGCTCCTGCGCGTTGCCTGCCCAAACGTCCGTTCCGTGGGTAAGTCCCGATATCTGCAGAAGATCGGAGAAGTTCTTCGGCTTTGCCTCCTCAAGAACCTGAATGACCAGTCTTGTTCCCATTTCGGGAAGTCCGAGAGTACCGAGGCTGCAGTTATCCATTGCATTCGGCGGTATACCGAGAGGCTCGCTTGAGAGGAACAGCTCATATACCTTCGGGTCGTTCATCGGGCAATCGAGAACGCTGGTATTCGTATAGTCCTCAAGCTTCTTATATTTGGTCGGAATATCGTGTCCCAGCTCGTCAAGCTTCAGTATCGTATCGTGCAGATACGAGAACTGGAAGTGCGTGGTTATAATATCGGAATCGGGGTTATCGGCAGGGTGCTGAACCGGGGTAAAATCGTAAACATCGTACTCCTTCGGCACAACTATGATTCCGCCGGGGTGCTGACCGGTTGTGCGCTTAACACCCACGCATCCGTTTACGATACGCATTATCTCCGCCTCGCAAACGTCCATACCCTTGGATTCAACGTATTTTTTGACGAATCCGTAGGCTGTCTTGTCCGCGAGAGTACCAATGGTTCCTGCGCGGAACACGTTGCCTTCACCAAAAAGCTGCTCGGTATACTTATGCACCTTGCCCTGAACCTCTCCCGAGAAGTTAAGGTCGATATCGGGGGATTTATCTCCGTAGAAGCCAAGGAAGGTCTCAAAGGGGATATCGTGTCCCTCTGCTATGAGCTTTGTGCCGCATTCGGGGCACATACGGTCGGGCAGGTCGTAGCCCGAGCCAACGGAGCCGTCTGTATAGAACTCGCTCCAACGGCAGTTGGGGCAATAATAATGGGGCTGAAGAGGGTTTACCTCCGAGATGCCG
This sequence comes from Clostridia bacterium, assembly GCA_017436885.1. Taxonomy (GTDB): domain Bacteria; phylum Bacillota; class Clostridia; order Oscillospirales; family CAG-272; genus RUG12395. The sequence continues at coordinate 1,597 of JAFSCG010000176.1, read as the reverse complement.
CCCATGGTGGCAACGAAGGACGATCCAACGGAGCCGCGGGAGCCAACGAGATAGCCGAGGCTCTCGCTGTAGGAAACAAGCCTTTGCGCTATCATATAAAGCACGGCAAATCCGTTCTTTATAATGGAGGTAAGCTCCTTTTCAAGGCGCTTGGAAACTATTTCGGGCAGTACGCCCTTATACTCATACATAGAGCGCGCCTTGTCCCAGCAGCGCTGCTGAAGCTCTTCTTCTGCGCCTTCCATATTCGGGGTGTACGTTCCGTCCGGGATAGGCTTGATGACCTCGACCATATCGGCAATAAGATTGGTATTGGTAACTACTACCTCCTCCGCCTTCTCCTTGCCGAGATAGGAAAATTCCTCAAGCATCTCGTCGGTGGTATGCAGATAAAGACCGCAATCGCGATCGCAATCGCGGAACTTCATGCCCGCGAGGATTATCTTGCGGTATACCTCGTCCTCGGGATCCATGAAGTGCGCGTCGCCCGTGGCGCAAACGGGCTTACCGATCTTCTCGCCAAGGGCGCAGATGCGGCGATTGATGTTTTTAAGCGCCTCGTCGTCGGGAAGCTTGCCCTCTTCCACAAGGAATCGGTTATTGGAAAGGGGCATTATTTCAAGGTAATCGTAGAAGCGTGCGATATTCTCAATATCTCCGTCGCTTCTTCCCTCCAGAATTGCGCGGTACACCTCACCCTGCTCGCAAGCAGCACCGATTATTATGCCGTCGCGGTGCTGTTCAAGGACCGTTTTGGGTATACGGGGCTTTTTATAGTAATAGCTCAGATAACTTTGGGAAATAAGCTTATAGAGATTTTTCAGCCCTGCCATGTTTTGGACCAGCAGAGTCATGTGATAGGTCTTAAGTCGCGAGGGATCGGACTGGTCTGCCATTGCGCGCTTAAGACCCGCAATATCGGTTACGCCCTCGCGGCGGAGCTTTGCAAGCATACAGTTGAATATTTTTGCCAACATTCCCGCATCGTCGTATGCGCGGTGTGCATTGTATTCTCCAAGACCGAAATAATTTGCAAGCTGCTCCTGCTTATGTCCCTTAAGCTCCTGATTGACGTAGCGAGAAAGCGCAAGGGTGTCAAGATACGTATAGGCAAACTTCTTTTTGCAGTTATCCGCCGCAGTACGCATAAAGCCCATGTCAAAATTTGCGTTGTGGGCAACGAGTATCCTGTCGCCTGCAAACTCCATGAACATATCAAGCGCCGCATCTATTTTCGGCGCATCCTTGACAGTTTCCGCACTTATACCTGTCAGCTTCGTAATTTCTTCGGGAATGGGCATTTCGGGGTCAACGTAAGTGCCGAAGGTGTCCTTGACCTCACCGTTTGAAACAAGGACCGCACCGATCTCGGTAATTGCGCAGGAAAGAGGCGAAAGACCCGTTGTTTCTATATCGAATATGATGAACTCGTCGCTGAAGTCAACCTCTTTATCTCCGTGCACGGCACTTTCCGTATCGTCGCAGAAATATGCCTCCATGCCGTAAAGGACCTTGATGTCCCCCTGCTTCTTTGCGGCGATCATCATATCGGGGAAGGACTGCACGTTTCCGTGATCGGTAACGGCGATAGCCGTAT
>JAFSCG010000175.1 GCA_017436885.1 Clostridia bacterium | reverse complement strand
TCTCCTCTTACCATAACGTATGCGCCCTCGGGGGAGGTGATCAAAATTCCTCTGCCGTCTCCACCTCGCGGAATTATAAGGGCGTGATTCTGTGTTATGTTCACGTAGTTAAGCAGATCGTTTCCGCCCGTAATATCGGATAATCCCTGATCCGCAAAGGGAGAAACCACCACGGCGGTGCCTGAACGAAGAATAAGCTCAACTGCAGCCGACGGAGCCATAAGCTTTTTTCCATACTCAATAAAGATCGCAACGTACTGGGTGGATCCGCTTCCGCTTGGTGCGGGACCTTGGGAAACGCCATTCTTTTCAAGAGCAGTTACTCTGTCCGCAATGGCCTTGAGCTCGGTTGAAGTGGCAGAGTAGTTCAGCTTGCTTTCAATATCGGAAATGCGATTGCCAAGCTCGGTGATCTCTGTTGAGCTTGCACCTCCTCCGCTTGAGCCACCGTTTTCAATAAGTCGTTTTAGCTCGCTTATCTGGTTGTTTATCTGCGGGATCAAATTGTTGTTTACGTAACTGAGGGTAATGACCGGATCGGTCGTGCTATCGTAGCCGTCGGCAAGTACGGTGAAGTAGCAGGTGGCGGAAAGCACCAACGCCACCGCAAATAATATGATCGCTCTTTTCATAGTTATTCCTTTCTATCGGGTGTTGCGAGCAGTTTCTTTCTGTCCGCGGGTGTGAATGTGCCACCGACTGCGGGTATCTTGATCTTTCTGATACCGCCGACAGCAGCACTTTTGTCGTTCACTGTAACTGCCGAGGTCAAAGTCTGGTCTTTCTTTAAAGTCATCAACTGAACGCCCCCCGCACTTCGAGTGGCCTTCTCCGGGATAAGCTTAGAAGAAATGAGTATAGCCTTGCCCGAATCGTTTTCGAGCAGAATGTCCTTGGTATCATCCTCGACAATAGCGGAAACTATATTACTTGCCGAGCTGTAAACTCCGGTGAGTCTGCGTCTGCTTGACTTTGTTTCGTAAGCGGAATACGGAATTCTTACGCCCTTGCCGTTTTCGAATACGTAAATAATATTAGTTTCGGGTTTCATTTCCGATGCGAGGAAAGCGCATATGGGCTTTTCGCCGTTGTCCATTTTAAGAGTAGCGTTTACAAATTCTCCAAGGGAGGACGCCTTGACCTGCGAAAAGTCGGAAACCTTTGCAAAGTACATCTGTCGAGCATTTGTGATAAAAATAATATCAGCAAGATTGTCGCAATCCCTTGAGAATACGATCTCGTCGCCCTCTTTTAGAGTGTGCACGTCATTACCCTGAAGGGATCTCATAGTAATTTTTTTGAAGAATCCGTCGCGGGTAAGGACGATACGAACGTTGTAATTCTCCTCAGGCGCAATCGTTGGAGCTTCGATGATCTCCTCGGCACCGATAAGCTTAGTCTTTCTCTCTTTGCCATACTTCTTTTTTATTGCAATGAGCTGATTTGCGATAGCTGCCTTTTGCTTCAGCTCGTCGGCAAGAAGAGCCTCAAGATCGGCGATCTCCTTAAGAAGGTTCTCGATCTCCTTCATGCGTTCTATGATATACTCGCGATTCAAGTGGCGAAGCTTGATCTCCGCGATGTATTCGGCCTGTATTTCATCGATGCCGAATTCCTTCATAAGATTGGGAACGACTTGAGATTCCTTTTCTGTGCCACGAACGATAGCGATGCACCTGTCGATGTCCAGAAGGATCATTCCGAGTCCCTGAAGAAGGTGGAGCTTTTCCTGCTTCTTTTTCAGATCAAAACGGCATTCCCTGCAGAAGCAGCCGAGACGGAAGCGGATCCACTCCTTCAGTATGTCTGCAACGCCGAGTAGGCGCGGGCTGCCGTCGATGAGGATGTTGAAGTTGCAGTCAAATGCGCTCATAAGCGGCGTCTGCTTGAAAAGGCGAGCCATAAGAGCGTCAGGGTCTGTTCCGCGCTTAAGATCAAGGGTAAGCTTGAAGCCGTTGAGGTCGATCTCGTCGCGGAAATCGGATACCTCCTTAAGCTTTCCTGCCTTGAACAGCTCGGTCAGCTTTTTTATGATCGCTTCGATATTGGTTGAGTAAGGTATTTGCAGTATCTCTATGCAGTTGTCCTTTTTATTGTACTCCCAAATGGCTCTGAGCTTAATTGCGCCTCGTCCCGTTTCGTAGATCTGCTTCATTTGCTCGCGGTCATAGATCAGCTCTGCTCCTCCGGAAAAATCGGGGGCAGGCATTATGTCAAGCAGCTTGTCCGTTGAAACTTTCGGATTTTTGAGTATTGCCACGGTTGCATCACATATCTCTGCAAGGTTGAACGAACAAACGGAGCTTGCCATACCAACTGCAATACCCGAGTTAGGTGATACGAGTATGTTAGGAAAGGTCGTTGGGAACAGCACAGGCTCCATCATGGAGTTATCGTAGTTCGGAACAAGGTCGACGGCATCTTTATCAATACCGGAAAAAAGCTCTGTGCAGAAGGAATCAAGCTTTGCCTCGGTGTAACGGGGCGCAGCGTATGCCATATCGTGGCTGTACTGCTTGCCAAAGCATCCTTTGGAATCGATAAAGGGGTGCAGGAGCGCGTCGTTTCCTCTTGTGAGTCGCACCATCGTTTCGTAGATCGAAGCATCACCGTGGGGATGTAGGCGCATGGTCTGGCCAACGATATTGGTGCTCTTAGTCCTTTGGCCTTTTAAAAGGCCCATAGTGTACATCGTGTACAGAAGCTTTCGCTGTGAGGGCTTAAAGCCGTCGATCTCGGGTATTGCGCGGCTGACTATAACTGTCATTACGTAGGGCATGTAGTTGTCCTTGATCGTGTCGGTTATAAGCTGCGGTACGGCGGGCTTCTGGGGTTCGTTTATGTCGGTAAGTCTTTTTTGGGGGGCTGCTTTTTTCTTTGCCATAGTAACCTCTCGTAAAGCAAACCTTGTTGCTTAAATATCTTTTATTCTGAACGCGGCGGCGCGAAGCATTCTGTTTTGAAGAGCAAGTCCGATGCCTTCCCTGCGTGGCATAGGTGCATAAATGCGTCTTATGCCCGGCTTGTCCGCAACTCGAAGAAGATCAAACAGCCTTCTTGCATGCTCAAATTCATCATCGCGATCGCCGAGATAGTATACGTTGTTTTTTGGGTTCACGTCGCCGTTAAAACAGATAATTGCGTTATCGGGCTGCATTGAGGCTTCGTGAAAAAAACTGGTGAGCCTTGCATGGTCATCACTTCTGACGAGATACAAGGGCGCGTTTGGTGAATAGTGCTTAAGGAGCATTCCGGGACTTTCGGGAACAGCTCCGGGGGCAGGAGGCGCAAGCACCTCGGGCGCTACGTCCACTTCTCCGAGAACGCTTTTCAGCATCTCGAGTGTTATTCCGCCGGGGCGAAGTAGCGTTGCACCAGTAGGATCGAGCTTAACAATTGTGGATTCAAGGCCAACGGTGCAGGCTCCGCCGTCGATTACGAATTCGACCTTTCCGTTAAGATCGTTTTTTACGTGATCGCAGGTGGTGGGGGACGGCTTGCCCGAAAGATTTGCGGATGGAGCGGCTATCGGCACGCCCGCTGCCTTAATCAGGCTTCTTGCTACAGGGTGCATCGGCACTCTTACGGCAACGGTTGAAAGCCCTGCGGTTACCGAGGGTGCACAATTGCCTCTGGAAGGCAGTACTACGGTCAAAGGCCCCGGCATAAAAGCATCGGCAAGCGCGAGGAAACGATCGTCGCATACTGCGTATTCGTTGCAATCGCCGACACTTGCGAAATGCAGGATCAGCGGATTGTTTGATGGTCTGCCCTTGGCTTCGAATATTCTTTTTACGGCGCGATCATTAATTCCGGAGGCGCCAAGTCCATACACGGTCTCGGTCGGAAATGCAACGAGACCGCCATCTCTGATTGCTTTTGCCGCATCGGAAAGGTCGCTTTCCGCGAACCTTTCCGGATCGGCTGAAATAAATTTGGTTGTCAAGTTGAAGATCCCTTCAATCTCTCCGCCGCATCGGCGGTAATAAGTGCGTCAAGCATTTGAGTAATATTTCCGTTCAGGAAATCGTCAAGTGAATACAGTGTGAGGCCGATTCGGTGATCGGTAACTCTTCCCTGCTGGTAATTGTACGTGCGGATCCTTTCGCTTCTGTCGCCTGTTCCGACCTGGCTCTTGCGTTCGTTTGCGATCTTTTCCGATTGCTCGCGCTCCTTCATGTCGTAAAGCTTTGCGCGCAGAAGCTTCATTGCCTTGTCGCGGTTCTTAAACTGGCTTCTCTCATCCTGGCATTCGATAACTATGCCCGTGGGAACGTGCAAAAGCCTTATGGCACTCTCGGTCTTGTTGACGTGCTGCCCGCCGGCTCCGCTGGACTTAATGGTCTCGATCTTCAGCTCGCTTTCCTTGATCTCGACCTCAACGTCCTCGGCTTCGGGCAGTACGGCAACCGTTGCGGTGCTTGTCTGTATCCTGCCTTGGGATTCCGTTTCGGGTACGCGTTGAACTCGGTGAACGCCGCTCTCAAACTTAAGCTTCGAGTAAGCTCCCTCGCCTGCTACGGAGAAGGTGACCTCCTTAAAGCCGCCAAGCTCCGTTTCGTTGCAGGAAACGAGCTCGGTCTTCCACTTCACGGAATCGGCGTACATATTGTACATACGGTAAAGGACAGCAGCAAATAGTGCCGCTTCCTCTCCTCCCGCTCCGCCACGGATCTCGATAATAACGTTTTTGCCGTCGTTTGGATCCTTGGGAAGAAGGAGCACCTTGAGCTTTTCCTCGGATTCGGCAAGCAGAGCTCGCAGCTCTGCCGCCTCCTCCTTCGCAATGTCGCGCAGCTCATCGTCGCTTTCAATGGCGATTATCTCGTCAGCGCCCTCTATTTCGGAGCAAAGACGGGAATATTCGCGATATTCGGTGATAACGGGTCCGAGCTGCTTGTATTCTCGTGTAAGATCAAGGTAACGCTTGCGGTCGGACATTACGTCGGGCTTTTCAAGCTCCGCCTCAATGTCAAAATATCGCTTTTCGACCTCTTTCAGTTTGTTCAGCATATTACTTTATAAACGCGGCAAATGCCTGATATGCGGAGTAAACGTCAGCCTTGGAAACCACCTCGTAAGGAGCGTGCATGGAGATAACGGGAACGCCGATATCCACGGTGTCGATATTGTGGTTTGCAATGTACTTTGCAACGGTTCCGCCGCCGCCAACGTCGATCTTGCCAAGCTCGGCCATCTGCCAGTTAACGCTTGCGCCCTCAAGATATCCGCGTACCTTTGCAACGAACTCTGCAGAAGCATCGTTGGTGCCGCCCTTACCTCTGGATCCGGTATACTTTGCAAGAGATACGCCGCAGGAAAGCATAGCAGCGTTGCGGATCTCGAATACCTCTGGGAAATTGGGGTCGTAAGCGGCGCATACGTCAGCGGAAAGGCACTCGGAGTTAGCACGTACGGTATTTGCGTTAGCATCGGTAGCCTTTGCTATCTCGTCGATAAGATCGGCAATAATGCGGCACTGCATACCGGAGTTACCGTCACTGCCAACCTCCTCCTTGTCTGCAAGAACGCAGATAACGGTCTTCTCCGTATTGTCGCTGTTGAGGAGTGAGGTGAGTGCGGGATAAGCGCATACTCTGTCATCATGTCCGTATGCACCGATAAGCCATCTGTCAAGTCCAATGTCGCGTGCCTTGAACGCAGGAACGGCAGAAAGCTCAGCACTGATAAAATCGGTCTCAACAAAACCGTATTTTTCGTTGAGAATGCGAAGCACGTTAAGCTTGATCTCATCCTTACCCTTGCCGTCGAAGGCGGGAGAGCTTCCTGAGAGAAGATTGAGAGCCTCGCCGCTGATGGCTGAGCCGAGAGGACGGGAATTCTGGTCGGCGGCGAGATGAGGAAGCAGATCGTTGATGTAGAACAGGGGATCTCCCTCGTCCTCACCGATAACGATTTCCTTTACGGTGCCGTCGGCAAGTGCAACAACACCGTGAAGCGCAAGGGGAATTGCAGTCCATTGATATTTACGGATGCCGCCGTAGTAGTGGGTCTTAAGAAAGCTCATTCCGGAGCTTTCATAGAGAGGTACGGGCTTAAGGTCAAGGCGGGGCGCATCAACGTGCGCCGCGGTGATCTTGATTCCCTTTTCTACGCTGTCGGTACCGATTTTGAATACGTAAAGGCTTTTGCCCCTGTTATTAAGGTAATACTTACCGCCGGCAACAAGCTTGTCGCCGAGCTTGTAGGGAACGTAGCCTGCATTTTCAGCAAGCTTTATGCCGCTTACTACGGCTTCGCGTTCGGTTTTGGAGGAGTCGAGGAAAGCCATATAGCCCTTGGCGTACTCTAGTGCGGCGTCCTTTGTTGCTTCGTCGCTTACTTCGAAAAAGCTCTTCTTGTTATAAACAAGCTTTTCCTGAAGAAGCTCAAGTGCGGATTTTTCTTCCTGATTTTTCATATCGTTTCTCCTATGTATGTAATTTTAATTTTTGCTTTCCGTGATCAGCTCGGGATAGAGCCGACTGTAGATCCCTCTGGTCTCGTTGACCTTTTCTACGTATGCTCGCGTTTCATCAAAGGGTATATGTTTCAGAACGCCGTTGCCGTCAGAGCATTCCGGGTCTGCCAACCATTTATTGACGTTGCCGAAGCCTGCATTGTAAGCGGCAAACACTGTATCCCAATTTTCGTATTCCAGCTTGAGATAAGAGATGAGGTACGTACCGTATCTAATGTTCGTCTCCGGGTCATACATTAGCGCAAATTCACCTTTTTCACCAAGCTTCATCGCGATCCAGTCGTAGGTGTCCTTGGTGATCTGCATCAGACCGACCGCACCTGCGTGTGATAATGCGTTGCTTTTAAAGTCGCTTTCGGTCTTTATTACGGAGTATATGATCTCCTTCGGTACTCCGAATTGCGTCGAATACTTGCTGACGTACTCTTCGAAATCGCACGGGTAAGAAGCTCTTTCGTACTTCTCGTAAAAACGGGAGTAAAGATATCCGAAGCAAACGGAAAGACTTAATATCATCAGCACAGCAAAGCTGCGTAATATTGCTTTTTTCATTCCTTCTCCCCGTTATCTTCGATTCCGAGCGAATCAAGAAGCGAAGCGCATTGCTCCTTCAATTCGCGCTCGGTGGTATCGTTTATGATGCAGTGCTCGCATCTTTCGGCAAAGTACTCGTCAGAAAGCTGTGCGTTTATTCTTGCCATGGCTTTCTCGCGTGTTATGTTGTCGCGCTGCATTATTCGGCTTGCGCGAAGCTCCCTGTCCGCTAATACGAACACAGTGGTGTCGCACAGCGTTTCGGCTTTTGCTTCAAAAAGCTGCGGAGCATCAATGATAGCGTAAGGAACTCTATCATCCGAAAGCTTGGTCAGCACCCTCTTTACCTCGTTTATTACGATGGGGTGTACGGTTGCATTAAGAAGTGCAAGCTTTTCCTTGCCTCCGTCGGCAAAAACTATTTGGGATAACGCAGTTCTGTCGAGCGTTCCGCTTGGAGTGAGAACGTCGGGACCAAAGGCATCTGAAAGAGCTACGGTGCACTCGGAGGGATTATCTACAAGCCGGGCATATACGGCATCGCAATCTATAAGGGCTCCACCACGGGATAAAAGGTGCTTTGCAACAAGGCTTTTCCCTGCTCCGCTGCCGCCCGTAAGTCCGATCACAAGCATAATTTCACCCACCTTTTCTCCGTATCCAAGTCATTATACCAAAAAAAATGTGCGTTTTCAAGTACTACGCACAATTTTATGAATAATATTATATATATAATATATTTGGAGGTCACATGGAGCAAGCATTTTATCAAACAAATAACGACGGATTCGTAAAAGGCGGCTGTTTTTTTGCAGGAGCGAATACCAAAGACGGCTTTGTATCCTACTATGACGATATCGTTAAGGACAGCACAGCCGATCGTATTATCAATATTATCGGCGGACCGGGAACGGGAAAATCGAGGCTGCTGAGCACGTTGGCAAGCTTTGCGGAATCCGTAGACATGATATGTGAAAGATATTTCTGCTCATCGGATCCCGGTTCCCTTGATGCGATAAAAGTGTATAACCCAAAAAACGGGAGAATTTTCTTCGCTTGCGATGCAACTGCACCTCATCCCAGACCATTCTCAACACCCGGAGCAGTAACTCACATAGCGGATCTGTCGCGTTTTTGGGATGCATGTGCATTGCGAGCAAAGAAAGATAACATCCTGCAGCTGCAGGATGATAAAACAAAAGAATACCGGAATGCTTATGCATTTATATCATGTGCAGGAAAAATTTTAAGTGAAGAATATGATCTTGCGATGAAGAATATTAAAATTGAGCCAATGAAAAAAAGAGCAGCATCACTTTTGAAGTGCGGCATATCAGACGGAGGACTTTTGCTTTTAAGACCCGTTGACAGCATATCGATGATAGGGAGAAAACGGTTAAACAACCATGGTTTTAGTGCTTATAAGAGAATGAAAGCTGAGAATATTTGCTGCAGCGGATATGTGTTTATAAAAACACTTGCAAATCTTTGCAAGGAAAAAAATATGACCGCAATTGTATCACCACATCCTGTTTGCCCTGATATCTTTACGGATATCTACGTGCCAAGCTGCTCGCTTTACGTTAGCGTGAATGATGATGAAACGGAGAAGACTGTACATTGCGGCAGGTTGGTTGAAAAAAACGATCTGTTAGGTATGATAAAGAAGACAGAAAAAAGCTATGAGTCGTTAATTGACTGTGCCGTGGAATGTCTGGGCCGCGCAAAAGAAGCTCACTTCCTGCTTGATCACTTGTACGGGAACGCAATGGACTTCAGATCAAAGGACGAGTATGAAAAAGCTATGGTGAAAGTCGTTTCCGATATAATGTTATAAAACAAGGCCGCAAAGAACACCTTTGCGGCCTTGAAATATTAAATTACTTGCTCTCCTTCACAAGTCTCTCGGTATCGGAAGCGATAACGAGCTCCTCGTTTGTGGGGATCATATACACCTTTACCTTGGAATCCGGAGTGGAGAGAAGGTTGATCTCACCGCGCTTGAAGTTCTTATTTGCCTCAACGTCGAACTTGATGCCGAAGAATTCCATATCCTTCATAACGTCCTCGCGAAGCTGTGCGTTATTTTCGCCTATGCCTGCAGTGAATACGATAGCGTCAAGACCGTTCATTGCAGCGGTGTAAGAGCCGATGAATTTCTTGATCTGATACGTAAGGATGTCGATGGCAAGTTTTGCTCTTTCGTTGCCTTCTGCAATAGCGGAGTCGAGGTCGCGGCAGTCGGAGGAAACTCCGGAAACACCAAGAAATCCGCACTTCTTGTTCATAAAGGTGTTCATCTCGTCGGGAGTGAAGCCTTCTTTTTCCATAATGAAGGGAACGACGGCGGGGTCCATATCACCGGTGCGGGTGCCCATGATAACGCCCGCAAGAGGAGTGAAGCCCATGCTGGTATCGATGCACTTGCCGCCTTTAACAGCGGAAATAGAGGAACCGTTGCCGAGGTGGCAGGTAACTATCTTTGTGTCCTCAACGGGCTTGTCGAGAAGCTTGAGGCACTCGGCTGCTACGTAGCGGTGAGAGGTGCCGTGTGCACCGTAGCGACGTATCTGATACTTCTCGTACATCTCATAGGGAATGCCGTAAACGTGCGCCGCCTTGGGCATGGTGGAGTGGAATGCAGTGTCGAATACAAGCACCTGGGGAGTACCGGGCATAGCCTCGAGACAACCCTTTATGCCCATAATGTGAGCGCCGGTATGGAGGGGAGCAAGATCGCGGCAAAGCTCAAGCTTTGTAAGCACGTCGTCGTTACGAAGCACGGACTCGGAGAAATATGCACCACCGTGCACGATTCTGTGACCAACTGCTTCGATTTCGCTCATGCTCTTTACACAACCGTAATTATCGTCGAGGAGGCACTTAACTACAAGCTTGGTGGCCTCTGCGTGGTTGGGCATGCTGATCTCTGCCTCGTAGCTGTTGCCGTTGAGAAGCTGCTTGTGGGTGATCTTACCGTCGAGACCGATGCGGTCGCAAAGACCCTTCGCAAGCACGGTGTGAGAGGTTGTATCGAAAAGCTGATACTTAAGGGAGCTGGAACCTGCGTTTACTACAAGTACGTTCATTTTTCTTTCCGGATGACCGGACACCTTTCTGTAAATATTTTAAACGTAATCATTATAATAGCATTGTTCGGAAAAAGCAAGCATAAAGTTTACATTTTTCAAGATAATGTTGCAAAAACGATAAAAATGGGTTATTATACGGTAGAGGTGATTTAATGAAGACTGTTGGAATCATTTCCGAATACGATCCGTTTCACAACGGACATAAATATCAGACCGACGTATTACGCGGTATGGGCGCGGACGCAATCGTATCCGTTTTGGGCGGTAGCTTCTCCCAACGCGGCAACACCCATATCTGCGATAAATACCTTCGTGCGGAGGCTGCCGTTCTTTCGGGCGGACCCGATCTGGTTCTTGAGCTTCCTTATCCTTTTTCCTGCTCGGGTGCAACGTATTTCGCAAAAGCAGGTGTACACATTGCCGCTTCCGCTTGCGACTCCCTTGCTTTTGGGTGCGAGGAACGTGAACCGCAGATCCTCATTGAGCTTGCGCATTTTCTTTCCGATGACCGCTTCGATAAACTGATGAGCGAGAAGCGCGCTTGCGACTGCATATCGTCCACGCCGAGGCTGACCGAGGAAATAGTTCGCTCCGAGCTTTCCGAGAAGCACGTGATAGCACTTCAAAAGCCGAATAACATTCTTGCAGTTGAGTATTTGCGCGCAATTTGTGACGGTAATTACGATCTCGAACCTATCTTTATCGAAAGAAAGGGCACCGATCATAATTCTGATATCGTGTGCAATAACGTCGCATCTGCTTCTCATATAAGAGAGCTTATTGCAAGTAACGGCTATTGGCGTGATTACTGCCCAAAAGAATGCTTTGACTTATTGAACAAAGCAAAAAGTAACGGAGACCTGCCGTGCGATATTTCCTTTGCATCATCGGCTGTGCTTTATAAGCTTCGCAGTCTCGATCCCGAAAAGGTCGATGGATTTGCGGAATGTGGCGGCGGCCTGGGGCGAAGGATCGTAAAATACGCGTCCGAGGCAAGGAGTATGACGGAGCTGTACAACGCTTTAAATACCAAAAGATACACAAACGCAAGGATCAGACGGGCCGTTATTTCCTGCCTTTTGGAAACGACTGAAGAATGCGTTGCGTCATTGCCCGAGTTTACCTCTCTGCTTGCGGCAAACGAAAAGGGGCTGTCCCTTCTCCGTGCGTGCAAAATGCCGGTTTTAAGCACTCCTTCCGATATCAGAAGGTTGGATGCGACCGAGCTTTCCGAACTTTATATCGATGCGGAGAGGTTTATTTCACTATGTTACGAAAAAACCAAGCAGGAATACGACCTTTTCACGAGAAAACCCGCGATAATTGTGAATAAATAGTTAAGCTTCCTTTAATTTCAATTCATAATTTTGTATCGGCATTGACATTTAATCAAAATTGCGCTATTATATTATTTGTTATATTTAGATTATTTTAGGAGGTTGAAAAATGGCTGATAATTCCAAGACCCTTTTCATGGAGTACAAGGGCAAAGCGCTTGTACGAGAAGGTAATAATATCTGCTACGGCAACATGAGTGATAAGGCGGTCCTTTTCCTGCTTATCACTTCCTTTAAAAAGTTTGGCGGACACGATATTCCCGATAAGATTCTTATCCAGATCATTTCCACCGATACCTCTCTCCCCTTCCATAAGCGCATACTTAAGCAGGGAGAGAAAAACGGACTTTACGATGCGTTTGATATTGGTATGGCATGGCTTGATCGCCACAATTCTTGAGGTGAACTGTTTTGAAGCATATTAAAAAAACTATTGCCCTGATTCTCTCGATTATTACCCTTTCCGCGCTCATCCTTACCTCTTGCGGAGTTGATGAGCCTCCGATCGTTACCGATCCCGTTACCGATAAAGCCACAGACCCGGTTACCGATCCGGCTACGGATCCTGTGACGGATCCCGTAACCGATCCTGCAACCGATCCTGTTACCGAGCCCGTTACTGATCCTGTAACAGAGCCTGTGACCGAACCCGTAACAACCGAGCCTCCCGTTACCGAGCCCGTTATTACATACGTTAACCCCATGACAGGACTTCCAACCGAGGAGGATCTCTCCGGTAAGCGTCCCGTTTCCGTTTCTATCGACAACGTTCGCAAGGCACAACCCACCGTTGGACTTTCTTATGCCGACGTTGTTGTAGAACTCCCCTTCGAGGGCTTTGAGACGCGTATGATGGCTATCTTCCTTGATTACACCGATCTCCCCACGGTTGGAAACATTCGTTCTGCCCGTGATTATATGGTTCGACTTGCAGCTGATTTCGACAGTATTCTGGTCCACGCGGGTTCCGACACAGACGTCGGATGCCGTCAGCTTGCTCTTAATGCTATCCGCTACGGCTTTGCGGTAAGTTACCTTATCAAGACCGACGTAATCAAGTACGCCGCAGAGCGCGAGGATCTTTGGACCGAGGGCGTTGAGACCATAAACGGACTCGATTATTATCCAAATCCCATGTTCCGCGATGAAAACAGGCTTTACACCATGGCTGTCGAGCACAGCACCATGATAAACGGTGAGGTGATCTGCGATTGCATCGATTATAAAAATTATCGCACCGATATAAAGACCGATTTCTCTTACCCTTACGTTATAGGAGATGAAAACAGCGTGCCCACCGCGGCAAAGGCAGAGCACGTATTCCTTCCCTATAATCCTTGGCAGTCCAATTACGGTGCAGAGTACGTTTATGATGCCGAAAAGGGCCTTTATATGCGCAGTAATTATTCAAGCGAGCCCTCTATCGACGGAGCGACCAACGAACAGCTCGGCTTTAAGAATCTTATTATCCTCCAGCTTTCCACCAAGCCCTTTCCCAATGACGAAAAGAACCGTCTGAACGTAGACTACGTTGGCGAAGGCAAGGGCTACTATTGTGTTAACGGTATGTGCGAGGAGATCACTTGGATAAGAGAGGACGCCAACGCAGGGCTCGTTATCAAGGGCGCTGACGGAAACGTTCTCGATATCGTACCCGGTAAGGTTATGATAAACGTTTATCCCACCGAGTACGTGGACAATATGAAGCTTAACTGACTAAATAAAGGGCGTGGTCTACACGCCCTTTAAAATATCGATTAACGATTTGCAGGAGTTGAAATGAAATTACCAGAACTTCTTTCGCCCGCAGGTAATTTTGAAAAGCTGAAGGCTGCCCTTCTTTACGGTGCGGACGCGGTCTACCTTGCAGGACAAAATTTCGGCATGCGCTCTGCGGCTGATAATTTTACCGTTGAAGAGCTTTATGCGGCTGCGCGTTACACCCACGATCGAGGAAAAAAGCTTTATCTTACACTGAATACAATGCCTCACGGTGATGAATATCCTGCTCTCCGCTGCTTTCTTAACGAAATCTCCGGTGCAGGTATAGATGCAGTAATAGTTGCAGATCTCGGCGTTATGGCAACAGTGCGGGAGATAATGCCCGATATGGAGATCCACATCTCCACGCAGGCGAGTATAGTTTCGCCTGAGGCGGCTTTGGCATATGCGGCTCTCGGTGCAAAAAGGCTCGTTCTTGCCCGTGAGCTAACTCTTGATGAGATCATGGCAATTCGCAATGCCCTTCCCGACGACGTGGAGCTTGAAGCGTTTATCCACGGTTCTATGTGTGTTTCCTACAGCGGCAGGTGTATGCTTTCAAATCTTATGACAGAGCGCGATGCAAATCGCGGAAGATGCGCACAGCCTTGCCGCTGGAATTACGTTATTTATGAAGAAAAGAGACCCGAGCTTCCCATACCGATCGAGCAAACGGAGCTTGGAACGTTTATTATGTCCTCTAAGGATATGTGTACGATCGAGCACATTCCGGAGCTTATTTCTGCCGGTATTAACTCCTTTAAAATAGAGGGCAGGATGAAGAGTGCTTACTACACTGCCGTTGTAACCAATGCATACCGTATGGCCATCGATACTTATGCATCTGCCCCCGAGTGTTATAGCTTTGATCCTGTTTGGTACCGCGAGCTTGAGAGCGTATCCCATAGAGAGTATTGCACCGGGTATTATCTTGATGACCCATTGAAAAATCCGCAGCTTACAAGTCAGACGGGATACATTCGCGAAAAGGCGTATTTTGCTACGGCGACCGAGTATAACGAAGATGAGGCCAAGCTGATATCCGCTGCGGGAATTAAGCTTGTAAACGATAACGGCAGGCTTTACCGCTTTGTGCAGCGTAATAAGGTAAAGGTCGGAGAAGGTGCGGAGCTTATCTCGCCTTCGAAGATCGGCAGAGCTTTTGAAGTCAAAGAATTATACCTTCCCGACGCTAAGTCAATCGAATCTGCGCCACACCCTTCTATGATATTCTGGTGCAGGGTTCCCTTTGAAGTAAAAGAGGGCGACATTATGCGCGCCGGAGAATAATTGGAAAATGCATTGGAGGAATGAATGACCGGATTTATTGAGATACTTAAGGCTATAATTTTTGGCATTGTAGAAGGTGTTACCGAATGGCTGCCCGTAAGCTCAACGGGCCATCTTATCCTTCTTGACGAATTCTTAAAGCTTAACGTAGCGCCTTCAATGGGCGCTGCGTTTGCCGACGAATATATGAGTATGTTTGAGGTCGTCATCCAGCTTGGAGCTATACTTGCCGTAGTCGTTATGTTTTTTTCAAAGCTCAATCCTTTCGCGAGGACAAAAAGCGTAGAGCAAAAGAAAGGAACCTGGACTCTATGGTTCAAGGTCGTGGTTGCCAGTATACCGGCAGCCCTTATAGGAGTTGTTGGCGATAAGATCCTTGAGGAAAAAACGGGTAAAGATATCGACGGATGGATATTTAACGCGATAACGGTTGCGACCACTCTGGTGCTTTACGGCATTCTTTTCATTGTGATAGAGCATTTGCAGAAGGGCAAGAATGCTTCTGTTGATAACGTTGATTCCATCTCTTACAAACAAGCCTTTTTTATCGGATGCTTTCAGACACTTTCTATAGTTCCGGGCACTTCGCGCTCCGTTTCGACTATCCTTGGTTCAAGAATGATCGGGATCTCCAGACCTGCTGCCGCTGAATTCTCCTTCTTCCTCGGTATTCCCGCTATGGCAGGCGCAAGCCTCATCAAGGGTTATGGATTTTTTGATTATATTTCGGAGAGCGGTGCAAACGTTCCGGCGCTTGCTTGGATCGTACTTGCGGTTGCAAGTGTTGTTGCTTTTGCCGTTTCTATGGCGGCGATAAAGTTCCTTATGGACTTCGTTAAAAAGCACAGCTTTGAGGCATTCGGATGGTACAGAATAGTACTGGGTGCCGTCGTTATTATTGTCTATATTTTCAGGTGAATGATATGTTCGACCCAAATATGCTTGATGGTATAACTCTTGCTTACGTTGGCGATTGCGTGATGGAGCTATACGTAAGGAAAATGCTTGTTAATGCCGGTATCAGCGGTTCTCGTGACCTTAATGCTGCTGCTCAACAGATGGTAAATGCGGCCGCACAGGCTTTGTCCTTTCATTCTGTGGAAGAAAATTTGACTGCTGAGGAGCTTGAAATATTCAAGCGCGGACGCAACTGCGGACATCTTAACGTTCCCAAGCATGCAAAAATGAGCGATTACAGAACGGCTACCGGATTTGAAGCTCTCCTTGGTTATTTAACCCTTACGTCGCGCGAAGAAAGAGCAAACGAGCTTCTTTCCCTGTCCGTCCGTTTACCTAAAGATTATCAAAACGAAAAGGATAAGCAATGAAAAATTTCAAGGAAAAGCTATTGAATTTCTTTCGAAACATCTATGGACTCGACCAACTTAACATTTTTATAATCTGCCTCTCTGTTGTGTGTGTTATACTGTCAAGTATTTTTGAAAGCCCTGTCTTCGGTTTTATTAATCTGGTGCTGCAGATATTGTGGTTTTGCAGATTTTTTTCAAGAAACTACGTTTTGAGAAGCAATGAAAATCGTAAGTTTTTGAGCATTTTTACGAAAATTAAAAACAAATTTGATCTTGAAAAGAAAAAGTTCTCCGAAAGAAAGACCCACGCATATCGGAAATGCCCGCATTGCAAGGCTAATCTTCGCCTCCCTCGAAAAAAAGGTAGACATACGGTAAAATGTCCGAAATGCGCAGAACATTTTGAGGTAAAAATATAAAATTTAATGTTTTTGTATAATTATTATGCAAAAAATAATCACCACTGATAGTTTTATTTATCAGTGGTGATTTTCTTGTTAAGAATTTAAAGCAACGGTACGCATCTCGTCGGATTCTTCGGCCTTTTTGTTTACTGTGTCAGGGTCAATAAATGTGGGGACCGTTATCTGCAGCGCTTGTTTGATCGCGTCGGGATTTGAAAGAATCAGTGACTCGCGGAGCACGTTCAGCTTATCCTCGATCTCGTCCCTGCTGAAGGGCTTGTCGCGCTCAATGAAAATAAGATTGTCATCCGTTTTTTCGATGTTTTCGCCTTTGATGATAAGCTCCTCGTAAAGCTTTTCACCGTTTCGAAGTCCAATCTCTTTTATCTCAATATCTTCGTTTGGTTTATAGCCCGCAAGCTCGATCATTTTAACTGCGAGATCGTATATCTTGACGGGTTTTCCCATATCAAGAACGAAAAGCTCGCCGCGCTTTGCGATCGCTCCGCATCTTAACACAAGCTTGGATGCTTCCGGAATAGTCATAAAGTAGCGAATGATACGTTTATCTGTGATAGTGACGGGTCCTCCGTTGGCTATCTGGCGGCTGAACAGCGGAATTACCGAGCCGTTAGATCCAAGAACGTTACCGAATCTTACGGCTACGTATTTCGTGTTGCTGTCTCTTCTCGCTTGAACGATCATTTCGCACATACGCTTTGATGCGCCCATAACGTTTGTGGGATTAACTGCCTTGTCTGTTGAGATGAGAACGAATTTTTCGGCACCATACTTTTCAGCGCAATTCGCACAGTTGTAGGTTCCGAAGACGTTGTTCTTAATAGCTTCCGTCGGAGAATTTTCCATTAAGGGAACGTGCTTGTGAGCGGCGGCGTGGAGCACAACGTGCGGCCTGAATTGGGCGAACACGTCATCAAGCCTTCTCGCGTCGCGCACCGATCCTATCACAACCTCAAGATCAAGGGAATCTCCGTAGGTTCTTATCAGCTCCTGCTGAATATCGTATGCGTTGTTTTCGTAAATATCGAAAATAATAAGTTTTTTTGGGGAAAGCTTAGCAATCTGACGGCATAGCTCGGATCCGATGGAACCGCCGCCACCCGTAACGAGAACTGTTTTGTTTGAATAGTATTCCTTCGAGATAGAGTCGTTGATCTCGATCGAGTCTCTGAACAAAAGGTCCTCGATCTTAATTTCGCGCAGAGACCTTTTTTTGGCAATTTCCGTTCCGTCCCTGAGTGGGTAATCATATATTTTGACTTTACAGCCCGTTTTGCTGTATATCTCGTAAAGTTCCTGTTTTCTTGAGCTTGGAAGATCGGGGAGTGCAATGAGTATCTCTTGAACGGGCTTCGACTTAATGAATTCAACGATGTTATCGCCCGCGGGATATACGGGCAGTCCGTTTAGCTTCTGACCGTATTTTGACTGGTCCTTGTCAATAAAAAACATGGGCATATAGTGAGAATTAGGGTTACGAATAAGCTCGTCAGCGAGATTTGAGCCGATATTTCCGGCACCGACTATGGCAACGTTGATGCGGTGCTTTATGTGAGAAACCTCATTTGATTCCCTTCTTGCGTATGCAAACTGGTAGATCAATCTGGAGCAAAGGGATAAGAGACAGTAGAAGGACATTACAAAAAACGAAGCAGCAAGTCCAAGATCAAGTGAGGGTACAAGGCATCCGACAAGGAGCAGAACAACGCCGGTTATAAAATCCGATAGAACAAGACGAAGATAAAGGCCTGCAGATGCGTAACGCCATATATGGTTATAGATCTTAAGGGAAAATCTTAAAACAAAGTCGACGGCCAGACAAAGGCCAAAAACCGCAAGTAGCGAGAGCGGTGCGTCTTTCTCAAGTGCCGCGGACTGAAAGCGGTCATTGTAAAAGTAAAGCAACGAAAAGGAGAACGCAAGCATTGCTATATCTATCGCGCACAGCGCGGATTTTCTCTTATCCATTATTGACCTCGTTGATCAAGATAATATCTATATAATTATACACCCTTGTTTTGAGAAAAGCAATACGTGTCACTACAAAATAATATGGCATTTTGTCCAAAAAAAGAAAATCGGCGCGATATCAGTCATAATCGCGCCGAATACGTCAATATTTGATTCGCCTTGCCTCAAGATAATATCTTTTATCTTCCGCGTGCCCCATGGAAAACGTCTTTCTCGGCAACGGGTCGTCCTTTCCAACCGCCGAAAACAGCTCGGATTTATCCAACTTCTCGCAGTAAATTCCGACAGCGTTGCAGACTGAAAGCCTGGCAAGAGCTTCATCTCCGTGAATGTAATCCACGTCGATTCCTTTTTCCAATGAACAAAGGCTGTCAAGAAAGTCTGTGAGCGCCGCAACCGTCAACTCCTTCTCTGCGGACACGGGGAGTCGAGCGCGCCCTGCGGAGGAGGTAACGTCAAGGTATCTGACGTCGCGGCAATCGATAGCCTTGAGATACTCACGGGCTTTATTGCACAACGTTTCGCAATCAATGCCGTAAACGATCCTGTGAATAGGTTCAAAATCCAGTGCGGGACTGTAGATATTGACAATTTCAACGAGAGCGTAGCGCGCGGGATGGTCAGCTGCGGCTTCAACTCCGATGGATTCCTTCAGCTCTTCATACATTGCTTTTGCTGTAGCGAGAGAGTGATTTCCGTCTCCGACCGCAACAGAAAAACTCTGCTTATCACATTTACTTGCAAGCTCGTTCAGTCTTCGCAGAAAGAAGGCTCCGCCGCTGCCCGGAATATATCCCTTGATATGACCGCCGTTTTGCATAAGGTCAGTATCGTATATTGCCCTCATATTTCTCGTGTTGCTGAATTCCGGCTCAATAACTGAGTTGTCAGGGTCATTTATAAGCAACATCACGTGCGGCAGCTCAAGGAGAGCTTCGCGCCTTACCTTCAACCTTGCGGGTATGCGAGAAAGGACGGTTCCCTCAGTCGCGCGAACGTAAGGAGTGCTTCCCTCTTTGTAATCGTAGCATTCAAGGTCCAGAGCACAAACGGCACCTTGGCGGATTCTGCCGTCACGTTGAGTGCGCTCGCAAAATACAACCGTATTTCTGTATTCGTGAAGGGCGTTGCTTTCGTATTCCTCCATTGATGCGTGTACAGACGGAAGCCTATCCTCTGCCTTGTCAAGATAGATCTCCGGGATTATCAAATTCAAGGTACTGATTTTTCCGTTGGTGATCCTTTCGGTTTCGTGCCAGTACTCAGGCTCGCTTGTGTGTTGATCGCAGGCAATAACGGGATAAGCGTAATAATCAAATGATTCGGACCGGTCCGGCAAAAGAATATCCGCGGCCTTAAAAATCTCTTTGTATTGTGGCATAATATCCACCTCCGAAAAAAATGGTAGCACAAACAGATCAAATTTGCAATAGCGCGCATTAATTTTTGAAGTAAAGTTGATAAAATTCTCAATTATATTGCATAGAAAGTTTTTTTATGATATACTAATGTGAAAGTTTCGGAGGTGATGAGATGAACGGATTTAACGGCGGACCCGGTATGTATCGGGACTCTACAAAATTTGCTGAGCCAAGACCCGATAAGCTTAAAGATTATCCGGCTTATATTATTCGCACCGTAAAATCGTTTTTCTTCCGCTTATTTTACGTTTTTAAGCTTATATGGGATACTAAGCCGATCATTTTGTTTTTGATGACGCTTTTTTCCATATCAAACGGCGTTATCCCCGTGCTTACTGCTTACGTAACGAGAAGCATCATTAACTCGCTTGTGGATGCAAACAGTGAGATCCAACTTGATTTCCGTGCCATTGCATTTCTTGTTATCATTTTATTCAGTTATAAGTTCATTAATAAGACAATAAATCTTGTCAAGCACATGACAACGAGGATTGCGGGTGAGCTTATCTCAAAGCACATAAAGCTGATGATCGCGGGAAAAACGAAGGAGCTTGATCTCTCATCCTTTGATAACCCGGAGTTTTATGAGCGACTTGAAAACGCACAAAGGGAAGCCGGCACAAGGCCGATATCAATCATTAACAGCACCTTTGAGGCAGTCAGCGAGATCATTTCCATGGTCTCCTTTATTGCGGTGCTCGGTTCCCTTTCACCCCTTGCGCCCGTTATTATCATCGTTCTTGCGTTCCCTGCCGCGCTAATTAACTTCATTTTCCGCAAAAAGACCTACTTATATCTCCGCAGACGTTCCAAGGACAGGCGCGAGATGAATTATTATTCAAACGTGCTTGTAAACAAGGATCGCGCAAAGGAGGTAAAACTCCTTGGGCTCACCGATACCTTCGTTAAAAAATTCAGAGACGTTTTCGCAAAATATTATGCGGGAATCAAACGTCTGATCGTCCGCGAGGGCATTTGGCAGACTTCATTGTCCATCGTTACCCTCGGTGGCAACTGCGCCCTTTATCTTTATATCGCCTATAACGTTTGGCAGGGCGATCTGCTGGTGGGCGACTGGACTCTGTACACAGGCGCACTTACTTCGGTCAGCTCCGCCGTTACCGCGCTTATCAGCGCAAGCTCATCCGTGTATGAAGGTACGTTGTTTATTGACAATCTGATACTGTTTATGAAGGAAAAGCAGACGGTAGTTTGTCTTGCGGAGAAAAAAACGACTCCAAAGCGCGGAATTCCCCACAAGATCGAATTCAGACACGTCAGCTTTAAATATCCCGGTTGCGATAATTACGTTCTTGAGGACGTGAATTTCACCATAGATCAAGGTCAGACTGTGGTCCTTGTTGGTCTTAACGGAGCAGGAAAGACCACGCTTATAAAGCTGCTTACAAGGCTATATGATCCAACCTCGGGGGCTATCTATCTTGACGGCGAGGATATCAGAAATTTTGATCCCGACGATTACTACGACCTGTTCGGAATACTTTTTCAGGATTTCGGCCACTATGCAGTCTCTGTACGCGAAAACATAACCTTCGGCGATGTGAATGCTCCCGTAGACGACGAGCGTGTACATAATGCAGCGATGGAAGGCGATGCCGATTCATTTATTAAAGATCTTCCAAATGGCTATGACACTCCTCTTACGAGAATGTTTGAGGAGGAAGGCCTTGAGCTTTCGGGCGGTCAATGGCAAAAGCTCTGCGTTGCAAGGGCATATTACAAAGATTCGGATATACTGATATTGGATGAGCCGACTGCCTCTCTCGATGCCATTGCGGAGCAGGAGATATTCAATAAGTTCGATGAGCTCCGCAAGGAAAAGACAACGCTGTTCGTTTCTCACCGTCTTTCAAGTGCGGTGAATGCCGACTGTGTCGTGGTCCTTTCCGGCGGCAGGATCACAGAACAAGGCAGTCATGACGTTCTTATGGAAAAGGACGGTCAGTACGCTAAAATGTTCATGGCACAGGCAAGAAGATATAACGAGGGTACGCACTTTGAGCATCACAGACCTCATGACGATCGCGAAAACAGGAACCGTCGCCACGAAAATGAATTTTTGGAGTATTAAAAATTCATTTTCTCTGAATTTTATCATCAAAACGCATAGAAATGTTTTATTGTT
Source organism: Clostridia bacterium (assembly GCA_017436885.1). GTDB lineage: Bacteria > Bacillota > Clostridia > Oscillospirales > CAG-272 > RUG12395. Next base: position 5,101 of record JAFSCG010000175.1, on the reverse strand, counting down.
GACATTCTCTTTGCATAAAATGCCAAAATGAATGTCAACGTGTTGACAAAGATCGTGCGTTGCTTTATAATGTTCTCATCTAATTTTATTTGTAAAAGTAGGAGTTTACCGTGCAGATCAAGGCATTGAAATTCGGCGGTTCTTCCCTTGCGGACGCCGAGCAGTTTAAAAAAGTTGCAAATATTGTAAAAGCAGAAGATAGCCGCAGATACGTTGTGGTTTCCGCGCCCGGAAAGCGCTTTGACGGTGACACCAAGATCACCGACATGCTTTACGAGGCATACGCCATTGCCGAAGCGGGCGACGATATGTCCGACGTTTTCGCCAAGATCCGCGGGCGCTTTGAATCTATAATTACCGGTCTCGGTCTCGACCTTGATCTTTCCAGGGATTTTGACAAGATATCCTCTGCATTCTACCATCATCCCGGTCGCGATTATGCCGCAAGCCGCGGCGAGTATCTGAACGGAAAGATCTTTGCTGCGTACATCGGCTATGATTTTATCGAGCCCGCAAAGTACATCTTTTTCAAAGAGGACGGCACCTTCGATTCCGAGAGGACCAACGACGTTCTTTCGGCTGTTCTTTCCGAGCACGAACACGCAGTTCTTCCCGGTTTTTACGGTTCAATGCCCAACGGCACCATCAAGACCTTCTCCCGCGGTGGATCGGATATTACCGGATCTATCGTTGCGCGCGCTGCAAAGGCAGATCTTTATGAGAACTGGACCGACGTCAGCGGCTTTTTGATGGCTGACCCCAGAGTCGTGCAGAATCCTCGTCCCATTGACGAGATCACCTATCGTGAGCTTCGCGAGCTGTCCTACATGGGTGCTGGCGTGCTTCACGAGGACGCGATATTCCCCGTTCGAGCAGCGGGTATCCCGATCAACATCCGCAATACAAACCGCCCCGAGGACAGAGGCACCATGATAGTTCCTCGCAGCGATTATTATAATTACGAAACTATCATTACCGGTATTGCGGGAAAGAAGGGTCTTTCCGTAATCAATATCGAGAAGGACATGATGAACTCCGAAATAGGCTTTGGTCGCAAGGTACTCGAGGTCCTTGAAGACCACGGCATTTCCTTTGAGCATCTTCCCTCCGGTATTGATACCATGGGTGTCGTTGTTTCCAATTCGGAGATCGCGGATAAGAGCGAGCTTATTATCAAGGATATTACCAAGTCCGTTCATCCCGATCACATTTCCATTGAGGACGGTCTTGCTCTCATTGCAGTCGTTGGTCGCGGTATGATAAGCGCAAAGGGTACTGCAGGTCGTGTTTTCCGTGCAGCTGCCGCAAAGGGCGTTAATATCCGCATGATAGATCAGGGCTCCAGCGAGATAAACATCATTATCGGTGTTGACGAAAGCGATTACGTTCGCGCTATTGAAGCAATTTACGAGGAATTCGTAAAATAAAAATAATTAAGGGACTGCAAAAGCAGTCCCTTAAAATTATACTATCTTTTCAGGCAGCTTCTCTCCGCCAAGCAGGTGGAAATGCAGATGCTTGACGCTCTGACAGCCGTTTTCGCCGATATTGGTGATTACTCTGTAGCCATCGCCAAGGTCAAGTGCCGCAGCAATTTTGGGTATTGCCTCAAATATCTTTGCAACGTATACGGAATTACCTGCATAGATCTTGTCCGCGCTTTCAATATGTGCCTTGGGCACGATAACGGTGTGCTCCTTTGCCAGGGGTGCAATATCCTTAAATGCGTAGCAGTATTCGTCCTCCCAAACCTTGGTGGAGGGGATTTCGCCCGCGATTATTGCGCAAAAAATGCAATCCATTGTATCATCTCCTTTTTTTGAATATTTTATAACATAATTCCCATGAGGTCAAGTATGTTTAATAAATTATTTCCGAACGGACTGCCTATGCACCCGCTTGAAGCGATTAAAGCTTCAAAGCTTCCCGTGCTGCTCTACGGTATGGGCGACGGCGCAGAAAAAATGATGGCCGTGTGCAATGAATACGGGATAAAAGTTTCCGGTGTATTTGCTAGCGACGGTTTCCGCTCAGGTAAGACGTTCCTTGCTTATAACGTGCTTACCGTTTCCGACCTTCCCGAAATTTACCCCCAAGGCTTTGTCGCGTTGGTCTGCTTCGGCTGTAAGGCTTGCGATATGCGAATGTATATCGGCAAAGTAAGGCGGGCGGGCGGTATCGTGTATATGCCGCATCTTCCCCTTTTCGGAGGCGAGCTTTTCACTTACGATACTGTAGAAAAGCATAATGATGAAATTAAAAAGGCATACGGACTTCTGTGTGATGAAGGTTCAAAAAACTTGTTTTTGGACGTGCTCCGATATTGCCTCACTTGGGACCCCGACTACCTTTTTATGGGCGAAACGAACTCCTATGTATTTCCCTCTTTCTTTGATGATAAGGTCATCTCAAGCGCTATCGACGGCGGTGCATACCGTGGCGACACGGTTCTTTCCCTCTGTGATGCTTTTCCGAGTATTGAGCGAATGTATGCCTTTGAGCCCGATGCCGCAAACTTTGCTAAATTGAAAAACACAACCGTACCGAACGTAAGAATAGATTTCCTTCCTCTCGGGCTTCACGAAAAGAATGGAATTCTTTCCTTTGCGGCATTAAAGAATCGCGGTTCGCATTTTGCCGATGGGGGCATAGATGTTCCCGTAACGTCGGTTGATGAGGCTGTAGGCGAAAAAATCGACCTCATAAAGCTTGACGTGGAGGGCTGCGAAGCCGCGGCAATAAAGGGTGCTTTAAAAACTATAAAAAGTAATAAGCCCTGTCTTTACGTTTCACTCTATCATAAGACCAACGACCTTTTTGAGCTTATACTTCTTATAAACGAGATCGACCCAAGCTACCGTTTTTCACTTTTGCGTGCCGACGTTTGCCCCGCTTGGGATATTATTTTACTTGCAAAATGAAGATACAAAGTACCGGATTATCAGTTTTTTTTCATAAAAAAAGTCCTGCAAGAAGCATTCTTCTTGCAGGACAATTTTTTAGTTGGCCTTAAGTCTAAAGGTCGAGGTGGTCGTGTCCCAATAAGTGGTATAACCGGCATTCATACAAATAAGCTTGTCTTCGTCGCCGACTGTGTATGTGTAGCCGGACGCGGGCTTGAAGTTGAAGTTTGCAAAGTTAGCATTTGATTCATTTACTGTAAATCTGAAACCTTCGAAATCAGCGTTCAGATATGCTGTGTTGTGATTCGTAGAGAGATTGTAATGGATGACGCCGTCAATATCTGCTGATCCGATAGTGAGGCCGAGTCCGCCCGTGTAGTTAAAGTTATCGCCGATATAGCCTCCGGTTATGGAAATGCTGTTATTCCATGTGTTGAAGCAGTTGGAGCCGTTGTCATCGGTGTTATTGGAGATCTTTCCTCCGGTCATGGTAAGAGAGGTGTGATCTGTAAGGCGGATAGCTCCACTGTTAGCGGCTTTGTTACCTTGCATCTCGAAGCTGCCGGAGATATTGATAGTGGAGTATGTACCGGTATAGATGACGCCACCGGTTCCAAGGGATTCGTTATTATTGATCTTGCCGCCGTTGAAGGTGTATTTTGAAGAGCCGTAGCCCCAAATTACGCCACCGTCACCATTTGCTTTGTTGTTGCAGATCTCGCCGCCGTTCATTTCCATATTGCAGCTACCGACCATACGGATAACACCGGCAAGTCCGGTAGAAGAGTTGCCGCTTATAAGCGCTCCGTCGTTGATGGTAATCAGACCGCCGCCCCAAATTGCGCCGCTGTCGGAAGAGTTGTTAATTATCTTAGCGTTATTCACAGTCAGACTTCCGCCGCCTCTTGTGGCAAGGCTGATTGCATGGGAGCCAACGTTATTTTGAATAACGGTGCCTTCGTCAAGAATAATGCTACCGTTTCCCTCTGTGGAAATGATGTTGCCTGTTGCGGTAACGCCGCTGTTTAGCTCACCGCGCTTCAAGGTGGGGTCAACAGCTCCTGTCCATTTAGCGCCGCCGTCGATAACGGTGTTATTTACCGTAAGAGTCGCACCTGCCGAAACAGTAATTATAGTACCGGTATAACCGTCGGCACGAGTAATGGCAAAACCGTTACCGTTTATCGTGGTATCTTTGGTTATCTTAATGGGGGCAAGATCGGCGGGTATCTCAATTTTAGCGCCGAGTTCTACAGGTTCTCCATTTGTGATAGCTTCAATAAGCTTCTCAGCTGTATATATCTTTCTGTTTTCAAAGGGATGATTATCTGCCGTCTTTTTACCGAATGCAGTATCGAGAGCCTCGTCAGCATTCTTGAAGCCTGCTGTTTGCACCGCTTGTGAGAAAACGAGAATATCATAGGTTTTGCCAAAGGAGTCGCAAAGCTCATTACCTGCGTTCTTATCTAAAAAGACCTGAAGCAAGCTTGGACGAGTAGTCTCGCCGGAGGAAAGGATACCGTTCTTGTGCTCACTGTTATCGGTTCCTGCATTTCCGAGATAAGTGGCAACCCTGAGATAATACTTTTCACCGTCGATGGTTGCGGTCATATCCTCGTCGAAATCGGTCCACTGCCAGTGGTTGGTGTTTCTGTTCCAGTGGATTAGCTTATTATTAATGTCGATCGCGTTCATGCTGCCGGCTTCAAAAGCGAACCAGGTTCTAACGTATGCATCGGATTTTCCGGTGTTTTGCACGAATACGAATTTGTCCTGTACGTTTTTAAGAGCGGAAGTAAAAAGCTTGCTGGAGCCGCCGGTTGTCCATTTTTGGCTAGCGTCAGACCATTCAATATTTCCGGTTGCGGGATAAAGGGGCTTCGATTGCTCGAAATCCTTCAATTTGTCGTCGCCCGAGTCGGTCTGTTCAACACGTTCAAGCTCGATCTGCTTGATGTAAACACTTCCAACAGTCATAACGTTTACGTCGCTATCGGTATCCTGAAGGTATGCGATCGTTCCGCCTATCATTGCAGTAGCGGTGACGAAAACGCTTGCAAGTACGATTGCAACGCTCTTAACTAAAGATTTTTTCATAATTGTTCCTTTCCCAGATGTGCATAATCTGAAAGTTAGTCAAGCCTTGAATATGAAAAGGCTGTTACAATTTTATGTTAACATATGAAAGAAACATTTTC
>JAFSCG010000174.1 GCA_017436885.1 Clostridia bacterium | reverse complement strand
CCTGCACTCTCTCCCGCTATGCTGACTGTGGTGCTTAGCTGTACGGTCTGAGAATCCGAACAAAGCTCGAAGCGGTAATCTCCGTCTTCAAGAACGTAGCGGTTATCGCTTAAGTTCCAATAGCGCAAATCATTCTTCTCTACCGCAATCTCCACGCGCTGTGTTTCTCCCGCTTTCAGATATACCTTGGAAAAGCCCTTCAGTTCTCTTACGGGACAGAACACCTCCGCAGCAGGCGCGCCCACGTAAAGCTGAACGACCTCTGCGCCGTCATAAGCACCCGTATTCGTCACGTCGCAGGAAACGAGATACCCGTTTTCGCTTTCCTGCACGGACATATTTTCATAACTAAATGAAGTATAGGAAAGTCCGTAGCCAAACGGATAGCGAACCTTTTTCCCTGCGGTCGTATAGTAACGGTAGCCGACGAAAACGCTTTCCTTATACACCTCGTTTTTGGTTTTCCCGAAAGCATCGCAGAAAGGCACGTCTGCATATTCATAAGGCCACGTTTCGGCAAGTCTGCCACAGGGAGAGCTCTCTCCGAACAGAAGCGAGAAGGTGGCTTCTCCGCCGTTTTGTCCGGGAAGATACATATTCAGTATGGCATCCACCTGATCCGCAAAAGGCAATTCCATAGGAGATCCGCCAAATAGCACAACGGTTACGCGCTTATTGGCTTTGATCAATGCATCAATCAACGCAAGCTGGTTTTCGGGCAGTCGCATATTTTCTCTGTCTGCGCCTTCACTTTCCACATAGTCTGTCAGGCCTGCAAACACGAGAATACTGCCATACTCGGCGCATGCATCAAGCGCTTCCTCTATCAGCGCGGTGCTCGCTGCAAGCTCATTTTCCCGGTACCCCTTGGCATAAGTATATTTCACACCGTTTGCATCAAATGCTGTCTTGGGTGTCGAGAGATATGTGGGATTGATCATCGAGCTTCCCGAGCCTTGGTAGCGCATCTTCTCGAACAGCTCTCCGCAAACAAAATAGCCGTTGTTTTTGTCAAGCGGAAGCATTCCGCAATTTTTCAGTAGCACCGCGCTGTCTTTGGCAATCTCCTTTGCAAGGGCGTGATGTGCTTTGAAATCGGCTTGCTCCTTCTTCTTGCTTTCGTGCTTTGCTACAAGGGTGAGAACGTTTCTGACCGCTTCGTCCAGTACGGATTCGTCAAGCTCACCGCTCTCAAGTCCATCCACGATCCACTTACGGCAGATCGCGGTATCACCCGGCATTTCAAGATCAAGCCCTGCGCGGAGCATGTTCAGGCGGTCGTGCGTTGCGCCCCAGTCGGTCATCACAAGCCCGTCAAAGCCCCACTCGCCGCGCAAAACCTCATTCAAAAGCCATGCATTCTCACTGCAATACGTGCCGTTGATTTTGTTATAAGCACACATCACCGTTTCGGGATGTGCATCCTTGACGATCATTTCAAAGGGCTTCAGATATATCTCGCGAATAGCACGCATATCGGCAACGCTATCGCCCATAAAGCGATAGTTTTCGCTGTTGTTGAGTGCAAAGTGTTTAACCGATACCCCAACGCCCTCACTTTGAATACCTCGCGCCTCGGCAGCCCCCATTTTCCCCGCAAGGTAAGGGTCCTCAGAAAAATACTCAAAGCATCTGCCGCCCAACGGATTTCTTTTGATATTGACCGCAGGGCCGAGCACAACGTCCACGCCGTAGTGCTTTGCTTCCTTACCGATAGCCTTTCCCATTCTATATGTGTTTTCGGGGTTCCAGCTAGAAGCACTTGTCGCTGCTGTCGGGAAGCACGTAGCGGGCTCACTCCCTGTCACACCGTTATCTCCGCCAGCTCCTTGCACGCGCAGCCCGTGAGGGCCGTCGCTCATTCTGACGCTTGGAATATGCACGCGCGGAACGGGATTGGTGTACATAAAATCCGTGCCCGCAACCAAAGCTACCTTTTCTTCACGGGTAAGAGATTTCATAATATTCTCTATATCCATAAAAATTCTCCTTGTGATGCAATCTTACATTTTACATTATATCATAAATCTCGTCGTTGTTCTTGCATTTTCGTCCAATTTGTGATATAATTGTCTTGTGTTGTTGTAGGAGGTGATGATATGGAACGTATTGATCTTGAGTATTTGTGCCGTGTGATCGGCAATCTTGCGGGTATTCCCGTCCGTATATATAAGGATAAGGAGCAGACCTTCTTTTATTCGGTGGTAGATTTCCCTGCGGACCCTATCGAGCCGTATTTAGATAACGTATTTGCAATCACCGAGCATATTGGCTATTTCACGACACCTTTTTTCAACTATTACGGCATCGTACGAACAGATCGACACACGATCGTGATTGGTCCTTCTCGCAGAACACCTATGAGCGATCATGATCTGCGCGAGCTGGCTTTCGCGTGCAATCTGGATTTTGCTCAGGTGGAGGCGTTTTCCACCGCGATGAGATCCCTCGTGCAAATGCCACTTGGCAGCATCGTACAGATCCTTTGTACCATGAATTACGTACTTAACGGCGAAAAGCGTTCGCTTGAGGATGTGACCATCTATGATTTTGAGCAGATAGAGCTTGAAACCATGATACAGAACGAGCAATTTGACAAGCGTTACGAGAAACAGACCGAATATGAACCGCGAGAAACGCATAACACGCTCGCCCTTGAGCAAGCGCTGATGCAAATGATTGAAAAAGGAGATGTCGGCGCGTTATGTGAATGGCTTTCCCGTGCTCCAAGTGTGCGCGGCGGAGTCATCGCCAACGATGCTCTGCGGCAGTATAAAAACACCTTTATCGTCACCGCCACGCTTGCCTCACGCGCGGCGATCAAGGGCGGTATGGATGCCGAGGACGCACTTTCGCTTTCCGACGAATATATCCGCAAAAGCGAACTCTTGTCGGGCGTTGAGTCCATTGTCAATCTGCAATATCATATGGTCCTTGACTATACCCGTCGCGTTGAGCGCGTACGGCTTGGCAAGAATCCGTCAAAGCTTCTCATGCAGGTGACAAATTACGTGCAACACAACCTTTCAAGGCCGCTCGACGTAGACGATCTGGCAAAAAGCCTGTTCATCAGCCGTACGCATCTTGCATCCAAATTCAAGCAAGAAACAGGTATGACATTGACCGCTTTCATCCTCGGCGAAAAAATTGAGGAGGCAAAACGTCTCCTCCGTTACAGCGATAAATCGCTTACCCTGATAGCTGATTATCTCGGATTTTCCTCTCAAAGCCATTTTACAAGAATATTCAAAAAATACAGCGGTAAAACGCCGAGAGAATATCGGGAGAACAGCAACTAACAGCAAAATTGCACACAAAAGGCGACGGAGCCCTCCGCCGCCTTTTCTTTGCTTACAGCGTATCAAATTCTGACTTCACCTAATCCCAAACTCCGCTTTCATTTCCTTAATCAGTGCCTCAAGCATGATTTCGCATTCTTCCTCGCTATCGGCGTAAATATTTCGTGCAATGCGCTTACCGTTAACTGTTGGAGTATATCTCCCTTCCCACACGTTTTTGCTGACCTGGTGGACTGACCCCGT
>JAFSCG010000173.1 GCA_017436885.1 Clostridia bacterium | reverse complement strand
GGAGTAGGCCTCTATCTCACCCGTTACGGTTACTGAGACGTACATACTGTTAATGGTAGAACCGTCAAGAGAAATTCTGAAGCCCATTCTGTCGGAGGAGGAAATGTCGTAATCAAGGCGCTCGATAATAGCGTAGAGATTTTTGCCGTCGTTTGCAAAACGGTAGGTTGCCTGTGCCTGAGTCTCGCTTCCCACAAAGAGAGCGTCAAGGCTGTTTTTCCAATCGGAGGAGCTTCCGTCTACGGTGCGTGTCTCGTTTATTGCTTCTATGGCGTGAACAAGTCGGAAGGTCTCTATCTGTATGTCGCGGGGGCTGTTATCCTCTTTTTTATCGGTTCTGAAAACGTGTCCCGCCGCAAGCATGGTATGCTGGTCCTGCAGTATCTCTATATTGCACCAGGATTGGAGGGTAAGCTTGATGGGTGTATCGGAAAAATTACGTGCCGTAGCGTCGCCCGTAAGTATCTTGTAGCCCTGATTGGTGTACGCGAGTACCGTCTCGCCCGAAAGGAACTGGCGAAGGTAGGGTGCGCTGCCGTGGAACATATTCTCCTGCTTATCGGTGGGACCTACCGCGTCAACGGCAAGGGACGTTGCCCAGTTGTCGTTTGAATACGCCATGGTAATGCGGCATGAGCCGTTCTCGCGGTTCAGACGGCTTTCCAAGGCAAGTGCTATGGTTCCGTCCAGCAGCTCGATGGCAACGGGCATCTGATCGGTGTAGAACTGGACGTTATCGTAGAACTCCGTTGCCTGCTGTGAGATTATTTGTGCATCGTAGGGCTTTGCGGGGTCGGCATTCCATGTGTAGCCGTTATCAAAGGAGCGGATGATCGCCGTGCCCGTGGAGGTGTTGTTGCCGTTTGGCAGATTGTAACGGGTGGTGTTGGTCCAATAGAGCTGTATCTCGCCCGTGGAAAGCTGCAGGAAGTACGGCTCCCAAGTAAGACCCGTGTGCACCAGCTGTGGCTTGCTCCAGGTCTTTCCTCCGTCGGTGGAGCGGCTGATCTCTATTCCGCCTTCGGAGTTATCGGTAAGATATTTGTTGGGATTTCTCCATGCAACGCAGGCAAGGATATCGCCGTTTTCAAGCACGATGGCGTCGGGGTTTGCGTATCTTCTGTTGTCAGTATGCTTGAATACGGTTACCTTATCACCCCAGGTAATGCCGTCCTCGCTTGTTATGCAATGGGCGCCGAGACCGTTCTTTTCGTCATTATAAAGCAAAAAGAAGCTGCCGTCCTTGTTTTGCTTAAGTCTGATGTAGTAGGGAAGATTTGTCTTTGTTGCGCCGTAGAGCACCTTGGACGTGCCTCTGAAATCCTGCTCGAGGTAAAAGCTGTCGGTAAGCTCGGTGTGAGAGCCCTTTGCGGAGCCCGGGTTGAACATGGATATGGTGTGTATATTAACGTTGTCGTAGTCGGGGTGCGGCTCGTATACTATCGGGGGCTCCGTTTCCACGGGTGGAGCGGTGGTAACGGCGGGGTCGTCGGTGCCGTCGGGTCCGTCGGGCGGCGTGGTGCACGCGCTCATTATGGGGCAAGCAAGCATTATAAGTGCCAAAAGAAAGACGATGGCTTTTATTTTCATTGTTTTTACCTCTCGTTGGTTATTCGGATATAACGGGTATCCATTTTATATTGTCGCTTATGGGCATCATGCCCGTGTCGCGCGCAAGGTCGGCGCTGTCCTCGTTATGGAGCATGGGATATACGGAGTAGCTTTCGGGCAGGTATTCCTTGGGGATCATCAGCTCCGCAATATACCCCTCGTCCTTATCCTCGCCGTTATCAACGGTGCCGAACAGCGTAACGTGGCACGCTACGCTTATCTCGCTCTGCACGCCGTTCTTTACGGAAATGGCACCGTTTTCGGCGATGCCGTGGGGACCTACCGTAAGCTCGATATAGTCGGACTTATCCTCGGAAAGGGAGATGCGCAGTCCGCAGGTGTCGGCAGACGTAATATCGTAGTCAAGGCGGTCAAAGCGTATGCCGAGTCCCTTTTCGGTCTCTGCAAAGCGTAAGCTCATCTGTGCCTGACTTTCGCTGCCGAGGAACAGAGCCTGATCCACCTTTTCCCAATCAACGCCGCCCTCCGCGGTGTATTCCGCCCTGTCAAGGAACACGGCGTGGTCAAGGTGCATTCTGATGGTGCAAACGTCAAAATATTCCTTGTCCTCCGCATCTCTGTAGGGATAAGAGCCGGAGCAGAGCACGGAATGTCCGTTTTTCAGCGGCTCGAAGGATGAAAAATTGGTCATTCCCTTGTGCTTTATTGCCTCGGTCGTAAATTTCTTTGCGGTGGGGTCGCCTATGCGCATGCGGTATATCTTGCAGAATGCGTGGTGCAGAACGGTCTCGCCCGAGGGGAATTGTGCAAGGTACGGTCCGCCTCCGCGGTTCATATTGGTCAGCTTATCGGCGGGACCTTCGCCGTCAAGGGGGATGCTTTCCGCCCAGTTATCGTCGCTGTACGCCATGGATATGTAGCAGTTGCCCTTTCTGTCCAAGCGGCTTTCAAGGGAGAGGGCAATGGTGCCGTTTTGCAGCTCGATGGCAACGGGCATCTGGTCGGTGTAGAACTGCACGCCGTCGTAGCATTCCGTTGCCTGCTTTGCGACGACCTGCCCCGAATATGGAACGTGGGGGTCGCCCGTCCAGGTGTATCCGTTATCGAAGGAGCGGAGCATTGCAGTGCCCGTGGAGGTGTTGTTGCCGTTTGGCAGATTATAGCGGGTGGTGTTGGTCCAGTAAAGCTGCAGTTCACCCGAGCGGAGCTGCAGGAAGTACGGCTCCCAGGTAAGCCCCGTGAAAACCAGCTGCTCCTCGCTCCAGGTCCTGCCGTTGTCGGAAGAGCGCTTTATCTCAATGCCGCCCTTGGAGTTATCGGTAAGATAATCGGGCACTATGCGCCATGCGGCACAGCAGAGGATATCGCCGTTTTTTAATACTATCGCCTCGGGATTTGCGTATCTTTTGGTTTCCGTGGGGGCAAAAACGGTGCTGTATTCACCCCAGCTATAGCCGTCCTCGCTCCTTAACATACGCACTCCGTCGGAGTTTTTCAGCTCGTTATAAAGCATGATAAAGCTTCCGTCGAACAGCTGCTTTATGCGTACGTAGTGTGGCTGAACGGATAAGGTGGATGCTTCGGTAACGTGGTTTTCGGAGCGGAAGTCCGCCTCTAAAAACGCCGTTTCCCACAGCTCGGAGTGGCTTCCCGTTTCGTGGACTTTTTGGTTAAGCTCGTAAATGGAAGTAAGCCTTTTCATAAGTCTGTCCTTTATTTTTCAAGCACCTTAAACCAAGTGGTGTTGTTGTTTTCGTTAAGCATATCCGGCTTATCCACGGTCGCCTTGCCGCCCGCATCTCTGTTGACGAGCTTAAGGAATACGGCTATCTCCTCGGGGAGGTATTCGCTTGGGATAAGTATCTCCGCAAGGTATCCCTCGTCCTCGTCTTCGTTGTTATCAACGGTTCCGAATACGGTGGTGGCACACTCCACCTCGATGGGGGTGCGGATACCGTCGCGAAGCATCAGTGCGCCGCCGTCGGTAACGCCCGTGGGACAAACGGTAACGCTGATATAGCTTAACTTGTTGTCGGGCAGGGCAATAAGAATGGTGCTGTTATCTCTTTCCGTAATATCGTAATCAAAACGGTCGATAAGTATGCCAAGTCCCTTTTCCGTTCTTGCAAAGCGCACGCTCATCTGTGCCTGACTGTCGCTTCCGATAAAGAGTGCGTCGCCATTTTCCCACTCGGCATTGTTGCCGTCAACGGCAACGTCGGTGTTCTGCATATATACGTTGTGGTTCAGATTGACCTTTTGCAGATTGATAAGGTGATTCTCGTTTGTTTTGCCCTCGTTGTATCGGGCGGTGCTGCAAACAAGCGCGGTGTGCATATTGTCTATAAGCTCGATATTTCCCCAGCCGCGCATATTGTCAAGGGTGATAGTTGCGTCCTTGAATTTGTGGCCCGTGGGATCCGCAAGAAGGAGAGTGGAGGTCTGCAGGCGGCTGTAACGCAGTAATACCTCTCCCGATGGGAACTGACGGATATAGGGCGCGGTGCCAACGAATTTGTTGGTGTATTTATCCTTGGGACCCTCGCCGTCGGCGGGGATGGTCTCTGCCCAGTTGTCGCTTGAGTAGGACATGGTAATGCGGTAGGTGTTGTTGCGGTCAAGGCGGCTTTCAAGTGCAAGGGCTATCATACCGTTCTGCAGCTCGACTGCAACGGGCATCTGGTCGGTATAGAACTGTACGCCGTCGTACTTTTCAGTTGCCTGCTTGGAAACCACCTGTCCCGAGTATGCCACGGAGGGATCTCCCGTCCAGGTGTGTCCGTTATCGAAGGAGCGGAGTATTGCCGTTCCCGTGGAGGTGTTGTTGCCGGAGGGGAGAACGTGGCAGGTGGTGTTGGTCCAGTATATCTGTATCTCTCCGGAGCGGAGCTGTACCATGTAGGGCTCCCAGTTTATGCCGCGGAAAATTATCTGCTCGTCGCTCCACGTCTTTCCGTTGTCGGTGGAGCGCTTCAGTGCAATACCGCCGCTCATGGGATTGGTGTAATAGCTGCTGGAATGACGGTATGCAGCACAGCAGAGGATGTCGCCGTTATTTAATACCAGCGCGTCGGGGTTTGCGTAGATCTTATCACCGCTTTTTTCAAATATGGTGATGTAGCCGCTCCAGTTAACGCCGTCCTCGCTGCGGAGCATCCTTACGCCCTTGCCGTTCTTTTCGTCATTATAAAACAGCAGGTAGGTGCCGTCGGGCAGCTGCTTAACGCGGGTGTAATAGGGCGTGGTGGCTCTTTGGGTCTTCTGATCCAGCTCTATACGGGAGCGGTAGTCCGCTTCAAGGGCGGAAAAATCGGTCATATCCGTATGGCTGCCTTCCTCGTGCTTGGGGTTAAGCTCGTATATGCTTGTAAGCTTTGCCTCGGGCAGGGGAACGGCCTCGGTTACGGGCTCCGTAACGGGCGCGGTGGTGTCTGCGGCGGTGGTATCCGCCCCTACGCCTGCGGTACCGCAGGAGCAGAGCGTAATGCAAATAAGAAGGAGTGCGATAGCTCTTTTCATATTGTTCTTCCTTTCACTTTTCAAGAACTTTTACCCAACCGGTGTTGTTGTTTTCGGTCATCATGTCGGGAACGTCGGTAACTCCCGAGCCCTTGCTGTCCTTATTATAAAGCTTGGGGAATACTGCGATCTCCTCGGGGAGATGCTCGCTTGGGATAAGTATTTCGGCAATGTAGCCCTCGTCCTCGTCGTCGCCGTTATCGACGGTGCCGAAAACGGTGGTGGCACATTCCGCGTCGATCCTGGTGCGCACGCCGTCCTTAAGCATTACGACGCCCTTGTCGGTAAGCCCGTTGGGACCCACGGTAACCTCGATATAGCTCATTCTGTTTTCGGGCAGGGCAATAAGCACGGTGCAGGTGTCCTCGGAGGTGATGTCGTAGTCAAGACGGTCGATAAGAATGCCAAGACCCTTTTCGGTCTTAGCAAAGCGCACGCTCATCTGCGCCTGGCTCTCACTGCCCACAAACAGCGCGTCGCCGTTTTCCCATTCACCGCTGTTGCCGTCAACGGTCACGTCGGTGTTCTGCATATATACGTTGTGGTTGAGATTTACCTTCTGATTTGTAATTCTGAACAGCTCGTTGGTCTTTCCCTCGTTGTAGCGGGTGGTACTGCATACTATGGCGGTGTGCTTGTTGTCGATAAGCTCGATACAGCCCCAGAACTTCATATTATTCAGCTTTACGGCCTTGGAGCTGAAATTGTGTGCCGTGGGATCCGCAAGTACCAGAGTGGAGGTATCCAAACGGCTGTAGCGGAGTATTACCTCACCGGAGGGGAACTGCGCGATATAGGGCGCGGTGCCCACAAAGTGGTTCGTCAGCTTATCCTTGGGACCTTCGCCGTCTGCGGGAATGGTCTCGGACCAGTTGTCGCTTGTGTAGGACATGGTAATGCGGTAAACGTTGTTGCGGTTAAGGCGGCTTTCAAGGGCAAGGGCTATCATACCGTTCTGCAGCTCCACCGCAACGGGCATCTGGTCGGTATAGAACTGCACGCCGTCGTATTTTTCAGTTGCCTGCTTGGATACCACTTGTCCCGAGTAAGGTACGGAGGGGTTGCCCGTCCAGGTGTAGCCGTTATCGTAGGAGCGGAGTATGGCCGTGCCCGTGGAGGTGTTGTTGCCGTTGGGAAGAACGTAGCAGGTGGTGTTGGTCCAGTATATCTGTATCTCGCCGGAGCGAAGCTGGAGCATATAGGGCTCCCAGTTGATGCCGCGGAAGATCACCTGCTCCTTGCTCCAGGTCTTTCCGTTATCTGTGGAGCGCTTTATAACGATACCGCCCTGCATGGGATTGGTGTAGTAGCTGCCCGTGTGGCGGTATGCGGCACAGCAGAGAATATCGCCGTTATTCAATACCAGAGCGTCGGGGTTTGCATATTTTTTGTCGCCGGTCATTTCAAACACGGTGGAAAAGCTTCCCCAAGTAACGCCGTCCTCACTGCGGAGCATCCGAACGCCTCTGCCGTTCTGCTCGTCGTTGAAAAGCAGTATGTATGTGCCGTCGGGAAGCTGCTTTATGCGTGTATAATAGGGGGTCTTTGCGCGGGCGAGAGTCTCGGATATCTCGTAGCGGGAGCGGTAGTCCGCCTCAAGATTTGAAAATTCGGTCATATCCGTGTGGCTGCCCTCTTCGTGCTTGGGGTTCAGCTCGTAAAAGCTCGTTAATCTTGGCTCGGGAGGGGTCACGGGCTCGGTCACGGGCTCGGTCACAGGTTCGGTCACAGGTTCGGTCACAGGTTCGGTTACAGGTTCGGTCACAGGTTCGGTTACAGGTTCGGTCACAGGTTCGGTCACGGGCTCTGTTACAGGCTCTGTTACAGGCTCAGTTACAGGCTCCGTCACAGGTTCCGTCACAGGTTTCGTCACGGGTTCCGTCACGGGATCCGTCACGGGATCCGTCACGGGCTCGGTCGCGGGCTCGGTAGTTACTGTGCTTTCGGTCGTCACGGCGGTGTCGTCTCCTTCCGTAATATCTGTCGTTACTGTTGTGATCGGTTGATCGGTAGTACCGTCTGCAGGGGTGGATATCGGTGCGCAGGCGCACATCATAGCGGAAAGGATAATGAGCAGGATGCGTTTCTTTTTCATAAAAACCTCTTTGGTGGAGAACGTCGGTATCGGAACGTGGTGTGTCTATATAGTATAAAGGTTGAAATACATATAAAATTATATATGAAAATGCATATAAAAGTCAAGGGCGCTATTGCGGAGTATTGGATAATATGCTACAATAGTGCAAGGAAAAAATCCGTGAAATTTCGGGAGGAAATATGAAAAAATATATGACCCTTGAGGCTAACTTCAAATTCAGATCAATGAGCAACTATATACCGGACGTGGTATTTTCCTGCGTGGACGGGCACGAGCTTAAGATGCAGCTCATGCTCCCGCGGGAAACGGACAAGGCTCATCCCCTGTTCGTTTTTCTGCAGGGAAGCGGATGGACGTACCCCAACGTATATCCAAAGCTGCCCATGTTTGCGGACTTTGCGGAAAAGGGAATTGCCGTTGCAATGATAGTGCATCGCAACAGAAACAAGGGTTATCCCGCGCCTGCGTTTTTGGAGGATGCGAAAACGGCGGTGCGCTTTTTGCGTGCCAATGCCGCCAAGTACTGCATAGATAAGGATCGCATTATCTTCGGCGGCTCCAGCTCCGGCGGAAACACCGCGCTGCTTATGGGGCAAACGGGCGACGACCCACGCTACAAAACGGGCGAATACCCCAACGAAAGCGATGCCGTTATGGGCGTGGTGGACGTGTGCGGTCCCTCCGATCTTATCCGCTTTGCCGCCCATATCGGAGGCACGGACGATTGGATGAAGAACGATTTCTGCACCTCCTTTTGCGGAGCGGATGCAAATTTTGAGCAGCGCGCCGCCCTTTTGCACGAAATGAGCCCCCTTCGCATATTCGAAAACACCCGCGTGCTTCAGCCCACTCTTTTTATCCACGGAAGCGAGGATAAGCTGGTGCTTCCCCTTGAAACGGAAACGATGCTCGAAAGACTTGAGAGGGAAGGCTGTGAATGCTATTATCTGAACGTTGAGGGCGCAAAGCACGACGGCGACGGCATGTGGAGCAGGGAGGTATACGACGTTATTTTAGAGTTCATTTTAGGGTTGACAAACAAAAAGTAACAATATATAATATAAGTTAACTGTTAAAAGGGCGAGGTATGCCCTTTAGCAAATTCAGAGTAAATAAAGAGGGAGATCTAAACTAAAAATGGACAGTGACAGTTGGGTGAAGCTTGCGATATACGTTTGCTTCCTTTTCGGAGCCGCATACTGTGCGGCCGCCGAAAGCGCGTTTTCGGGCATGAACAAGATCCGCGTTAAGAATCTTGCCGAGGACGGAGACAGAAAAGCCAAAAAGGCAATGGGTATTTCCGCCGATTTCGATAAGGCGATCACCGCTTTGCTTATTGGCACGAACGTCATGCATATCGGATGTGCATCCCTTTCCACCGTTATCGGAATCGACCTTTGGGGCGAAGTGTACGGACAGGGCACGGCAACCACCATTGCAACTGTGGTAACCACCATCGTGGTCTACTTTGCAAGCGAGCTGGTTCCGAAATGCCTTGCAAAGGCCAACAGTGAGAAATTCGCCTGCGCTCTTGCACCTTCACTGCGTTTCCTTATGACGGTGCTCACCCCCTTCGTATGGTTCTTTTCATCTATCTCCAATCTGCTTGTTCGTCTGTTTCCCAAAAACGAGGAGCCGACCTACACGGAGGAGGAGCTGGTAACCATTATTGAAACGGGCGAGGAGGAAGGCGTGCTTGACGAGGAAAAAAGCGAGCTGCTGCAGTCGGCAATGGAGTTTTCCGAGACTGCGGTAAGCGACGTTATGACCGTAAAAGAGGACGTTGAGCTTATCGACATTTCTCTCGCCGAAGCCGAAATGCTTGATATAGTTCGCAAAACGCGCCATTCAAGACTTCCCCTGTACGAGGGAAGCCCCGACAATATCGTGGGTGTTCTGCCCATACGACCCTTCCTTAAAAATTACATAAACAAGGAAACGTCGGACATTCGCACTCTTATGTATCAGCCCCTTGTGGTTGCTCCTTCCACCCCTGTGCGCGAGCTTTTCGACACCATGCGTATCGCAAAGATATACATGGCGGTTATCAAGGACGAGGAGGGCGTGCTGCTTGGCATCGCCACCATCGAGGACTTCGTTGAAGAGATCGTGGGCGAGATATGGGACGAGGACGACGTTGTGGACCGCAACTTCATCAAGCTCGGCGGCTACAACTACGACGTAAACGCCCGCCTTACGGTGGGAGATACCTTTAACCGTCTCGGCCGTCAGGTGGAGGATAAGCGCATTATGTCAAAGACCCTCAATACCTGGATGATAGAGAATCTCGGCCACGTTCCCGAGGAGGACGAGTGCTTTGAGTACGGTGATCTGGTGTTCGAGGCCACCGACGTTGACGACGACGGACGCGTTATCCGCATTACCGTCAGCATCAAGGACGAGGACGATCAGGCAGAAGCCGAGAGCGTTGCCGAGGCAGAGGAGGTAAGCAAATGATAAAGTACGTTATAATGCTTATCACCATATGCTTGTCAGCGTTTTTCTCCGGTACCGAGCTTTCCATGACAGCCGTAAACAAGCTTCGTCTTCAGAAGCTTGCGGAGGAGGGCGACAAGCGCGCCGCGCTTGCGCTCAAAATATCCTCAAAATACGATTGGATGCTCTCGGGCGTGCTTATCGGAAACAATCTGGTAAATATCCTCTGTTCCTCCATTGCCACTCTTATCTTCCTTGAGATATTCAAGGACGAGGGACTTGCCGCAACCATGTCCACCGTCATCATGACGGTGATAATCCTTATATTCGGCGAGATAGTGCCGAAACTTGTGGCAAATAACAATCCCGAAAGATTTGCAAAATTCGTCTGCATCCCCCTGAGAGTGATACTGCTTGTATTTTCTCCACTTATTTTCCTTTCTCTTTCCGTTGTAAAGCTCATTACCAAGATAGTCGGCAATAAGGATGCTGCAGAGCAGCCCACCGTTACCGAGGAGGAGCTGGTCAGCATCATTGAAAAGAGCGAGGAGGAGGGCGTTCTTGACGAGAGCAGCAGCGAGATGATGCAGTCCGCCATCGAGTTCGGCGAAACGAACCTCGGCGAGATAATCACTCCCCGCCGCGATATGCTTGTAATAGATATCGACGATTCCCCCGAGGAGATCCTGGAAAAGGCCATGGGCTCCACCTTCTCCCGTATTCCCGTTTATCGCGACAGTATCGACAACATCGTTGGCGTTCTCTACCTTAACCACTACTTCAAAAAGGTCTCCGAGGTGGGAGTTGAGAACGTTGATATAGCCAATATGCTTGTGGACGCGTGCTTCTTCCATAAGGCAATGAAGCTCCCTGCGGCTCTTAAGCAGATGCGTTTGCGTCAGCTCCATCTTGCCATTGTTACCGACGAGTACGGCGGTACGCTCGGTCTTGTTACCATCGAGGACATCGTTGAGGAGATCGTGGGCGAGATATGGGACGAGAGCGACGAGATAAAGAACGACCTCGTTTCCACCGCCGAGAACGTCTACGAGGTCTCCGGCGATATGAGCGTGTTCGACTTTTTCGAGGCGCTGGATATCAGCGTCAGGGATTTCGAATCCGATTACACCACCGTGGGCGGCTGGGCCATCGAGATGCTCGAGGGTGACCCCCACGAAAGCGACAGCTTTGAGTATAAGAACCTGTTTATCATCGTATCTGAAATGGCAGATATGAGAGTTATGAAGCTTACGGTTATGGTAAAGCCCGAGGCTGAGGAGGAAGAGGAAGAATAAATGGCGTTTATCCTTTCCCAGATATTCGGCACCGTTGCCGCCTGCATAATCATTGCGTCCTTCCAGTTCAAGGACGTGCGCAAGCTGCTTGTGATGCAGATAGTTTCAAGCGTGTTGTTTGCAATGCAGTTTTTGTTTCTCGGAGCATATTCCGGTCTTGCTTGCAACGTGCTTGGCGCATTGCTTCGCTTTGCTGTGTATTTCAAAGATAAAAACGGTGTTCTTCCCGGCGAAAAAGAGGGGGACAGTCAGTTTTTGTCCCCTTGGTTCTGGGGCTTTTGCCTTGCGTTTGCCGCTGTGGGCGTATTTGCCTACGACGGAATAGTTTCCCTCATTCCCGCGGTTGCCATGGTGGTGTTCACTTACGCAACCTGGAATGCGGATGCAAAGTTCATTCGCAAGCTCAATTTTTTCGTATGCTCGCCTATGTGGCTTGCGTATAACGTTTTCAATTTTGCCATCGCAGGTATAGTTACGGAGGTATTCAATATGCTTTCCGTGGCAATTTCCTGGTACAGGTTTTTTCACGCAAAGAAAGATTAAAAAAATTAAATTATAGCGCATTGCGCGAAGGAGTTTTATTATGGATATCAGACAGGAATCTCTTAAAAAGCACTATGAGTGGAAGGGCAAGATCGAGGTCGTAACCCGTTGCCCTGCCGAGACCCGTGAGGATCTCTCCCTTTGCTATACCCCCGGCGTTGCCGAGGCGTGCATGGTTATCAACGGCGACGTAAACAAGTCCTACGAGCTTACCCGCCGCAGCAATCTTGTTGCCGTTATTACCGACGGTACCGCAGTTCTCGGTCTTGGCGACATCGGACCCGAGGCAGGAATGCCCGTTATGGAGGGTAAGTGTGCGCTCTTTAAGGCATTTGCCGACGTAGACGCGTTCCCCATCTGCGTTAAGTCCAAGGACGTTGACGAGATCGTTCGCACCGTTTCTCTTATCTCCGGCAGCTTCGGCGGCATCAACCTCGAGGACATCAGCGCCCCCCGCTGCTTCGAGATCGAGCGCAGACTGAAGGAGGAGTGCGATATTCCGATATTCCACGACGACCAGCACGGCACCGCTATCGTTGTTGCAGCCGCTCTTCTTAACGCCGTTAAGGTAGTCGGCAAGAAGATCGACGAGGTAAAGATCGCAATGAGCGGCGCGGGAAGCGCAGGTATCGCCATTGCAAAGCACCTTCTCAACGTTGGCTTCAAGAATATCGTTATGTGCGACAAGTTCGGTATCCTTTGCGAGGGCGTTGAGGAGATGAACCCCGCACAGGCAGAGATGGCAAAGATCACAAACCGCGGCCTGCTCCGCGGCACCCTTGCAGACGCAATGAAGGGCGCAGACGTATTTATCGGTGTTTCCGCCCCCGGTATCGTTTCCGAGGATATGGTAAAGAGCATGGCAGACGATGCCATCGTATTCCCCATGGCTAACCCCGTTCCCGAGATCATGCCCGACCTTGCAAAGAAGGCAGGCGCAAGAGTTGTAGGTACCGGACGCAGCGACTTCCCCAACCAGATCAACAACGTGCTTGCATTCCCCGGCATCTTCCGCGGTGCTCTCGATTGCCGTGCAAGCTGCATCAACGAGGAAATGAAGGTCGCAACCTCCTATGCTCTCGCATCTCTTATCTCCGACGAGGAGCTTAACGAGGAGAACATCATTGCCACCGCTCTTGATAAGCGCGTTGCAAAGGTAGTTGCCGAGGCAGTTATGGATACCGCCCGCAAGACCGGCGTTGCAAGAATATAAGCAAAGAATAATCAAAAATCATACATAAAGGAGAATACTTATGAAAAAGGCGCTTTCTCTTATTCTTACGGCTGTTTTCGTATTCACCGCTATCCTTACTCTTTCCGCATGTGGTAACAAGGGCATAACCATCGCTATCCCCAACGATACCACCAACGAGGCTCGTGCTCTGCTCCTGCTTGAGGCCAACGGCATCATCAAGCTTAAGGAGGGCGCAGGTATTGCCGC
>JAFSCG010000172.1 GCA_017436885.1 Clostridia bacterium | reverse complement strand
GTGGCTTGCCTCGGAGAAATCTCCGTTTTCAAAATGCTTTACGTTTCTGATATGAGCAAAGGCTATTCTGTCGCAATGCTTGCGTACTATATCTGCCACGTTGTTTGCGGGGTCGGCGTTCAGGCTTCCCGAGCAAAGGGTAAGGCAGTTATACTCATCGTCCACCATCTTGAGGAAGCGGTCGATATTCGCCTCGTTGATAAGCAAACGGGGCAGACCGAAGATATCCCACGGCGGGTCGTCCATGTGAATAGCCATCTTAATATCGCATTCGCGGCACGTGGGCATAATGGCCTCAAGGAAATACTTGAGATTTGCCCAAAGCTTTTCGTGGTCTACGCCCTCGTAAGCCTTGAAAAGCTCGTCCAGCTTTGCCATGCGCTCGGGCTCCCAACCGGGAAAGGACATATTGTACTTCTCGGTGAAGTCCAGAATATACTTTGCCATGGCGTTGTAGTCGTCCTGTATCATGTTCTTTTCGTAGAACAGGGCGGTGGAGCCGTCGCCAACGGGGTGGAACAGGTTGGAACGGGTCCAGTCGAATATCGGCATGAAGTTATAGCAGATAACCTTAACGCCAAACTTGGAAAGATTTCTTATGGTGGTCTTGTAATTCTCTATATATCCGTCGCGGGTGGGAAGACCGATCTTGATATCGTCGTGAACGTTTACAGACTCAACAACGTCCATGTTGAAGCCGTATTCGTCAAGCTGACGCTTTACCTCGGCGATCTCCTCTACCTCCCATACCTCGCCGGGCATCTTGTGGTGGAGAGCCCAAACGATACCGTCAACACCGGGTATCTGCTTGATATCGGAAAGCTTTATCTTATCGTTTCCCTCTCCGTACCAACGGAAGGTCATCTTCATTGGCATATCAGTTCTCCTTCTTTGCCTTGGGCTTTCTGATGCGGTTGAGCTGGCGGTTCATCTTGAGCAGCTCTTCCTTGGTGAAGTTTACGTTCATCATAGCCATCATAG
Source organism: Clostridia bacterium (assembly GCA_017436885.1). Classification (GTDB taxonomy): domain Bacteria; phylum Bacillota; class Clostridia; order Oscillospirales; family CAG-272; genus RUG12395. Next base: position 8,696 of record JAFSCG010000172.1, on the reverse strand, counting down.
TTGTGAGACGAAGCACGGTAAAGCCGCCCATCATCTGCATAAGACCGCCGTCAGCCTTAAGATCAACGTCAAAGCCGCCGCTCTTCTTGCCTGCCGCCTTGTCCTTCTTGTTTGCGTCCATCTTCTTTTTGATCTTCAGACCAACGCCAAGGAACCAAAGCTTACCAAGCTTGGAGCTCATAATGTCCGCCATCTTATCATTCAGGCAGAAGCGTCCCTCGGGAGCGTCGATATCGAACCAGTTAAGAACCGCGCCCTTCTCCACGAGAACGTAATCCATATTCATCTCGTCTACCTTGCGGATCTTACCCTCGTCGGTAAGCTCGCCCGCCTTGGCAACGATGGTGCTCTCGCCCACGTTCTTCACGTCAAAGTAGAAGAAGTGATCCTCGGCAGTCTTTTTGCCGATGCTCTCGCCGTTTACGAAAAGCTCTACCTCGGGCAGGTTGGAGTATACGGTTACCTTGGTAACGTCCTCAACTCTGTCGATATAACGCTTGCCGCAAAGGTGAACGAAGGGATCTTCCTCGGGAGATACGAGCCATGCCTTGTAAGCAAAGAAGGCGTCCTTCTTGTACTTTCTGTCCATGGTAACCAGACCCTTGTGGTTCTGTCCGTTCTCGCCGCCCTCGGCTCTTGCATCGGCACCGAAGTCGAACATATTCCAAACGTGGGTAGCCCACATGAACTTTCTGGTGAACAGCTGCTTGATAAGCTCCTCGTGGTAATATGCCTGATATTCCTCGGTGTAGTCGCCCTGCTTGGGGTCGCTTGTGTGCCAGTTAAGTGCCTCACAGCCGTACTCGGAGCAGCCGATCGGAATGGTGGGATGCGTTTCGTGGAACTTATCGAACCAAGGTCCGTTCATAGAGGTATCGCCGCCGTACCAACCGAAATAATGGTTGTAGGATACAACGTCGGGTATCAGGAGATAAGGATCGTCCATCTTGCACATGGAAACAGCCGCAATGGTGGTAAGACGGGTCTTGTCCATCTCGTGAACGAGGTCGTTCAGTATGCGGTGGTTCTCAAGGAGATCCTCGTCGGAGCCGCCGATGGATATCTCGTTGGAAAGTCCCCAAACAACGATACAGGGGTGGTTATAGTTCTGGGATACAAGCTCCTTCATCTGGGAAACGGTGTTCTCGCGTCCACCGGGCATGTGCTTGGAGATGTAGGGGATCTCCGCCCAGATAACGAGACCCTTTTCGTCGCAGAGGTCGTAGAAATACTGGTCGTGCTGATAGTGAGCAAGGCGGATGGTGGTAGCACCGACCTCCATGATAAGGTCGATATCCTCCTCGTGATGCTCGGGCAGAAGCGCGTTACCAACGCCCCATCTGTCCTGATGGCGGCTTACGCCGCGGAGGGGATATTCCTTGCCGTTAAGGATAAAGCCGTTGTTGGGGTCTATCTTGAAGCTGCGGCAACCAAAGCGGCTGCATACGTTATCAATTACCTCGCCGTTTTCAACGATCTCTGCCTCACAGCAGTAAAGATAGGGATCCTTGCGTCCGTTCCAAAGGTGAACGTCCTTGATATCAAAGCTTACCTTGGTGGAGCTGCACTCCTTCTTCTGAAGCTCGTTTTCTTCCTTGTCGTATACGGTGTAAACGATGCTCTGTCCGTCCTTAAGTCCGGAAACGAATACCTCTACCTCAACGGTAGCGTCCGCGCCGTTTACTGCGGGAGTGATCTTGATGCCGGGGGCACCGAAATAATCAAGGTCGAAATGGGTGTTATTTACGCAAACAAGGTCAACGCCTCTGTAAAGACCGCCGTAGAAGGTAAAGTCTGCCATCTGGGGATATACGGTCTCGTTTGCGGAGTTATCGACCACAACTGCGATCTCGGTTGTGTCGGTGATCTCGTCGGTAATATTAACTCTCCAGGTAGAGTAGCCGCCGTCGTGATGTGCGAGCTTTTTGCCGTTAACATACACGTCGGCAGAGGAGTTTGCGCCCTTGAACTGCAGGTAGTAAAGATCGGCTGCAGGCAGGTCGGTCTTGCTCAGCGTCTTGGTATAAAGGCAGGAGCCGCGGAAATAGTCGTTTCCGCCGTCAAAGCCGTCCTCGGCGTTCCAGGTATGGGGAAGGTCAACGGAAATGCCTTCCTTTACGGTAATTTCGGTGGTATTCTTTTCAAAGAGCCAACCGTTATTAAGACTAACGATGTTTCTCATATTTTTCTCCTTTATTATAAGTGATGCCCGACAATGTAATTATACTGTCGGGCATCACATAAGTCAATCAATGCTCATGTAATTTTTTTAAAATTTGCATTTTTTGGGAAGCTTTCCCCGACTGTTATTCGCGTCCGAGCTCGCTGTTCATCTTTGCGAGGGTCTTCTTGTCAAGGTTGTAAACAAGACCGAGACCAACGAACTGCATAACAGCGGAAGCGAGGAAGAGGATAGCTACCAGGTATCTGAGCTCAACGGCGAAATCCCAGGAAAGGAGAGTAACGTCGATAAACTCTGCACCGGTCTCGGGATCGATAGCGTTGTTAACGTAACCCATGCTCTGCATGATAATGAGAGCAACGGCAGGACCGATGCCCTGCGCCAGCTTACGGAAGAAGGAGTGCAGAGAATATACAACGCCTTCTTCTCTCTTGCCGGTCTTCCACTCGGTGTAGTCGATGGCGTCGCCCATCATAGCCCAGGATACGGTGGAGTAGATACCAAGACCGAGGCTGTATACGAGCTGGCAGAGAATGTAAACTATCAGGTCAAGACCTGTATTATCGGGAGTTACGATGAAAAGTCCGAGAGCACCGACGATGGATGCGATGGAGCCGACGATGGCAAGCTCCTTCTTGCCGTACTTGGTAACCATCTTACGGGCAAGGGGAGTGAACACGAGGATCGGGATCATAGCAAAGAGCTGAACGATACCGGAGATCTCGGTGTTTTTGAAGTAGATCTGGAAGGTTACGGAAACTGCGGTGGCAGCACCCTGCATACCGATAAACATACCCATTGCCGCAAGAGTTGCGCCAACGGCGGGACGGTTGCGAAGGAAGTTGCCGAGAGCCCGGAACACGTTGAACTTGGGCTGATCGTCGTTTACCTTGGTTTCGGTATTCACGCGGATCTCGGTGTTCTTGATCATAAACTGGAAGCAGATGAATCCGAGCACGCCCATTACAAGAGCTGCAACAAATACCATGTTGCCGTTGAGGGACTCGTCCTCGTTGTAGATAAGGAAAGGAAGGATGACCATGGGAAGCATGTTACCCACCATGGAGCCGATGGAACGCCATGCGGAAAGAGATGCTCTGTCTGCGGGGTCGTTGGAGATCAGAGAAAGGAGAGAGCCGTAGGGAACGTTTGCGATGGTGTAGAACGCATCCCAAACAACGTAGCCCGCGATAAAGATGATAAACTTAGCCCAAACGGGAGCTGCGGGGAAAGGAAGGAAGCAGCAAGCGCCGCCAACGATAAGACCGATGGAACCAACCAGTATGTACTGGAGGAACTTGTTCCTCTTGTACTTGTGGGTGTCTGCGTCAATGATGGAGCCGATAAGGGGGTCGTTGATGGCATCCCAGAACTGAACGATAACAAGCAGGAGGGAGTACCAAGCGCTCATACCCATTACCTGAGTCCAGAAAAGCGCCATTGTGCCCTTGAGGGCGAAGCTCATGTTACAGCCGAGGTCGCCGGCTGCATACGCAACGCTGTCGCGTATTCCGAATTTGCGATGCCCATTGGCATCAAGCTTTACTTCTTTTTTCACCGTTTTTACTCCTTTTGTTTGTTTTTGCACAAAAAAGTAGTTTGTTACTAGTATATAATATATCTTTTCAGCACAAAACCATTAGTAATATTTTAATGTATTTTTGTAATATTTTTATATTTGATTTCAAAAAAATGTTGATAATGCAAAAAAACGATGATACAATATATACCAAAGACGATTATTTTAACTATTTACCCAAAAACGACCACAACAGGAAGGGGGTTCCCATGAATTTTGACTGCGAATTAAGCTTCCTTTGCGACGTTTTGAAAAAAGCACACATAAAAACGGCGGTCATTTCTCCACACGATCCATTTACGGATGCGCTTGACTCATGGCTCGGTGCGATACTCGGACCTTTGAAGCTTTCGTCGGTAACGGTACAGCAGATACTCGGACCCTTGGACGACAAGACCAAGTACAATTTCAGCAACCTGCTTAAGCTGAATTACGTTATACTGCGCACACCTGTAAAAAGCGAAAAGAATCTGCTGTTTATAGGTCCGTATCTTTCGGCGCACGTTACGCCAAACGACGTAATGAAGATAGCGGAAAAGCTGGGGTTTGCCCCAAGCACTCAAAGAGTGCTGCAGGATTATTATTCCGCATTACCTATCATCACAGACAGCGACCGTCTGTTTACGGTGATAGATACGTTCTGCGAGCATATATGGGAAACCAACGCATTTTCCATCGTTGAGATCGACGGCATTTTTTCCCACGTCTCAGTCCCCGAGGAGCACACACAGGCGGATAACGACCTCACCGACACCCTTGCGCGTATGGAAATGATGGAAATGCGCTACGCCTTTGAAAACGAGCTTATACGCGCCGTGGTATTCGGGCAACAGCACACGGAAAAGATACTTTCCACCATATTCAACGAGCAAATGTTCGAAAAACGTCTGCCGGACTCCTTAAGAAATGCGAAAAACTACTGCATAATCATGAACACCCTGCTGCGCAAGGCGGCAGAGCAAGGCGGCGTTCATCCCCTTTATATCGACAGGACCTCCTCTGCATTTGCAAAGGACATCGAGGCGCTTGCCGATGCAAAGACCGTTCCCGAATTTATGAAGGATATGTTCTCCTCCTATTGCCGTCTTGTGCGCAAGCATTCCACAAAGGCGTATTCTCCCATAGTCAAAAAAACGATACTGCTGATAGATGCGGACATTTCCTCGGAGCTTTCACTCCATTCCCTTGCAAGCAAGCTGGAGATAAGCAAAGGATATCTTGCCTCTGTTTTCAAGCGCGAAACGGGAAAGACCGTTTCCGAATATATCAGCGAGAAGCGCATAAATCGGGCAATGCACCTGCTTAACACCACCGACCTCCAGATACAGACCGTTGCAATGCATTGCGGCGTTATGGACGTTCAGTACTTTTCCAAGCTGTTCAAAAAGCACACGGGAAAGACCCCAAAGGAATTCAGAAAAGCAAGCGCAAGCAGATAATGGGCAAGAAAAGAGCAAGAGCAAGAGTAAAAGGAAGTAGATCCTTCTATTCTCGCTCTTGTTTATTCTGTCGATATGTCAATTTCGTTGACTCGATATGATTACGCTTTGCGTCCGCTTTTTCGCTTATTTTACAGTCTTGCTTGTGAAATTGCCGACGAGCTTACTTTCGTACGCTTTGGCGCAGGTAACGTTCACAGCTCCCGTTACGGTAACAGTATTATCCTGAACCGCTATTATGCGTCCCGCAAACGTTCCGCCGTTTATCACGAGATTTACAGTTCCTGCCATTACAGCCTTTTCACCCATGGAATTGTCGCCGACTCGGCTTACGGCATATATAGGGCCTCGGAACTCACCGCCATTGATTATAAGATTACATTCACCGAGAGTACTGTTCATTCCCGTTGCGCCCGTAAGATTATTTCCGCCCGTGTTGGTGTACACTCCGCCGTTTACCGTAACGGTAAGCTTGGCACCTTCAGCAATTCCCTCAATGGGGTAATCGGTTCCGCCTCTGCGGTTTCCGCACTTTATATAAAGCCACGAACCGCTGTTTACAGTGATATTACACTCGCCGTTAAACGCAAAGTAAGATGCGGGATAACTGCTCATTCCTCCGTTAGCTCCCGCAAGCAACAGCATATGCGTTGCCTTCAAGCCCGTAAGCGTGCACTCAACACCGGCGCCGATCACAACGTCATTATAATTACACACAAGTATATTCCATTCGCTTGAATTGGATAGCTCTATATCGTCAAACGTGTAATCTCCGTTCAGGTAGAACGAATTGCTGAACACAAGCTTTGCACCTGCTGACCTGCGGTAATCCACTTCCTCATATACTGACGTGATCTTAATGGGCTTTTTGTTATACGGCAGATGAACGGTATAACCCGTAGTGTATGGACCGCATATTACCACCGTACCTCCGCTTTCGCGCAAAAGTCCGACAGCCTTTGCTATAGAATCTATTGCCGTTTCGGGCGTTTTTCCGTCGCCGTTCTGCTTGCCTTTTTCCTTTACGAAAACAACACCCGTTTCGGATACGGGAAGCGTATCCACCTCCGCAGCTTCACCCGTAAGCGCGGCGTATATAACCTTTGCGATCTGCTTATATCCATCAGCCGTTGGATGTGCGTGATCCTTGGTGTAATGCAGATGCACGCTCAAATAATCGTGGGTTAGCCCGTATACGTCGATATACGGAACTCCAAGCTCCTCAGCCGCACGTTTTGAAAGCTCGGCTATCTGCCCGTTCGGATAGCTCGGCGAAAACTTGCAACCCGCGATATACACCGCCTTAACTGTGGGAAGAGCTGCATATTCCTCCACAAAGCCCTTTATGGTATCAACAAGCTCGTCTCTTGCTTCATCGCAAGTCATACCTCTCACGTCGTTTGAACCAAGCATAAAAATAACTACGTCTGCGTTATATCTCAGGCTCATTTTATATTCAGAGGTGTTACGGTATGAAAGCGCCGCGTCCTTTGAGTTATATTTGCTATCGGCATCAAGCGCATACGCAGAGCTTTTACCGAAATTACCAACCTTGTATCCGTCCCCGAGCATCTTCTGAAGCTGGGCGGGATAGCCTTGAGTTGCAGGAGAAGCCGCGCCGTAGCCGGCAGTAATGCTGTCTCCGATGCAGGCGATCTTTACTGTTTTTCCGTCTGCGGGAACTATGCTTTTAAAATCCATTTCAAGCTCCTCCGTTACAGGATCCGTCTGCGATGACTCGGTATGCGCTTCGGTAGTATCCGTATTAGGCATATCGGATACGGGATCTGTGTCAACACAGTCTGTTATCGGCGGCACTGTCTCTCCTGAACAACCGAATGCACAAAAGATCATTATAAGGATCAAAAAAACACTAACGAACCGTTTCATCAAATCACCTCGCAATTTTCCTGCTTTCATAGTAGCACATAGACTATGCTCTGTCAATAACGAACATAAAAAGGGCGATCTCAATAAGAGAAGCAAAAAAAGAGAGCAGCTGTCTCAAATGCATTAATTTTTGCAAATGAGACAGCTGCTTTATTTAAAGCGCAAGCTCGGGAAGTCCTCTCTTGTGCAGCAATACGGTACCGCACAAAAGGGTTCCCTGCCCTATTACGTTTATACCCTCGGCTATCAACCCAAGTCATCAGAATTTCTGTAAAAGACTCCAACAACACTGTTGCCGTTTTTATGTATTCAATATCTGAAGATAGAACATACTAAAAAAAGCAATATTCAAAAGAGCGAACACTGCGTGAACGTGTTCGCTCTTTTACTTGCTAAAACTAATATCAGTATAAACTCGCAAACCAATTAACTATTACGCCTTTTAATATAATTATACAACTCATCCTCATTCGAAATATAGTCAAAAGGAACACCGTCCATCACCTTGTAATAGTCATACGGCAAAACTTTAATACAACGAGTATGTATACCGGGATACGTTTTAAAAATTGGAATTGAGTTATTTAAAACAGATTTTATAAACGAAACTGTTTCATCATCAACCCGATGACCTACAATAATCGCCATCAATTCGCTTGAATCATATTTAAAAAACAACTCATCTGTTTTATCAACTATCCGCCATTCTTTCTCTCCAGCCCAACCCGATTGTTTTTTATATAAACTGCTATATATGATTTTGTCCATTAAGTCAAAAAATCCATTTGGTCCTATTTCTCCACAGTCGATTCCATCATCATACTCTACAATTTTTGCAGAAGAAAAACTCTTACTAGAAGAATAACATAAACACACACCATTGTAATTATCGCAATAATAAGCCCACATTTGTGGCGAAAAGCAGGTGCTACTAACAGAAACTATTTTAAAACAGTTTTTCTGTCCTTTTATAATTGGGTCTTCAAAATCGTAAATTATGGGCATTGAACAACCAGCATAACTCAAACTAGTGGAAAAAGCCGTTCCCTCTAACGGATCATTCAATACACTACATGGAGAAAAGTACAATCGGTTATTAGTTACAATATCATAAAACCTTATTACATCTTCTTTGTTTTTCAAAGATTTGTATTTAAAAAAAATATTTGGCATATACCCACCTCACGCGCCACACATTATTGTTGTGTTTTTTTGTACGCTCATTCCTCCGCCTTCTGTTTGGGTAAAACTTTTCCGCGGAATGCGGCTGTCAAATACTGATACCTCATCAATATGTCTTTTCTTCAGCAACAACGATCTTCATACTCTATCTCAATTTTCTGCAATACTGCGTACAGAGCTTATCGGTACATTCCGAGCATTTGAGCGCCGCGTTGGTCATCTCGCAGAAGCGCTCGGGGTACATCATTACGCACAGCTCCCACACCAGCCACGCAAGGAAAGCCATTATAACGAGGGAGGTGCAGAAAAAACCGCCGACAAATATAAGCGGTGTGAACATCATCAGATGATCCCAGTTGAATATCCTGCAGGTTGTACAGCACTTGTTTTTCATTATCAAGCGGAAGGGGCACCACACAAGCAC
>JAFSCG010000171.1 GCA_017436885.1 Clostridia bacterium | reverse complement strand
TAATAGGGGAAGAATAATGCCATGCCGAGAGAAGAATTCAAGAGCATTTGGCAGCTCGTAATAGCCAAGCTTAATGAAAAATATTCATCCACCACCGTCAAGCTTTGGTTTGCGGAAGTGGACTGCGTTGAGATGACAGAGAGCAAAATGGTGCTTGCGGTCGATAACGAATACAAGCGCTTTATTATCAGCTCCCGTTATCTTGAGGAGCTTAAGACCGTTATTGCAGATATTATGGGCTTTGAGATGAGCGTGGAGATAACGGGACCCAGAACTCCCGTGGAGCATTACGAGTATATCTACACGGCACCGAAGGAGCCTCTGCCTGCTGAAAACAAGCCCGCAAGTGCACGCCAGCAGGAATACACCTTTGAAAACTTTGTGGAGGGCTCCTCAAACAAGCTTGCATACGCCGCCTGCTTTGCCGTTGCAAGCATTGCGGGAGACGTGAACTACGACCACATAAACGATATATACAATCCCTTGTTTATTTACGGTGCAAGCGGACTCGGAAAAACGCATCTGATGTACTCCATCAAAAACAAGGTGGAAAAGGATTTTCCCTACGTTTCCATCATTTACACCAAGGGCGAGGAATTTATGAACCAGATGGTTGAAGCCCTTTATAACAAGCGCACAGCCGAATTCCGCGAAAAGTACCGCAAGGCCGACCTGCTTATCATCGACGATATTCAGTTTATCGCCAACAAGCCCGGCATTCAGGAGGAGATATTCCACACCTTCAACTACCTTTACGAGGACAACAAGCAGATCGTATTTACAAGCGATAAGCCGCCAAAGGACATCGAGCCTCTGGTTGAAAGGCTCCGTACCCGCTTTGAGCAAAGTATGATAGCGGATATCCAGCCCCCGGATATTGAGCTGAGAATGGCCATTATCAAGCAAAAGGCCGCAAACCTGGGGATCCCCGTTTCAAACGAGGTCATCACCTATATGGCGGACAGGCTGAGATCTAACGTACGTCAGGTGGAGGGCGCTCTTAAAAAGATCGCGGCGCTTTCCTTCCTTTCCGGCTCCGACATTACCCTTGAGACCGCAAGAGCCGCAATTTCCGACCTGCTTACCGAAAGCGAGCCGCAGAACGTTATAAGCGACAAGATATTTGCCGCAGTTGCCACAAAATACGGCGTAAGCGTTGCGGAGCTGAAGGGAACGAGCCAGGCGGCAAAAACGGTAAATGCCAGAAACGTGTGCATATATCTTTTCCGCAGTCTTACCGATATGTCCCTTATCGCCATCGGAAATATGCTTAACCGTACACACTCCACTGTAAACCACTCCCTTTCCAAGGTTGAGAATATGATAACCAATTATCCCGGCTTTGAGGAGGAGATAAACGAGCTCGTTGCCGATATAAAGGGATAAAAAGCACCAAATACTTGAACATTTCGACAGTTCAAGCTTTTGGTTTTCATGTTCAAGAACGGTTTTTACGAATTTTTTTCGGGGCTTGTACGTTCTGTACGAATTATATGTGATATGCTTTCGTTGAAAACGGAAAAGCTCTGTTGAAGCCTGAATAAAACAAAAAATTTCCGAAATAGTTTTCAACAGCCGCAAACCCAAGCCACACAAGGGTTTTTCGGGGTTTTGAACACTTGAACGCCCCCTACTATTATTACTAAATCCTATATATACATTACTTTATATTATATAAGCCGAAGGCTGTACGGAAATATACGCCGAGGCGAAGGAGAAAAACATGAAGGTTATTTTCGACAAGATAAAGCTTATATCCGTGCTTGCTCCCGCTATGGGATGCGTTTCCTCCAAAAGCACCTTTACCTCCATGGAGGGCGTGCTGATAAACGCGGCCGGGGACGGCAAGTGCACCATTACCACATACGATATGGACAAGGGCGTTCACGCCCGCGTTGCCGCCACCGTTGAGGAGCCCGGCTCTTACATTCTTAACGCACAGGACTTTTTCCAGTACGTTAAGGTAATGCCCGAAAACAGCATTGAGCTTGAGGTAACCGACAAGCTGACCGCTTACCTGCGCTGCAACCGCGTTTGTTATACTATGCGCGCGCTGAACGGCAAGGAATTTCCCACTCCTCCCGATCTTGAGGGCGAATGGGGCTTTGTAATGGAGCAGAGCATACTTAAAACGATGGTAAGCCATACCCACCACAGCATTTCCGCCGGCGACAGCAACCACCCCGAGCTGTGCGGCGCGTATCTCAAAATAGAGGGCGACGATCTTACGATGGTTGCCTGCGACACCTTTACTCTTTCCAAATGCGTTTACAAGGCTCATATCAACACCGATATGCCGAGCGAGCTTTCCATGATCATCCCCGGTAAGTCCGTTGCGGAGCTGCAGAAGATGCTTTCCGACGACGAGGAGGACCTGATGACCATCAAGCCCTCCAAAAAGCACGTCGTGTTCGTGCTCGGCGATCTTATCTTCTTCTCCCGCCTTATCGATATGAAGTATATCGACTATGAGCGCATTATCCAGAACGATATGCCCATTAAGGCAGAGGTAAGCAGAACGGAGTTTCTTGAGTGCCTTGAGAGAGTTTCCCTCGTTTCCGAAAAAAAGAGCGCAAGCAGTGCAAGAAGCTGTGTTAAGCTCAATTTTTCCGATAACTCCATAAAGATATCCTCCACCTCCCTTGCGGGTCAGGTAAACGACGAGATCTTCTGCAAAAAGACAGGCGACGATCTGGAGATCGGCTTTGCCTGCCGCTATCTTATCGACATTCTCCGTGCCCTTGATTGCGACAAGGTATGCCTCAATCTGAAGGGACCCAGAATTACCATGAACGTTTTCCCCATTGATAAAGCGGAAAAGAAGGATCAGTTCTATCTGGTAATGCCCGTTAAGATCACTGACTGATTGCCTTGAAAATTCTTCCGTATGCGTCGTTGCGCTCACAACCGCGACCTCAACGTACGTAAGTACGTTGTAGCCCGCGGCTATGACCGCGCCTCGCCTACGAAACAATTTTGCTGCGGCAAGATTTTATTGTATCATATTACAAAATTGTAGGGGAGGGGTCTCCCCTCCCGCGAATATCGACATAATTTGACCGGAGGAAAGATGTACTGTAGAAAAATAACCTTAAAAAACTATCGTAACATATCCTCCGCAGAGGTAGAGTTTTCACCCGGGGTGAATCTTATATACGGTAAGAACGCCCAAGGAAAGACCAACCTCCTTGAATCCGTTTATATCTTTGCCCGCGGGCGAAGCTTCAAGGGGACGGCGGACAAGGATCTGGTTAAAAACGGAGAGAGCTTTTTTTCCGTTAAAAACGAATACACGGACAGCAGACGGGAAAACGAGCTTTTTATCCTTCACTCGGAAAAAAAGACCAAGCGCTTTGCAAACGAGGTGAAGCTTGACCGCAATATCGATATGATATCCCGCTTCCGCGCCGTGCTTTTCTGCCCCGACCATCTTGGCATAGTTAAGGGAGCGCCCTCCGAGCGGCGTGAGTTTCTTAACATTGCCATCTCCCAGATAAGCCGCGATTATATCTACCTCCTTGGCGATTATCAGCTTACCCTTGAAAACCGCAACGCTCTTATAAAAAAAATATGTATGCCCGGTATTTCTCCATCTGCGCGGGCAAGCCTGACGGACAACCTTTCCGTTTGGAACGAGCAGCTGGCAAAATACGCCGCACGGATAGCGGCAAAGCGCAAGGAATACGTGGAAAAAATATCACCCTACGCGGAATACATTATGTCCGAAATGAGCTCCAACAAGGAAAAGCTTCGTATTCAGTATGTATGCGACGTTCAAAATCCCGAAAATGCCGAGCAATCGGAAAAGGATTACCTTAAGCTTTTTGAGGAAGGGACCGAGAGGGACATTGCCTGCGGCTCCACCCAGAAGGGCGTGCACAGGGACGATCTTTCCATTAAGATAAACGGCGATCACCTGCGGCAATGGGGCAGTCAGGGACAGCAGCGCACCGCCGTGCTTGCCATCAAGCTTGCGGAGGGCGAGATGTGCCGACAGTATACCGGTGAGGAGCCCGTTTACCTATTTGACGACGTTTTCAGCGAGCTTGACGCGGAGAGAAAAAAATATCTTATCTCCGGTGCCGCAAGCAAGCAATACATTATTACCACCTGTGAAGAAAACGTTGATTTCGGCAACGCAAAGCGCATAAAAACGGAAAACGGATGTTTTTTTGAAGAATAAGCATTTAATTGAATTTTTAAAAAACTGAGGAAAAAATGTACTTACACGCAGGAAATAACAGAATACTTCGCTCCGGCAGGATAATAGGCATATTCGACCTTGACACCTCCAGCCGTGGCGATGACACCAAAAATTATCTGCGGAAGGCGGAAAAAAGCGGTCTTGCGGAAAGTGCCGCAGAGGAGCTGCCGAAATCCTTTATCCTATATGAGGACGATGACGGAAAAACGGTGAGAGTGATGTTCTCGCAAATATCGACGACGGCACTTGTTTCACGCACGAACGGCGAATTAAAATGATCTGTCTTGAAAATTTTTCCGTATACGTCAGGCGTCCTCGACTGTCCGATTTGCGGCAGGAGCAAGCCCCTGCTCTACCACAAAGGAACGTAACCCTTGTAGGGGAGGCGTTCCGCCTCCCGCGATATGCGCAAAGCGCGCGATATAAGCGATAACTGATTTGCGGCAGGAGCAAG
>JAFSCG010000170.1 GCA_017436885.1 Clostridia bacterium | reverse complement strand
GCTCTGACAGTCAAGTGGACTGTCAGAGCCGCGAAAGGACCGACCCGCAGGGAGAAGGGGGACCACGAAGTGGTGGAATAAGCCGGCGCGACTTTAAGTTTGCGCGAAATTAATTAAACTGCGCTCTCCCTCAGTCTTTTGCTACGCAAAATCCAGCTCCCTCCCGGAGGGAGCCTTCCGAAAACCTCAAGCGACAGAAAAAGGGGCTGTCTCAAATGCTTGAATGTCCGCATTTGAGACAGCCCCTTCGTATTTCTCCGCTAAGAATACAGAGGAGAAGTCAGCCTCTTTTTTCGCTTATTTATCAAAGAAATCCGTATTTCCCTCTGCCGCAAGCACCTTATCAATGGTGGTAAGGCGGTAGGTGGAGGTCCAGTTTGCATAAAGGTCGTTGAGGCGCGCTCTTTCGCGGGGGGCAAAATTATACGTTTTTCTTGCCCAGCGCGCCTGGAAGAATGCCTCGCTCTGCATACCCCAAGGACGGTGATGACCGTGCCAAAGGGTGCTCTCGTCAAGATTGATGCACATTATTGCGTTGCACCAAAGCCTGTACGCAATATCGCGCCACATGGGCTTGTTAAGCTCCTTTGCAAGGCGCAGGCACTCGGGAATTATTGCAACGCCCCAAGGGTCGATGGCGTGGTGCTGTGTGGATACTGCGGTGCCGCCCGAGGTATAGTAGCCCACGCGTTCAAATTCCGTTTCCTCCTCGTACTGCGCGTCGAAGAAGAACATCCAGGAAACGAAATAGTATGCCGCCATTTCCGCACGCTCAACGTATTTTTTATCACCGGTTACATCGTAAAGCTCCAATGCGGAAACGATAAAGGGATATGCGCCCTCCTTGTCTATGCAACGGCAGTCAAGAGCACCTGCGGTAATGCAGAAATCGCTTATATCGCGCTTAAAGTAAAATTCGTCGGTCTTTATTGCGTAATCAAGGTATTCCCGCTTACCCGTGATCTTATATGCAAGGCAAAGGGCCATAAGCACGAATCCGCCTGCAGAGCCGCCCGATGCCACCTTTCTTCCGTCCATATCCCAGCGCATACCGAAGGCGTCGTCGTCCGTATAATTGGCTATAAAGAACTGCAGCAGTTTTTCTGCACTCTCTACGTATCGCGGACGTGCATGCTCGGTATTCTCTAACAGCTTTGCGGCAAGCATCAGCTCATGGGCAAACCAAGCAAGGTTGCAAACGTCGGCGGGGAGATACTTTTTGTTCAGATAGCGGGCGTAGTTGAGCTGCAAAAGACCGTTTTCCCGCTGGGAATCACACCAAGCATCAAGGCAGGAAAGACCCATTTTCAGATACTTCTCCTCGCCGTCGCGCTTCCATTTTTCAAGGTAATGACGGGCGGCGCTGCAGCACTGACCCGACCAACCGCATTCATACACCTCATGGGGCATATACTGTCCGTCGCCGTCGGGACGGTCGCGCAGAGCGTTGCCGACCATGTAAACGCCGTTTTCAAGCAGGCGGGTATGCGCCTCCAGCTGTGCATATCCTGCCTTGCGGGCAAGCTGTGCATCAATATGTGCCTTGTGCCTAAACGGGAAGATATCGCACAGGCGGTCAATAAGGGTGGCCATGCCGTAGTTTTCCCACTTGGGTACGGAGCAGAACAGATAGACCTCGCAAACGAAGTCCTCGTTCGGCGCAAGGGTCATGAAATTCTCATAGCCCTCGCTTGAAACGTCGTGGTCGGTGTATTCAAGGGGCACGTTGGAATCGGGCCAAAGAATACGGTGGCGCTTGTCGTCCTCCGCGAAGATAACGGAAACGGAGCAGATAAGATTTGCCTTTGAAAGCTCGGAGGCGAAAAGCGCTGTAACGCATTCCTTATTTTCAAACACCGTGCAGGCAGGCACAGACACGCGGTCGGAGGAATAGGTCCATGCAACGCCGTCCTTTTCCCAGCCGTGGGGCTCGGTTCCGTCGCTTCTTGCATTTCCGTTATAGGAAACGGAGGGTATAGTAAATCTTGCAGGGGAATAAGTTGCCGCAACGTCGAAAATGAACTGCGCCTCTATCGCTTCCTTGCCGACGTTCTTAAAGGTACGGCGTACCTTATACGTATCGTCGTACACTTTGCAAATTTCTTCGCTTACGGTGATGCCGCCCACCTCGCAGACGGGCATCTCCGCTCCGCCCTTCTTTTTCAGAAGCGCGGGCATAAGTTTCAGTTTATCAAAAAGAATAGTATTTTCCATATATACTCTCCTTGTGTTTTTTCTTAATTATACATCCTCCGCGGCAATCCGTAAACCCTTTTATGTTCCAAAAGGTTTGAAAATGTGCTGAATTTTAGCTCATTTGTTGACAAAAGCAGAAAGCTGAGTTAACATATTGCCGTGCGGAGGTGCTTATGGACGACAAAAACAATCCGATACTGAAAAGAGGCTTGCAGGACCCATCCTACACTTTTTTTGATAAAGATGTACTTACGAGATTTGCAGAAAGCTTTTATAAGACCACGGGCATTCCCACCTCGCTGCACACCTTCGTGCGCGGCACGGTCGAACTGCAGGCTATCCACGTTGGCTCAAGCATACAATGCTCCATCTGCTCTTATCTGCGGCAGGAATGCTTCTACGGCTTTCGCCGCGCGTGCTTTGAAAATAATCGACTTAAATTTGCGGAGTGCCAGAAGACGGGAAAGCCGATCATTTACCGCTGCCACATGGATCTGTGCGAGGCTATAATACCGTTAAAGCAGTTCGGCGACGAGCGTTCCGTTATATATCTTGGCAGGGTCGATCCCAATCCGGCGTCGGAGGAAGGCTTTCAGCGTTTTATAAAGCGTGCCGTTGCCACCGAACCGCTTATCTTAAAAAATTCAAATGCGGAAACGCTACGCAAGCTATACTACGCAATGCCGCGCATGAGCGAAGAAAAATTTGCAGACGCAACAGCTCTTGCCATCAGCTATGCCGAGCTGATAAATTTTGATAACGGAAGCCCCGTGCGCTACGTTCCGCACACGTATATGGATTCCGTCAGACAATACGTAAGGGCAAATCTGCACATGCCGCTTAACCGCGAAATTGTTGCTGATTATATCGGTATTTCCGCAGGATACCTCTCCCACATAGTATCCAAAGAGATTGGCTGCTCGTTTTCCGAATACGTAACGAAGGAAAAAATGGAATTTGCAAAGGAGCTGCTCTCCTCCACCTCCCTGTCCGTGAATACCGTGGCAATACGTTGCGGATACGATAATCCGAAGTATTTTTACACACTTTTCAAAAAGCACACGGGAATGACCGCAGGAGATTACAGAAAGCACAAAAGCTTGGAAGGCTGAAGCCCTCCAAGCTTTTTAACGTATACCTACGTATCCGCTTTCTTCAATTATATACTGTCCCTCGGGGGAAAGTATCCACTCGATAAGCACGGGAACGTTTGGGTTTGAATTATCCTTGCGGTATACGGCGTAGAACTCGGCAATTATGGGATAGGTTCCGTTTTTGATATTTTCCGCGCTGGGGTAAACTCCGTTCAGGCTTATCATCTTCACGTTATCGTTATCAACGATGCCGTCCATGTAATAACGGAAGGAAAAGCCGATAGAGCCGCCGAAAATGGCAAAGGGGGATTTGCCGCCGATGGGCACGTCGCCCATGAAGGCATCCATGGCAGACTGACTTCCGCTTCCCTTCAGCCTTGTAACGGGGTTTATTATCCGCTTTGGTCCGCCAAGTTGCGACCAATCCGTGTATTGGCCCGAATAGATACCGCGCACCTCGGAAACGGTAAGCGAATCCACGGGGTTGTTGCCGTTAACGAAAAATACGAAGGCTTCCCGCCCCACGGGAACGTACACAAGCTCCACACCTTTTTCCTCGGCATAGGCACGTTGCTCCGCTGATGGCGCGGCACAGAAAAGGATATCCGTTTCCCCGTCTACGATGGCTTTATAGCCTCGTACGGTGTTTTTGTACTGCATTTTGCTGTCGGGAGCAAAATTCTCGCCGTAGAAATTATCGTCGGAAAACTCGCCGCCCTCAAAAGTAACGGAGCCCTCCGGGTATACCGCATTCACAAACGCGGCGTAAACGGGCAAAAGAGCCGCCGCACCGTCAAGGACGGGCAGCTCCTCCGTAAGCCGCAATGAGGACTCTATCCGCACAAGGTCCGATTCCTCCCTGTGAGGGAGATATGCCTCCACGTCCACCATCTTTGCCTGCGTTGCACCGCTGAAGTTGTTTGCAAGGCGGCAGGTAAGCAACGTATACATGCCAAAATTAAAGGCGGCAAACAACACAACCACAAGCAATAATACGAAAATTTGCTTCAACAGGCGCATCACCACAGCTCCTTTCCTATAAAATATATAATGGAGCAATGGTTATAGGCATATACGGCGTATAGGGCGTGGGCGACCGTAAGCACAAGGCAAATGCCGATAACTGCGCAAAATACGCACCAAAAGGTCTTGTTTTTCATTTTACATATAAGCAACCGCAAAGAACAGCAATGCGGTAAATCCAACGACAACGGCAACAAGTATTCCAAGGATAACGGAGGACACTATAAGCAGCAGTCTTCTGTCGCGTATCTCCTCCGCGGTGTAAGTCCCCTTGTTCTTTTTGTTTGCTCGGATGGCGGAAATATAGCGCACAAGCGAAGCAACGAAAAAACCAACGGAGCAAACGGGTATCAACACAAACGCAATGCAGCCGAGATAATAAAATATCCTACCTAGCATAATGCACTTCCCTTTCCATGTTTATGCTTCAAGTATAAACCCAAAAAAGATAATAGTCAATGAATAATTTGTAAACAAATATCCGTCCTTTCATTCTTGACATTGCGTTCATTTTATAATATAATGGTAAGGCGCGCGGGTATGGCGGAATTGGCAGACGCGCCAGACTTAGGATCTGGTGTCTTTCGATGTGCAGGTTCGACCCCTGTTACCCGCACCAAAAATCGACAGGTTTTGACCTGTCGATTTTTTATCCATTGCGAAAGCAATGGTATATCATCACGCGGCACGCATGCATATCATCACCGAAGGTGTATATCATCAGCCGTAGGCTGTATATTCTTTCGCAATGATGATATACAATTCCTACGGAATTGATGATATGCAAGACTTCGTCTTGATGATATACACGGCTACGCCGCGATTTATAGGAGATCTCCGGTCCATACGCAAAAGCGGCAAAATTCTCATTTTTATTATGGTCTTTTATAAAACGTTTTTTATTGTTTACAATTTGTTCATTGACTTTTTTATCGTTTTTCGATAAAACGAGGGCGTAGTACAATTTACCTTTGGAGGCAGCAATGGACGAAAACCGCGAAAACAACGGCAAGATTGTAAATTTCGTTTTAAACAATCGTTTTTTGCGCTTTTGCGCAACAAGACCGCTTATCTCCGTGCTTACCCTTGTGTTTGCCTGCTTTGTTCTTTTATTTATTGAATCCATCTCCCCATTCGACGGACCCGCATATTTTTTGGCATACATTCTCTTTCCCTTCGGTATTCCCGCGCTTTTGACCATCTATAACATTTTCTACCTGTTTTTTCCCTACGGACAAAGGAAGATCGACGCCGCAAGCGTTAAGACGGATATTATTACCGCGCTGATCGGAACGGTATATCTTCGTCTTTACGCCGAGGGCGTAGAGAACGTATTATTTTCCGCCGATTGGAGCGAGCAGCTGTACAACTACGAAGTACATACGCCTCTTGCCACGGAGCATATGCTCTCGCTGCTCGGTATAGTTATCGCCGCCGTATTTGCTTACGCGCTTATAAAGCTCAGGGGCGTATGCAATATGCCTCCGCTTATTTCGGTGCTTTGCATCGGTGCGCTCTATCTGCTTTCCGCAGCAAGCATAGTTTTCTCCATTCATACCGTTGAGCGCCTTCCCTTTGCCTGTATTTTCACGGCAAATATCGTTCTGATATGTGCAAAGACCGTAAAAAAGGCAGTTTTCGACTGGCAGAAAAACAGTCTTGTATCGGAAAGCTACTCAAATCACATCCTTGAGCTTGCCTCAAAAACGCTGCATGATTCCCGTAACTGGCCGTGGCTTGCCATTATTGCCGCACTGCCTCTGCTTGGCATTATCGTATGTGTGCTGTGCCTTTTCGGGCAACGGCCCGACAGCCTTATCCGAATTTGGACGGAAACGGCTGAATGGACCTTTTCCACCAAGATCCCGCCACAAAACATATATATGGATCAGCACTATCTCTGCACCGTTGCCGCAGGCGGACACAAAAAGGTGGTAAAGCCCCTGCGTATCGGAATGCGCCACGGACACCGAGTTATCGTAAATCGCCAGCTTTGCGTGGCAAACGCCTTCGAGCAGCTATTGGAGGAAAGAACGCCGAGATTCCACCGAGCGGTACGCGGCTTTTACGACAGATTCGGCTATCCCATTGCAAAGCACATACGCTCCCCTTACACAGCCGACGTAATATGGTTTTTAATGAAGCCCCTTGAATGGTTTTTCCTTACCGTGCTTTACCTCTGTGATACAAAGCCCGAAAACCGCATTGCCGTTCAGTATCCCCACGCGCCTCTGCCTTAACATCGATCGCAGCCTTTGCAAACTGCCGCAACGGAGCAGTTGCTGCATATTTATGCGTTATATTCACGAATTATTTGCATATTCATACAAAAACAATGAAACTTTTTTCAAAAATCTATTGACAAAAGGCAAAAACTGCAATATAATAGGCACTGTTAACTAATAAATTTGCGGCAATGCCGCTATGGAGGCAATTATGAAAAAGATCTTATCCCTTGTGCTTTGCGCACTGTTCATCCTTTCTTCCACCGCCCTTTTCTCCGCTTGCGGTGGCAAGGACACCCTCATCGTTCAGACCAACGCTTACTTTGCTCCCTTTGAGTACTACGAGGGCACCGTTATTACCGGTGTTGACGTAGAGATCATGCAGAAGGTTGCTGATAAGCTCGGCAAGGAGCTTGAGTTCGTTAACGTTGAGTTCTCCGCTATCATTGATAACGTTGCCGCAGGCAAGATCTGCGATGCAGGTGCTGCAGGCATCACCGTTACCGACGAGCGTCTTGAGAAGGTAGACTTCTCCAACACCTACTTCACCTCCGTTCAGTACGTTGTTTACAAGAACGGCGCTCTTACCCCCGCAGGCAAGACCGCTGACGGCGACGATTACGTTACCTGGGATCAGCTTGCAGGCCTTAAGATCGGTGTTCAGCAGGATACCACCGGCGACTTCTACGTTAGCGACGAGATCGCCGCTAAAGAGGGCGTTGACGACTACGACTGGACCGGCGTTCTTAACGGCTCCGGCGCAGAGGTTGCACGCTTTGACAGCGCACAGCTTGCAGTTGACGCTATCGGCGCTAACTCCTGCGACGTTGCAGTTTGCGACATGCTCCCCGCTGAATACATAGTTGGCAAGAACACCCAGTACTCCTGCGCAGCTCTTTACTACAAGGGCGCAGACGGAGAGGCTGACTACCCCACCTCCGAGGATTACGCTATCTGCGTAGCCAAGGGCAACAAGGAGCTTCTCGACGCTATCAACTCCGTACTTGCAGAGCTTGGCAACGAGGGTGTTACCGCGCTTGTTAAGAAGCACATGGGCATCACCGACTGATAAACGCAAATAAAGCAAGGGGCTGCACGGCAACGCGCAGCCCCATTTGACGAGGATAGGAAATGTTTTTTGAAAATCTCTCGGAGATATTTACCACACCAAAATATCTCGACATATTTTTTAACGGTCTGAAGCTGACCTTCATTATATCCGTTGGCGCGGCGATACTCGGACTGTTCCTTGGCGTTATAGTTGCGCTTGTAAAGCTCACTCCCAAGGAAAACAAGGCCATGGCAATCCCCCGCCTTATCTGCGACGTCTACATAACCATAGTTCGCGGAACCCCTATGGCACTTCAGCTGTTTATTATGGCATTCGTTATTCTTACCATTCGCGGATTTCCTCAGGAGATCACCGCCATCATAGCCTTCGGTATCAATTCGGGTGCCTACGTTGCGGAAAACATCCGTGCAGGCATTCTTTCCGTTGATATCGGTCAAACGGAGGCAGGACGCTCCCTTGGTCTTTCCTCCCGAATCACCATGACAAAGATAGTTATCCCCCAGGCCATAAAGAACGTTATTCCCGCAATAGGAAACGAGCTTATCGCCCTTATAAAGGAGACCTCCATCGTTACGATGATAGGTATGCAGGACCTTACCGCCGCCGCAAAGAACGTTGGCGCGGGAAATAATCTTGCAAGCTACTTTGCGCCCATGGTGGTTGCGGCTCTGTTCTATCTTGCGATAGTTTACGCACTTACCTTTGCGATCAAACTTATAGAAAGGAGGTTGAGGGCAAGTGATAAGCGTTAAAAGCATATCCAAAAACTTCGGCGACGTCAAGGTACTGAAAAACGTATCCTGCGACATCAAAAAGGGCGAAAAGGTAGTTATCATCGGTCCCTCCGGAAGCGGTAAAAGTACCCTGCTCCGCTGTATGAACCTTCTTGAAAAGCCCACGGGCGGCGAGGTATGGCTGGAGGACAAAATGATAACCTCGGCAGACCCCTACCTGCATCCCGAGCTTGTACTTGAAAGTGCAACTGCGAAAAAGCTTATTGCCGCGGGCATGGAAAGCGGTGCCGCCGCAGATAAGATAATTGCCGAAAAGCTGTTAAAGAAGAACGAGGGTCGCGCATTTGCCGCCGCGCTCTCCGCATACAATGCGCAAAACACCATTCCCCTTAATCTGGCGCGTCAGAAAATGGGCATGGTATTCCAGCACTTCAACCTCTTTAACAATCTTACAATAATGGATAATCTCACCCTCGCGCCTGTGGAATTGAAGCTCAAGACCAAGGCCGAGGCAAAGGAAAAGGCCGAGGAGCTGCTTGAACGCATCGGTCTTACGGACAAGGCAAACGAGTATCCCAGCCGTCTTTCGGGCGGTCAGAAGCAGCGTATCGCCATTATCCGCGCCCTTGCAATGGAGCCCGAGGTAATGCTCTTTGACGAGCCCACCTCCGCCCTTGACCCCGAGCTTGTAGGCGAGGTGCTTTCCGTTATGCGCTCCCTTGCCGACGAGGGAATGACCATGGTGGTCGTTACACACGAGATGAACTTTGCAAAGAACGTTGCCACCCGCGTTATGTTCATGGCTGACGGAGTTATCGCCGAGGAGGGCACTCCCGAGCAGATATTCACCGACCCCCGACACCCCAGAACAAGACAGTTCTTGCATTCCGTGCTTAATAAGGATTAATAAATATCGCCCCGACGGAAAATTCCGTCGGGGCGATATTTATTAAATAAACGGTCTTCTGTCAAGCACGAGCTTCAGCGGTTTATCGCTGCGCAGATGACCGCGTAGAACGCGCTGTAATTCCGCAAGGGCGCAAACGCCGCCGAACAGCAAGTGCAGATCGTTTACGGAATCGTTCTTCTCCCAATCCACGGTATACCAGAAATCCATATAAGTATCGGTAAACTCGCGGAGCACCTGCATTACCTCGTCGTAGCGGTAATGTACCTGCTCGCAGGCGCGGGTAAGGCAATATACCCAATCTATCTCCACAAAGCCCGCTACCCTGCCGAAGTTCTTATGTATACCCCCCTCCCGATACATGCGTATGCAGGAATCAATAATACGCTCGGGGTATCTGACGGGCATGTGAGCGTTCTCGTGGTTAAAGAGGTAATGGAAGCCGCCCGCCATATAATGCCATATAGGCGCGTGCCCCTCGGCAAAGTAATCTCCCTTGCGCCAGAAGCCCGTTTCGGGGTCGGCGTTATCCCAGAACCATTTGAAATACCTATCGTTCCACTCGCGAGTTGCCTCGCCGCACAGATTAAGGATAACGTAAATGCCCGCGCCTCTATGGGAGTGAGGCCAAGGCGTATTCCAATTAAGCCCTGCCATCAGCCCCTCAAAGCCGCCATCCTCCATATATTTAAGTGCGGCGTGGGGGCGGTGCTTCGGTGCCGCGTCGAAAAGCTCCAAAGCCGCCGCCACGTGGGCTGTGGTGTGCAGCTCGTGGTGGGTACGCTCGCGGAAAAGACCGCTTTCGGGGTCCTGCATATCCTGCATGGTCCTCACCCATTTTTCCCGCGCCTCGATATCGCGCGGAAAATGCCCAAGCATATAAAGCATATTTGCGGCATCCGCACAGCCGTAGGGATTGACGCCAAGCTCACGGTCTGCTTTCTGATTCTGCCAAAGCCAACGGGCGTATTTGCCCTCCTCTATCTCATGGGCTTTGATCCTTTCAAGAACCTTGTCAAGTACAGGTTGAAGCTCGTACATAAGTCATTCCTCCAAAATCAGTTTCGTTTTCTTGCCAGAAGCGTTTCAAACCACAGCTCCGGATCGGGCATGGGAGAAACTTCCTCGAAATGCGATACGTCCTTATAGGTCAACGTGCGCGTGGTGCGTATTTTGCCATCCGTTTTATCGGGCAAGCGATCAACGAACGCAGAGCCGTGGCTGCCCAGCTTTTCCCCGGAATACAGCATGGCGGAAAGCACGGCGCGCTGTGTAAGCACCATATCGTACAGTCTGAACAGCTCTGCCGTTTCCTCCTTGCCGCCGATCACCGCACGGTCGAAAAACTCACGGCAAAGCGCATCCACGGTGTCAAACAGCCCGCGCATTCCCTCGGTACTGCGGTCAAAATCCGCAACTCGGCTCATTTCTCCCTGCAGCTTTTTCCTTATCTCCGACAGATTTGACACGCCGTATCGAAGCTTTGGGGGAGCATACCTTGCCGTGGCGACGCGCCTTGCTTCCCTGCCCGCAATATGCTCCGCCGCACGCAGGCTTCCCACCTGCGTGGAATTAAGAGCACTACCGCCGGGACGGTAGACGCCAAAGGTGCCTGCCGCCTCGCCGCAGGCGTAAAGCCCGTCCACGTTGCTTTGCCAATTATCGTCCACCGCAACTCCGCCGTTGCAATGCTGTGCGCACACGGCGATCTCCAACCGATCTTTTTTCAGGTCGATGCCGTGGCTCAAATAAAGCTCTATTGCGCCCGCGTTCATCCGTTCAAGACGCTCTATGGGTGTGCCGAACAGTACATTGCTTCGCTTCAGATATTCGTATGCTTCCTTGTTCAGCCCCTCGAAGCCATGCTCCAGCCCCTTTGGGTTTTCAGTATAATCAAGGTACACGCGATTGCCTTTTTTTATCTCCTCCGCAACAAGCAGGTCCACCTGCGAGGAGCCATCGGTCTTTCTTACGTCAAATGGCCATTGATACCCCTTTAAAAATACAAGACCAAGGGAATCGGCACCGAGAGCGTCATATAGGAATTCCCTCTCTGCGCCCTCCTTATCAACGCTGATATATCTTGGCAACACCTGCTGGTAGGTGCCCGAGAGATTCCAGCGAAAGCCCGTGCTTGCAATGCCGTACTGCCATTCCTCCATGTTGGAGAGGACGGCACCCGCATCAATGGCAAGACCCGTTGCGCCGTGCTGACTTTCGGGGTATACTGTGTTTTTATACACGCACGCAGGACCACCCGTGCAAAGCACAACGTTATTGCATGCAATAACAGATATCTCGCCTGTAGCTACGTTAGCGCAAGCTATACCGGTAACGCGTCCTTCTTCCGTTATTATCTTTATCACACGCTGCAGGTCTATTATCTCAATTCCCTTTTCAAGGACTGCGCCCTCCAGCGCCTCCGTCATATATTTCGAGGTAAGAGGTCCGCAGGATGTGCCGCGGCTCCTTGGATCGTGGTCGGTCTTGTAGCCTGCGTATTCACCGTATTCATTGGTGGGAAACGGCACACCAAGCTCCACAAGATGCATGAATGCGCGCACGGAATACGCCGCCTCGCAAAGGGCATGACCGCCCATAACTCCGCCGCCCGAGTACAGCGTTTTTGCCATTTCGCGCACGCTGTCGCCCTCCGAGCCGCAAAGGGAAAGCTTGTAATAGGTCTGCTTGTCGCTTCCCGTATTGCGGGATGTGCCCATATACCTGCCCTCGGTAACAATGGCAATATCCCTTACTCCCATGGAAAACAGCCTGTCGGCGGCATTATAGCCCGCACAGCCCGTTCCGATAATTATGGTGTGGTAGCTTTTTTTCATCATAGCTTTCTTATATGCATGCCTCCGTCCACAATGAAGGACTCGCCCGTTGTGTAGCCGAAGGTACCGTCGCAAAGGGCAACGACTGCCTTTGCAACGTCATCGGGCTGACCCCAACGACCAAGAGGGACCAGCCCCTCGGATATCAGCTTATCGTATTTTGCCTTTACTGCCGCAGTCATGCCCGTGGCGATAATTCCGGGGCAGATCTCGTTGACCGTAATACCGTCGGTTGCCAGACGGTCGGCAAACAATTTTGTAATCATCGATACGCCTGCCTTGGAAATGCAGTATTCTCCGCGGCTGGTGGAGCTGGTAT
>JAFSCG010000169.1 GCA_017436885.1 Clostridia bacterium | reverse complement strand
GGATTCAGCTTGCTGTTTCTTGCCATTCTTTATGGACTAAGGACCCGTCAGGAGCGCTTCGTTTTCGGCGTTTATATTGCCTGGGGTGCGGACACGCGCAGGCTTGCGCTTTCCTCCGGACTTGAGCTGTTGATATGCGCAGCCACCACCTACGTTCCCGCCGCCGTTGCGGGGGCGTTACTTGCAAAGCTGTGCTCACATATAGCGGGCGGCACCTTCTATTTGTGCCTGCGCCTTTGCCTTTGGGTATTTCCCTGCGTTTCAATTGCCTCCTTCGTTGCGGCTTATCTGCGCACGAGGGTGCTTGCCTTTAATCAGCCCGTGGAACTTCTCAGCGCGCGGGAAAGCTCCGATCTTGCGGTTTCTCCCCGTCGCTCTTCCGTCACCGTGCGGGAAAGCTTTCCGCGTAGGTACGAGCTGATCTCGCTTTGGCGTTTCCGTCGTTTTATGTTATCCACGGCACTTTCCTTTGCCATATGTGCGGCTACCTTCTTTTTTGCCGTTACCTGCGCGGGTGCCATAGATAATGCACAGGAATATATTGCCGAGCACGGTGTGGAATACGTTCTGAGGCTAAACGACGGCGGGGATCAGGCCGTTGCCTACAAGGGCCTCTCGGATATTGAGGGGATCGCCCATATAAGCGAGGACGTGCCGGAAGCTGATGCAAGAACCTATTCTCATCTCGTTTCCATAAAAAGCTCATCGGTAAATAAAAAAGGTATCACCGCCGCCAATCCCTATCTGGCGGATCAGAGCCTTACCGATTATTTCCGTATTTGCGCGTGCAATCCGGTTACTGCAAATATACTTGCGGATACCTTTACCGTTGAAGGCGACGTTACCGCCTTTACGGGCGGCTATGACGTTATAGTGGGTGAGACCCTTGAAAATGATAAGGCGTTCTCTTTTGCCCCCGGTGACAAGATCACGCTGTGGGTATACGTCAATTCACGCGGGAGCGTGGAGGAGGGCTCGCAAGGCGCGTACAAGATCTCCCAGATGGCGGAAAAGTACATATATAAGACCATTACCTTGAACGTTGTTGCGGTGGTGAAGGATGCCCCCTCGCCAAACAAGGGCTTTGCCCTCTACGTTGCAGACGAGCTGTACCCGCAGCTTACGGGCTTTATCCCCGCCCATGATACGCTTAAGCTTTCATTTGACAAGGATGCGGAGCCGCTTGCGGTACTTGGTCACGTAAATGCCCTCAATGATATGTGGGCTCTCGGTACCGTGGAATACACGGGCGAGCAGACGGACAACGCCGCTGTTTCCGCCGAGGGCTGGGCGCGTGTGCTTACGGCGGGAGGATTTGCGCTGATCGCCATTTCCTTGCTTCCTCTTGCATACTCCCTCGGTCTGTTCTACCGCAAGCGCGGCGGCGAGATCGCAGTGCTTCGCGCAATGTTTGCGGACAGGCGCAGTATTATCAAGCTGCATCTTTGGGATATACCTGCATTTTTCCTTTGCTGTGTTGCCGTTACCGTGCCCCTGTGCCTTGTGTCTGTGCGCGGTGCCGCGTTGTTCTGCGACAGGCTGCTTCCCAATCTGTTCTTCGTGAATATGCCTATACTCACGGAAAACAAGGCCGAGCCGATGTTCTTCGTTATCATCGTTGCGGCGGCGCTCCTTTGCGTGGCTGTTTCCTGTGCCGTGTGCTGCGTTGCCGCCCTTGGGGAAGATAAAACGGAAAAAAGCAAAAAACTTTATTCGGAGTGATATTATGTCTGAATACATACTTGAAGCCGTAGACGTTATAAAGCATTACAAGCAGTACGATCAGGTGGTGTACGCCTGCAACCGTGCAAAGCTGAAGGTCCGCGATGGCGAGTTCGTTGCCATCGTTGGCTCCTCGGGCTCGGGAAAAAGTACCTTTCTGCATATTTGCGCGGGCTTGATGAGCCCGAACGACGGCAAGGTAATGGTGCGCGGCACCGACCTTGCAAAGCTGAACCCCGATGCCCTTGCGCGTTTCAGGGGAAACCACATTGGTATCGTATTCCAGAATCACAATCTTATTCCCCAGCTTACCGCACTTGAGAATATTCTGGTGCCTACGGTCATGTGCGGACGCAGAGACCATACCTATGAGGAGCATCTGAAAAAGCTTGTTGATGCTCTCGGGCTTGAAAAACGCCTGCACCACCTGCCCTCGGAGCTTTCCGGCGGTCAGCAGCAAAGGGTCGCCCTCGCGCGTGCGCTGATAAACCGTCCGCAGGTGCTGTTTGCCGACGAGCCCACGGGCAATCTTGACCGCCAAAACTCCGAGGAGGTGCTTCGCCTGTTCACGGAAACAAAAAAGCTTCTCGGACAGACCCTTGTGGTGGTTACCCACGATATGACCATTGCCGACAGCGCAGACCGAGTGGTGGAGATGCGCGACGGCGTGCTTTACGAAAAATAGTCAGCGGCGTGCCATTTTTGCGCACATCAGGGCAAAAATAAGCATTACCGCTACGATGCACAGCAGACCTATCTTTTTCTTGCAGGAGAAGGAGAAGGTCTGCTTGTTGTTTTGAAGGTCGGTAATCTCGCCTGCCGCCGCAAGCTCCAGTCTCCACACGGGAAAATTCAGCTTGCGTATTATCTCTCCGGTGCGTTCCACCGACGTAATAAAGTTTGACATATTCATACCTCTTTGGTTTTTTAGTAGTTTTTCCGTTATGGACGGGAATATGTTGCGCCCACGCAGCAAAAGGACGGCTAATATTTGTAAAAAAATAATATTTCCTCTTTATTTATCCGAAATAATGGTGTATAATAAACTTTGTATGCATAACTATTGATTTCTTTGGAGATGCGATGATATTTTCAAGCCTTGAATTTTTGGAATTCTTCTTACCGCTGACGCTGCTCGTATATTTTTTGGTGCCTGCGGCGTTCCGTAATCCCGTGCTGTTCGTTTTCAGCATCATCTTCTACGGTTGGGGCGAGCCCACTCTCGTTTTTCTTATGCTCGTTACCCTTATCGGAGATTGGATATTCGGATATTTTTGCGGCAAATACAGGGAAACGGATAAGAAAAAAGCAAAGCTTTGGCTTATTATCTCCTGCGTGTTCAATTTGGGCATTCTCGGATTTTTCAAATACTATAACTTCTTTGCCAACAATCTTTACCACCTTTTCGGAGCTTATATCCTGCCCGAGCTTGACATCGTGCTTCCCATCGGTATCTCCTTCTATACCTTCCAGGCAATGAGCTACGTTATCGACGTTTACCGCGGGGATGCGGAGCACAGCAAGAGATTCGTTTTCTTCGGCACCTACGTTGCTCTGTTTCCCCAGCTTATTGCGGGTCCCGTTGTCAGATATAAGGACGTTGCAGACCAGCTTATCAGCCGCGAGCATTCCGTTTCCAAGTTTGCCGGCGGTGTTCGCAGATTTGTGTGCGGTCTTGCCAAAAAAGTCGTGCTTGCCGATACGGCGGGCGACGTGTGGAAGGCGATACTTGCGGTGCCCGATGCAGAGCGCGGCGCGCTTACTGCATGGCTTGGCATAATCATGTTCTCCTTCCAGATATATTTTGATTTTTCCGCGTATTCCGATATGGCTGTGGGACTGGGACGCATGATAGGCTTTGAGTTCTGCGAGAACTTCAATTACCCCTATATGGCAGAGAGCATTACGGATTTCTGGCGTCGCTGGCATATATCCCTCAGCACATGGTTCAGAGATTACATTTACATTCCTCTTGGCGGCAACCGCTGTAAGCCCCTGCGCCACGTTTTCAATATTTTTGCCGTGTGGTTCTTGACGGGTATGTGGCACGGCGCGGATTGGTGCTTTATTCTGTGGGGTGTATACTACGGGACCGTGCTGCTGCTTGAAAAATACGTTTGGGGCAAGGCTCTCTCCAAGGCGCCCGGCATTATCAGACATTCATACGCCCTCGTGCTTATCCTCTTCGGCTGGTTCATTTTTGAATCTCCCAACATCGCCAGCCCCGTAGGATACGCCGCATCGCTCTTTAACCCCATCGGTGCTCTTGACGGCTACGAGGTGCTGCGCAACTGTGTGCTGCTTATGATAATGTGCATAGGCGCAACTCCGTACCCCGCAGAGCTGCACCGCAAGCTCGTTTCCCGCGGCGGCGTTGCCGCAAGGACCGTGGAAACGGTGCTCCTTATCCTCGGCATGCTTGTTTCTTTCGCATTTATTACGGCGGCTGATTACAGTCCCTTCCTTTACACCAATTTTTAACGGAGGCACAAATGAACAAAGATAACAAAAAGACTGCTTCCGTAAACGTTTTTGACCTTTTGGCAGTTATCATCTTTTGCGCCGTGATATTTATCGGCGGCATAACGACGGTCCTTCTGCCCGATCGCGATTTTTCCGAAAGCGAGAATACCACTCTGACTACCCACGAGGATCTGTTTTCCGGCAACGCGCTGAAAAAGCTTTTTTCGGGCGAGATGTCGGATCTGGCGGGCAAATATTTTCGCCATCAGTTCCCCCTGCGTGACAAAATGCTCGAGCTGCGCGCCCTTGCGGATATGCTCCTTGTCAGATACGAAACGAGCGGAGTAATCTACGGTGCGGACGGCTATCTGATACCACGCGAGGATAATGCGGGAGATAACTACGTTAACGGCAACGTTGCCGCGGTGAACAGCCTCTCGGCTGCACTTGAAAAGCAGGGTGTGGATACTCTGTTTGCCCTTGCACCGCGCCCCTGCGACGTGCTTTGGGATTACTATCCCTCCGCATACAGCTCAAAGCCCCTTGAAAAGGTGCGCTCCCTCATACTTGATAATTCCGAAGCCCTTGACCTTGCTCCCGTTATGAGAGCGGCGGCAGATAAGGGCGAATACGTCTACTACAAGACCGACCACCACTGGACCACCTACGGTGCGTATCTTGCCTATTGCGAGATAATGAATGCCTACGGCATTGCGCCCAAAGCTATTTCCGAGTTTGAGCGCGAGGTGGCAAGCGATGCATTCTACGGTACGTCCCACTCCTCGGTAATGTCCCCCTTGGCAGAGGCGGACACGGTGGAATTTTTCCATTACAAAAACGAGGAATATATGACCGAGATTGCAAACGGTCCGAACTTTGAAGGCTTTTACGACCGCTCCTTCCTTGATAAAAAGGACAAATACAGCGCTTTCCTCGGCGGCAACTTCGGGCTTTTGAGAGTTACGGAAAAGGGCTCCGAGGGCAGGGAAAAGCTGCTTGTTGTTAAGGACAGCTACGCAAACAGCGTTATCCCTTTCCTTGCGATCCATTACGATCTTGTGGTCGTTGACCCCCGTTATTATCGCGAGTCGGTCTACGCGCTTGCGATAGAGGAAGAAGTAAGCAAGCTGTTGGTGCTTTGCGGTACCGACGGTATAACCGATGCAAACACCTATCTCGTGCTGAATTTCGGCATCCCACAGGAGTAATATGCTTACCTTAAACAGCCCCGTAACAGAGATAAACGGAATAGGAAAAACAAGAGCCGAAGCCCTTGAAAGGGTCGGCGTGCGTACTGCCGCCGATCTGCTTTGGTTTTTTCCCCGCGCTTATCAGGACAGGGGCGACGTGCGCTGTATAGGCGAGGAGCAATGCGACGGACGTGCGCATTCCTTTGTGCTTACCGTAGCAACACGACCGAGCAGCGCCAAGCTGAAAAGCCACATGACCATCACAAAATTCCGCACCACCGACGGCAGGACGAGTGCGGAGGTCGTGTTCTTCAATCAGCCTTATCTGAAAACGTTTTTCAAGGTGGGGGAGGACTACCGCTTTTACGGAAAGCTTCAGCGGTCGAAAAGCAGCTACGTGCTGTCAAGCCCCGCTTACGACGTGCTGGACCCAACAGCGCCCCCTGCCGACCTCGTTCCCGTATACAGAATGACGGAGGGCATGACCCGCAAGGTGCTGGAAAAAGCCGTGCATACGGCAATAGATGCGCTTCTTCCAAGCCTTTCGGACCCTCTGCCCGATAATATAAGAGAAAAAAGAGGGCTCTGCACCCTTGCATACGCCGTGCGTAATATCCACCGTCCAAAGGATGCGGAGGCTTTGCGCCGCGCCGCAAGACGGCTTGTTTTTGACGAGGTGTTTTACCGCTTGCTTGCCGTTGCGGTTTGCTCTGGCAGCAGACCGAAGGATGGCGGCATAGTATTTTCCGACCACGGGCTCGACGATTTTCTTGCCTGCCAGCCCTTTTCCCTTACGGGTGCGCAGAGCCGCGTTCTTGGGGCTATATGCGCAGACACGGGCAAAAACGGTCCCGTACCGCCCATGAATCGCATCGTTGTCGGTGACGTTGGCAGCGGTAAGACCG
>JAFSCG010000168.1 GCA_017436885.1 Clostridia bacterium | reverse complement strand
TAAAAGATAATAGATAAGAGTACACCAAAAGCGCCTGAGATTTCTATCTCATCTTTTATCTGTTATCTATTCTCTATTATCTTTTATCTTAGCCAAGCTTCAGCTTGGCGCTTTTGGTGGAGCCGATGCGTACTCTTTCAGTTTCAAGTAAAAGACCATATGATAATAGTCGCCATCCCGCATCTTACACACGGGATGGCGACTATCGTCATAGATTGATTTTTAACTCTACTCAGAGATTTCAAAACATCCCTCAACATTGCATCTCAGACTCGTTTGTTGAAACTGAAAGGTTGTTACCCCGCACCGCATTGCGTTTTCAATGCGTGTATTAGATTTTTAATGTTACTCTGCATCAATTTCGTTACTTATTGGATAAAAGATTGGTTGAATTTTATTGTTTAATATCCAATTAGCCAATCTTTTATTTTCCGAATCTGTTGTGATAACTCTTCTAAACGCATTTTTTGTAGCAAATACTTAATTTTTGCAACTTTTGGTTTGTCGCTTAATGAATCGGGAAGTTTATCCTTAAGGAGTCGGATAGAATCTTGTTTTTTTGCTTTATGATAATACATTATTAATCTCATATCTAATATGCAGCATTAAAAACCATGCAAAAAATTTGCGTAATTATTGTACCTAAGATCCGGAACGTTTTAAAGCTAAGAGGAGTTTTGATGAAAATGAACCCATAACAATTATATCATTGGTTTTTTCATTGTAAAGTTGATATTAATGTGTTATGATGTTGTTGACAGAACAAGACAAATAGAAACAGATAAACGAGGACTTAACAATGCTTAGTATGAAATGGTATAAGTTTTTAATTAGTTTTGGACTTTTTGCAGGTGCGTTTTTGAATCTTATATACGGACTCAATTACGTAACAGGTGGAATCTACTTAGTCCAAACAAACGGGCAGTTGAGTGCAGATGATATATACCGTCACTATGGCGAATCGCTCCGCTATACCGACATAGCATTTGGCATCTTTTTGATCGTGTTTGCAATTTTCGGTATTGTATTGCGAAACAAATTAGCAAAATTCAAGTCGGAAGCACCTAAATTGGTGAATGTTTTTTATGCATCATCTGCCGTTGGAATCTTATTATATAGCATCGTGTTTTCAACGATTACTTCTACAGGATTTGATGCATTACAAATTGTTTCCGCCGCAGTGAGCGTAATAATTTGGTTTGCGAATTTCAAGTATTTCAGAAATCGGGAACATTTGTTTGTAGGAAGACAGGCAATACAACAGATGCCTAATGTTCAAAATTCGTATTCCTTATCGTATTCGGATGAAAAACCGAAAACTTATGGCAACAATAATGTGTACGGTAGCGATATAAGTTATACCCCTTCCGACGAGGCTCCTGCGGCAACTGCTGCTCCTGCTGCAAATGTCGA
Source organism: Clostridia bacterium (assembly GCA_017436885.1). Lineage (GTDB taxonomy): Bacteria > Bacillota > Clostridia > Oscillospirales > CAG-272 > RUG12395. Next base: position 19,050 of record JAFSCG010000168.1, on the reverse strand, counting down.
TTTTGCAAAAAACGAAGCAATAGATAGCAAAATTAATGTTTCATTTACTATACAACCGCCTAAATATGAAATGGATGCGGAATATGGATTGGTGTTAAACAAGCCGATCTGCACACAGGGCACCAATGAGATGTGGCATTACTTGAATTCCCTTCGGACAATAAATGGTGATGTCATAAACTGGATCTGTAGAGGATCATTTAGCGTTGAAGGTATTTCAGGTCCAATAATGGTATATGATGCTTATCTTCCTTCGGGCGCTGAATATAAGACAGTTTATATAAGTCCCCTTGGTAATTCAACACCAAGCTTTGCTCCTAAAGGATTTTCCTATTTATCTACTTCTACAAGGCAGCAAATCCAAATGACTTCATCTTCTAAAACCAAAAAACTTACAAAAGGCTTGATAATTATAGGCACAATAGTTATTGTACTTGCGATTGGTGTTTTAGTGGGGATTCCCGAATATAACTATCGACAGGCGTGTTCGCTGTTGAATGAACGTTCATATGTTGTGGCTATCGAAATGTTTGAGAACTTGGATGGTTACAAAGATAGCGAAAACAAAATCAACGAGGCTAAGTATGGCTATGTTTTGAGGTACAATAACAACGACGATATTACCACTTTTGAATATCTTAAGCAGCTTTGTAAGCTTGATTATAAAGATAGTCTTAATATTTATGACAGACTATATGAATGGAGGATTATAGTTACTGCAATTAATTCAAGTGAAGAAAATGATACCAATCATAGGGACGCTATCAGCAGGTTTTCTCCTGTTATATTTCACCTGAAGTTAATGGGAGGAGAACCAAATTCCTCTGTGCGTATAACTGTGAAATCATATTATCCCAACGGTGCAACTGACGAATATGTATTTGATGATAAATGGTCGGATGGTGAAACTGGATGGTATGGATGGTATGATGGATTTTACGAGTATCCGGAAAACGGAGAAACGGGTATGCTTCAGTGTAAATTTTACGACGAGGAAGGCAACCTGATTGGTTCAGGCTCGGTCAGAATCACTGATTAGAAGCTGTTTGTGGATTATAAAACGGCCTAAAAACAAAAGCGAGTGCTCATGCAACTTCTTCTTACCTACCTATCGAAAGATAGCAAAGTTTCAAAAACGGACTAACGCACCGCATTGAACCCCTTACAGAATACACCACAAAAAAACGCACAGCTGATGGCGGTACTTGCCAAAGGCTGTGCGGTTTTGCTATTATTTTTGAGGCTCTTTTGCGGTGTTAATTGAAGCGATCAGCATTCTGCGGATCGTGCCACATTGATTATAGAAATCTTTTGCGGTCTCGCGGTCAAGCAATTCGGATTTTACAAACAGTTCGAGCCAATATTCTGTTTCGTAGCACTCTTTCAGTGCAATTTGAAATTTGGCAACAAAGTCGGCTTTGCTATGAGCATAATTCGCTTCGTGAATATTGGCACCGATAGAGGTTGACGAACGCTCCAACTGATTGACGAGAGAATAATGTCCCTTAATGCTATCGCATAACTTGATTGCTTTAACAGCAAATTCTGTTGATAAATCTCGAAGCTTTGATTCTGCCATGGTAACACCACCTTTACTGATTCTAGTATAACATAAAATTGTTGGTTCTTCAAGTGAAATATTCGGCTTGCGCCGAATGTGAAATGGTATTTTTTAGCTTTTGCATCAGTGCTCTGATCTTTTATAACTTTTAGTGAAATATTTTGCCTTGCGGCAAAATGTGAAATAATTTCCTTTGGAAATTGTGAAATATCGCCCGCTGCCTACGGCTCTGGTCGATGTGAAATGAAATTTGCCCACATTCGCGTCAGCGAATATTTCACATTTGCGGAGCAAATATTTCACAGCGAAGCTATTTCACTTGCCCGAAGGGCAAATTTCACTGAAAAAGACCAAGTCAACGACTTGGTCTTTTTCTGGTGGAGCCGAGGAGAATCGAACTCCTGTCCGAAAAGCTCTTAATAGGACTTTCTCCGGGTGCAGAGTGCCTTCAGATCTTTCCCGCACAAGCTCCGACACACGGGAGCTTATACGGGGCAGCGCTTTTGTTTATGACCGCTTCAAGCACTAACGGGCGGTGCACATTTACCACTAAATGACGCCCGAGCGAGGGTCGTGGTCCTCCCTCGGCGGACGGGCGGCTTATGCCGCGTCAGCAGCTTACGCTGCTACTGCTAAATTGTTGTTAGCGTTTAATTTTAAAGTGTGAGTGTTAAGGAGTCCCACGCTCCTACCCGCTTATCCTACCTCAAACTCCCCGTCGAAACCATTGCGGCCCCATGGGGAGAATGTAAAACACCAAGCTGTGCCGCTGTCATCCTCGAGCGGCAGGCTTCGGATCGTTTTACATCCTCGGTATGATCGTATTGTATTGTACTATATTTTATTCTAATCGTCAAGTCTTTTGCTGAGCATCCAGGAAACGACCTTCGAGTTGTTTGCCGAATAATTGAACACGTCGTGTCCCTTGCCCTGCCAAACGGTGTATTCCACGTCTGCGCCTAACGACTTAAGCTTGTCATAGAGGGGCTGCATCTGCCTGTAAAAGCCGTAGCCGTCCTCGGAGCCGCAGAACATTCTTATGGGCGTTTTTGCAATGTTGTTATAATGGGAATAAGATGAAGCCGCGCCCGCCGTTATCATTGCGGCGGCGAAATATTCGGGGTGCTCCTGCAAAAGAAGCAGAGTTCCCATTGCGCCGTATGAATGCCCCGTAATGTAGATGCGAGTCTTATCAACGGAAAGATGCTCTTGCAAATGTTCAAATAAACGGAAAGCTATATCCGTTGTGTAAGGCTGAACGGGCCAGAACTTGTTTGGCAGGCATTGCGGAATAACGCATATTACCTCTCTGCGCAGTTGAACGATGGACTGGGAGAGGGGCGAGTGTATTCCTATCTGCGATATCGGTATGCTCTCGCCGCTTGCGCCGTGCATGTATATCACCATCGGATACTCTTTTTGGGCATCGTAGTTATAGGGAAGATACACGCGGTAGTTCATATTCTCGTTATACACGGGGTCGGTGAACACTCCGTAGTTGTTCCAAGAGCCGTAGTTCGGATTATCAAAAAGATCCTCGGGACCGTGTGCGGCTTCTGCCGTTGTGTTGGAGAAATTCTCTCTTTTCTGTGCTATCAGCCATTTCGCAACGTCGCAATTCTTTGCCGTGTAGCTGAACGTGGCGTGTCCCTGATCGGGCCATACCGTGTACTCAACGTCGGCATTTAATGCCTTTAGCTTGTCGTACAGGCTGCTCAGCTTGGCAGCAAAGCCGGGGTCCTTATCTCCGCAGAACATGCGCAGGGGAGTTGTTGCTATATTTTTGTAATTAGTGTAGCTCGGTGCAGCTCCCGCGGCTATCATAGCACCCGCAAAGTAATTGGGATGGTTCTCAAGGAGGATGAGGGTTCCCATCGCGCCGTAGGAGTGGCCGCTGACGTATATGCGGCTTCTGTCTACCGACAGATGCTTTTGCACGTCCTCAAACAGATCAAACGCGACCTCGGTAGTGTACGGATGAATGGGCCAGTACTGTCCCGGTAAGCACTGCGGGATAACGCAGATGATCTCTTGTTTTGTGTACATCGTTGCCTGAGCAAGCAGGGTGTTTATGCCTATATCGTTGATGTGCTTGCTTTCAAAGCCGGATCCGTGCATATAAATAAGCATCGGATACTCTTTTTCGGGATCGTAATTGCGGGGCAGGAACACCCTGTAATTCATCGAACGGTTGTATTGTGTATCGCGGAATACACCGTAATTGTTCCAGGTCGACAGCTTTGCGTCTTTAAGGATACAGTTATGGTCGCCGAGTGTGCCGTGGAGCTTGCACAGCTCTGCGGTCGTCTTCATAGGCACGGTCTGCTGTGCTACTGTTACGGCTCCGCAAACCGAGCAATGCTTGCCCTCGGTAAGACCTGTTTTTGACAATGTGGGCGCAACGGCGGCATCAATTACCTCGGTGTGTCCGAGAGCCGCTATTTCCGTTTGAGCGACGAGTGTTTCGTTGCACACAGAGCAATGCTTACCCTCGGTCTTGCCTGCGGTGGTGCAGGTAGCCGCAACGGCGGCATCAACGACCTCGGTATGTCCGAGAGGAGCGACTTCCGTTTGAGCCACAAGCGTTTCGCCGCACACAGAACAATGCTTGCCTTCTGTTTTGCCTGCGGTAGTGCAGGTAGCCGCAATGGCGGCGTCAACGACTTCGGTGTGCCCGAGAGGAGCAACTTCCGTTTGGGCGACGAGCGTTTCGCCGCACACAGAACAATGCTTGCCTTCGGTCTTGCCTGCGGTAGTACAGGTAGCCGCAACGGCGGCGTCAATTACTTCGGTGTGTCCGAGAGCCGCTATTTCCGTTTGGGCGACGAGTGTTTCGCCGCACACAGAGCAATGCTTGCCTTCTGTTTTTCCTGCTTCGGTGCAGATAGGGGCAACGGCGGCGTCAATTACCTCGGTGTGCCCGAGAGCTGCTATCTCGGTTTGAGCCACGAGTATTTCACCGCATTTGTCGCAATGCTTGCCTTCAGTCTTTCCCGCTTCGGTGCAGGTGGGGGCAATGGCGACGTCGATGACCTCGGTGTGCTTATGCAGCAGGGAGCATCCGCTTGCCGCACAGCAGATCAATACTGCAATCAGTGTTAGACCAAAATAAGTCAGTCGTGTTTTCATTTGTCGTTTCTCCAAGGGTGGTGTTCAGAGTCAGCGTTGCTTCATTGCTCTGTCCATTGCGCGGTCGGCATCGCGCTTTGCGGCGTCGTCGCGCTTGTCGTAGAGCTTTTTACCCTTGCAAAGTCCCAGCGCCAGCTTAACTCTGGAGCCCGAAAAATACAGGGAAAGGGGAATAAGGGTCAGTCCCTCGCGGCTGACCTGTCCGAGGAGCTTCATTATCTCCTTTTTGTGCATCAGCAGCTTTTTGGGGCGCAGGGGATCCTTGTTGAATATATTGCCCTGCTCGTAGGGGCTGACGTGCATGCCGTAAACGAACATCTCGCCGTTATCGACCCTTGCAAAGCTTTCCTTCAGGTTCACCTTGCCTTGGCGTATGCTCTTTACCTCGGTGCCGAAAAGCTCGATACCGGCCTCGTAGGTCTCAAGCACAAAGTATTCGTGCCGCGCCGCACGGTTTTCCGCTATTATTTTTTTGCCGGTCTCTTTTGCCATTTTCGCACCTCCTTTAAGTCGAATACAAGTATACAGCATTATTGCCCGAAATTCAACGCATATGGACTTGATTTAACAAAAATGCAACAATTTGCATCCGATGCATGGTGTTCAGGCGCAAAAAAACGGGCTGTCCCAATTCGATTTGAGACAGCCGCGTATTTTTAAACCATTCTATTTTCTTTTCTTTACGATCACGAATACAACGATCGCAATAACCGCGAACGCGCATACCGCCGCAATGATCCATATGGGAGCGCCGGTGCTGTTGGCGTTGGGAACGTCGGTTACGTCCGTCGTGTCCGTCGCATCAGTCGACACGGTGGGGTCTGCTGAGGTCAGCTCCTCGGTTACGGGGATCTTGGGAGCCTCGCCGACCTCGGCCTTCACGTCGGAAAGACGCACGGTGGGCCAAGTGGATGCAACGGCAACCCGCAATCCCTCAAAGAGGTCTGCGCCGAACTTCTTTTTGCCGTCCACGTTGTACAGCTTGGGGTACACGTTAAGCTCGGTGCTTTCAAAATACTTTTTGGGAACGGATACCTCGATAACGTAGCCCTCGTCCTTGTCCTCTGCGTTGTCCTTGGTGCCGTAAAGCTTGACTGCGGCGGTGTATCCGCTTGCGTCGTCGCCATCACCCTTCATGCGCTCCACGCTTTCAACGCCGTCAAGGCCCGCCTTGATAACGAACATACTTTTTCCGTCGCTTACGGTCAATTCGACCCTATCACCGGTGGTGATATCTTCGTCAAGCTGCTCGAAGAGGAAATAAACGTTCTCGTCGTCGTGAGCCATGCGAAGCGTGGACTGCGCCTGAGAAACACTGCCGAGGAAAAACGCATCGGTATTATCGGACCAATCCCCCGTGTAGCCGTCGATATAGGGCGTCATTTTCTTTGCGTCCGTATTATGGTTCAGCACCATGGAGGTAACGTTCAGTCCGTCGGTGTGCAGATTATTTGTCACACCGCTCTCGATTATGGTATCGCTTGATGTGGACATAAGAGTGTGGCTTGAGGTAACGAACAGATCGCCCCACATGCCGACCTTACCGTAGACAAGCGGGCTGTAGGTGCGGTCGTAATAGAACTGGGTGCCCGTTTCGTTGCCGAGGTATATATTCATCTTTCCCGACGCCATCATGGAAAGGGCTATCTCGCCCGAGGGGAACTGTGCTATATAAGGACCTGAGCCCGAACGCACGAAATTGCTTCTGTCCGCGGGTCCGTCCTCGTTTTCCTCCAGAACGGTGGCAAAAAAGTCGTGGGAGCGGATAATGCTTGTGGAATGACCGCTTTTATCCTTGCGCATACTTTCCACTGCCATAACTATAGTTTCGTTGTCGTGCAGAAGGATTGCCACGGGCATCTGGTCCGTCAGTATCTGTACACCGTTGGGGTTAACGTATATCTTCTGCTGTGCGATGCGGGTTGCAACGTAAGGATAGGTGAGAGGCTTGGGATCCCACGTACGTCCGTTATCCTTTGAAGTGAGCATTGCAACGCCGCTTGACACGTCGCCGCCCATCTTATCGCGATATATGGCGTCCTTGGGTCCGCTGTGGGTGAGATACATCTGCACCGTGCCGTCGGGCAGCTGCAGGAAGCTGGGCTCCCAGACTCTGCCTTGGTATACTATCTCCTGCTCGCTCCAGGTGTTGCCTCCGTCGGTGGAGTACTTGGTAACTATACCCTTCTCGTTCATATTAAATCTGTTTGGGGCAGAGGAACCGCCCTCCTTTTTTACGCCGTGGAAGATGGCGGCAACAAGAATATCACCGTTTTTCAGCTCTATGGCGTCACAGGTCGCGTAATTGCGCTGATACATCTTGTTGGAGGTCAGGTGAGATTTAAATAGGAAGGTGGGCTTATCCCAATTGATTCCGTCGTCGGATCGGGTGTAGTACACGTTGGGTCCCCAGCGTCCGTCCTGGAAGAACAGTATGTATTTTCCGCTTGAAAGACGCTTGATGCGGGGATACCAAAGGTCGCCCGTGGTAAGAAAATCGGAGTTTTCTATTTTGTAGGAATTACGTCGGTCCACCTCAAGCAGGCTCTGCTTCGTTTGTCCTGCGTGGCTGTCAAGGGGATACTCCTCGGTATTCAGCTCGTAAATGGTGTGAAGCCCGTTGTTTACCTCCGCAGCGCCCACAAGGGGTACGGCGGGAACGGAAAGCGCCAGAAGCACCATACAATTAAAAAGTGCGAATATACGTTTTGCCATTTTTACCTCTTACTGCTGCTCGGAGATCTTTGCGAGCTCCTCGTTTATCTTTCTTTCGCTGCGCTCTGCGGATTTCTTATAGGCATTCCACTGGGAGGAAAGCACGTTCTGTCGGGCAGTGAGGCAGGCGGCAAGGGTCGCCTTCAGGTTACCGACGTTATAAACGAGTCCAACGTCGTAAACGCGGTTATCAAAGATAACGTACAGCATCTCTTCGCTTTCCTCGTCGCGCATCTCGCGGCCAACGAGGGTCTTTTCAAAGTACGCGGGGGTAAGGATCTGCTTGCCCTGATATGCCAGCATCTCGATAACGGCGCCGGTGCGGTCCTCATCGTCAATGAAGGTGGGAACCATCACGAAATGAGCGTGGTTGATACTTACAAGGCTGTTGTAGCTTTCCTGCTCCTCGTCAAGCTTGGGATAAGGAATGATACCGAAATCAAGATCGTCGTCACGGAAGGTGGAAACGGCCGTGAGAGTCTGCATATAGTAAAGGCATCTGCTCTCGCGGAACATTGCGTGGCGGTATCTGTCCCAGTTTTCGGAGCCGATATTGTACTGGTAATTGAATGCGGTCGCGCTGTCGCAGATAAGCCCGATGTGCTTGTCAACGAGGGTCTCGAGACGGTCGTTATAGAAGGTTATCTCGATCTTTCCCTCGTCGTTGATGGTGCAGAACTTATTTCCTGCGGCGGCAACTGCGGCGGTAAAGGAATCGTTCCAGGTGAGCAGACCGTACTTGTCCTGATAATCCATCTTATCGTCGGCGTTTACGTCAACGCTGACCTTGGACACCTCGGTCTTAAGTGCGTCGTAGGTCCACTTGCCCTCGCGAACCAGCTCGTAGGGGCTGATAAGCGCGGGATCCTCGGCGATAAGCTCCTTGTTAAAGAGCAGGCAATGGGTAACTCGGTTGTCACAAAGGCCGATGTCGCCGGTGGTATAGAACATCTTTCCGGCTATCTCGAGGTCGTCGTTTGCGCGCTGATCCCACCAGGATCTTTCCAGATCTATATAAGGAAGCGCGTTCAGATCGGCGGCGTATCCGCTGTAGGCAATTACACCCGCATCGATGGTGCCGATCATACACATATCGTAATCGTAGCTGTTGGTGGTGTAGCTCTGCTGCATCGCCTTGTATCCAACGCCGCTGCCGTTGCTGGAGTTAAAGGCAATAACGTCCTTGTTTGCGATCACAACGCCCATCTGCTCTGCCATAATGGCATTGCGGCGGAATATGGCCTCGGTGATGATGTCGGAGCTGCCCTCGGTGGCCTCAAAGTCGTTTACCTTATAGTTGCCGGCAACGAGAATGAGAAATTCGTAGCTGTCGTAATCCGCACCCTCGGGAAGCTCGGGAAGCTCTACGTACTCGGTGGTGTCGGTGGAGGGCTCGGTCGTTACCGCGGGATCGTCTCCCTTGGGGGGCTCGGTGGTAACGACGGTGTTACCGCCTCCTCCGCAGGCAACGAGCAGGGGAACGAGAGTACACGCGATAAGAAGAATGCACAATAGCTTTTTCATGATCTACTCCTTTTCATTCAAAGACCTTACTTGTATTGCAAAAAACTTTTCTGCTTTTGGGGTAGCTTCCGAATGGGTACAAGAGCATTATAATGCTCTTGTTTGCGTTTTCGCAAGGTGTAATAGTATGTAAAGGGGTAACTATTCTGCTATAATGCGGTTAATTTTAGCGGTGTAGGGACACTTTTTTCTTTATTTACCTGCTTTACATATATTTTATCACAAAAAATCAAGACCACCTTGAGTGAGTGCCAGATAAGAAAATATTGAAAAAGTCAGTAAAATCAATGTTTTTCAAGGTGCAAACACGGTGCGAAGTCGAAAAAATCAAATACTGACAGGCACAAGGGCGCTGATACACAAAATATCAGTGCCCTTTTCCTGTTCTATACGCCGTAGGAGAAAAACACCTACGGTTTTTTCCTTGTGCCTTTGAAAAAATGTATGAATTAGGGTAGAAAATCGTCTGTTAATTTCTCTGTATTCCTCGTTCCGTCGTGGGCATGGGTGTTTCCACCTATGTCCGCTATATCAAGAAATATCTCCTGGTGGCGTTGTATAACGACCCTCTACCATCAACAACTATTATTCGTCTCTGGTTTCTCACGACCTATACAGAGACGGAAAGCGCGGGCGAGAATAACAAACTGTGCATAACAAACCGGTATGCACCGTAAAAGAATCATGCAGGCAAAACAATCTGCTGTCCGAACCTCAAATCTTCTTGTGTCGGCAGAATTGCTAACTTTACCGTTTCTAATTTTGCAACATTCACCAGCGTGCTTTCGTAGTCAACCGTTTTGCAATGGATATACATAAACAATCCTTTGGCATTGGTGCAAATTTTGACGCATCTCTCGCCATTTTCGTTTATATACACGCGGTAAATGTAATATTTGCAATCAGTAGAAGTTGCAAAATTGATTTCTTGGCTACTGAATATCATTTTCTGAGCAAATTTATAATTGGTGGTTTTTACATCAAGATAGATAATTTCACCCGCTTTGTTCTCAAAATAGAAATCATAGGGCAGGCCGCTTTCTCTTTCCTCATTGAGCCATTTATAGTTGACGATCTCGCCCATTTCTTTTAATTGGGCAAAATGACGCTCGATAAGGAACTCTCCCTCTTTGCCAATTTTAGCAAAAATCTCACGAGCTTTATTCATATCGTATTCGCGATACTTCTTAGGCGCAACAGCCGTGGTTTGTGCAATTACTTCCAATTCTTCTGCTATTTCTGCACCTGTTTCATTTACAATTTTTTCTAAATAATTTAACAGAGGAGAGAACTGAGGGGTATGTTCTGTAATGCGATTTTTTATTCCATCCCGTAACTCAATACCCAACAATGTCATTTCTTTGTATGTGTTAGATGCTTCGTTAAAAAGGAAGAATACGGGCTGACCGCCTTTTAGTCCAAACCAAAAGAGATACCATCTAACGTTATCAGCACATTCTTTGGCGCGATCTCTAATGAATGTAACAACACTGACTTCGTTCCTTTCACCTTTTCTAATCTTTGGGCTCCTAAATGAACCATTAGGATTTTCAATTCTATCAAAATTCAAAGGTAGAAACTCAACTGCATTGTTGTAAATGAGCATACTATCTTCTATCTCAAAACTATTTGGCAAATATGTAAACACATCTCCAAACAAGCCAATGTGCGTTTGATTAGACGTTTTTCTTCGTCCTAAATCTGCATCGGTTAATTGCTTATATGCAATTATTTTTTCGTTATGAAGTTCAAAAAACACTGATCATCACCTCAATTTCAAATGAACAAATAAATAGTAAAGGATAGCATACACAGTATTAACGCTAACTGCATTTCCTGCTTGTTTATAAAGCTGCGCGTTGCTTACCCCTGCTGAAGCAGCTTTTTCAAAACATTCTGCCGAAAAGCCCTGTAACAAGAATGCTTCCTTCGGCGTTATTTTGCGAATACGCTGTTTACAAAGTTCTTCCTTTGTGTAAATGGTTTCTAAGTATGCTACGGGATCCACGGCTTGAATATACCCATCACTAAAATAGTTATCTTGGCAAGCGCGGTGCATTTTCACCATAGTGGCAGTTAAGGGTTTTGCAATCAGTGGGTTAATTTCCGACTTTGAATGATATGTTTTTGTCCCGTTTGACAAAATGGTCGGTTTAATTGTCTCGGAAAGATAGAATTTCTCATCCACTGTTTTTTCCAAGATATCGTGTGTAGTTTGCTGTATTAAAAGTGAGGTATCTTTCATCACCTTAGAAAAAATATTTTTTACGACTTTGCTCGTAAAGCTAAATCCTTCAAATTTTTCCATTGTTGCAAAAATAAACACTCTATTCCGTTTTTGAGCCAATCCAAAATCTTCAGTGTTAAATATATCGAAATAGACATTTTCATATCCGCAGTTCTTTAGCGACTCCAGAATATATGCGAATGTCTGCCCATTGTTATGTGTTTTCAGATTACGCACATTTTCCAACAACACATATTTAGGCTTTTTTCTCTTTAGAATTTCAAGAATTTGAAAGAATACATTTCCTCGCATATCCTCAAACCCTTTTTGTTTTCCCATCATGCTGAAGGCCTGGCAGGGGAATCCGCCGGTCAGCAAATCAATATCAGGAAGGGCGAGTATGTTTTTCTCGTCTTGATTAAAGGCAACTATGTCTCCCATTTCAAGCTCATTCTCTGTACTGTAGATAGCTTTGTAGGATTTAACTGCACTTGAATCTATTTCTGAAAAAGCAATCGTTGCTTGAGGAATATCAAAATCCTCACTTAGCAAGGTCAAGGCTTGTCTGAAGCCACCTATGCCTGCAAACAATTCTAAATGGTTCATAAGTATTTGATAACCTCCTCTCCGATGACTTGAGCTAGTTTCACAGGGACAGCATTTCCGATCTGCTTATACCAACTGTTTTGATGTCCATAAAAAACAAAATCATCAGGAAATGTCTGTATTCTCGCAGCCTCACGAGGTGACAAACCTCGTGCCTGTGTTGGATGAATATACATATTACAATCAAATTTCATATGCGAGGTGATAGTCTTGCAGACATCATCGAAACGCAACTTGAAATATTTGTCCTTGAATATACCGTTTCGGGATTTGTATGGCATAATATCTGCAATACTTTCGTGCAACGAATTTGCACCTTGCGGCAACCGAGAAAATATTTCTATATCTCTGTCATTGTTGTACCTGTTTTTATGATTATACAGAAAATCAATTTTTCTCTCACCATTGATAAAAGAATAAAACGGAGTAGCCGCATACGAATACTCTATGCAAGTGTATCCTGTCTCTGCACATTCGATTTTGTTATTATTCTTTATCCGATTTGGTTTTAATTGAGGCAGATCAGCAATGGCATCATACAAAGTAAATCTTGGGGTTGTAGTTTCTCTATCGTGAATTTCTTTGATGATTTGTTTCGATGAAACGCCAATTCGATTACCAATTAAAATGAGCCGCTCGCGATTTTGTGGAACACCAAAATTTTTAGCATTAAAAACATCAAAAAAAACATCGTATTCTTCGCCGAGATAGTCTTTTATATCAGCCAATATTTCTTCGGTTTTGTTCAACATCCCCTTTACATTTTCCATAACGAAAAACTTGGGACGAGAATTTTTCAGAAAAATCAAATATTCTTTATACAGAGCGTTTCTTGGGTCATTTATCAAGCGTTGCCTATTAGCCATAGAAAAACCTTGACAAGGGGGGCCGCCACACACTAAAGCGACATTAGTAAAATGTTTTGCGAATTCAGCGTATCTCCGATTTAATTCTGCAATATCGCCCACAAACATTTTATCCGCGCTTAACGCCCTGTTTGCTAAATATGTCTGAGAGCAGATAGGATCAATGTCGCTTGCAAATACAACTTGAAATCCCGCTCGTTCCATTCCCAAACTCAATCCACCGCACCCTGCAAATAAATCAACAAAGTTATTTTTCATCTGCATCAACCATTTGTTATATTCCTTGCTTTACAGAAGTTTTCAAATGTTTTCTTTGCAAGTCTGCTTGGATTATAACTACCTTTTTCCCAACGATTGACAGTTGCAAAACTGACTCCCAATTCGTGCGCGAGATCTTCTTGCGTCATTTTCAACTGCAATCTAACTTGTTTAACATTTTCTGCAAAATTCATAAACTACCTCTATTGTAATGAATATTAAAAATATTATAACACTTTTTATAGCATTTGTAAATAGAAGCGCCGAATGTTTTAGAAAGATTTTCATTTTTTGTATGCTTACCATTCCGAACATCGACACCAATTTCGGGCAAGGGTCTTGAAATTGATTTTTTGCAAATGGGTACTCACTTGCTGTGCTTGCTATCGACTCTTTCTCACACATAATAACTAAAATTCAGTCATAATTGAATGAGGCTGTCAAGCGCATTTGGGCTTATCGGAATTTTGGAAATGTCAAAAGTATTTGATGATAGGCAGAAATGAAAGAAACGGCATAGCCGTGGCTATACCGTTTCTACAATGTTTTCTTAACTGGAACACCCTTGCGGTAGTCTTGATTTTTTAGCTATGAGTTATAAGGCTTGCGGCCTCGCGGCTATGAGCTTGCCGCTCGAAGGTTATGTTGCGGCCGTTGCGGCGATATTCACCGTATTCCTATTCCGCCGCTACTCTGAGCCAGGTGATGCGCTTGGTAACGTCACAGGCATCGGGCATATCGGTGACAGTCTTGCCGTTTTTGGTGTCCTTGTTGAGGAGCATGGGGATAACGCTCAGATATCCGTCCTCGATAACGAAGTACTTTGCGGGGATGCGTATCTCCCACACGGCGCCCGTGTCCTCGTCGGTGATATCGTCCACGGTGCCCACAACGGAAATGGCAACCTCTATATCCTCGGCGTCGATACGCTTGCCGCGGCTTGCGTTTTCCATATGCATAACGTTGTTCACACCCTCAAGGTCAAAACGGATATTATAATAACTGCTTCCCTCCGAGGGAAGGATGAAGCCGATGCAATCGCCGCTTGTAAGAAAGCTGTCAAGGCGCTCCGCAAGAATGAGCAGATCACCGTTGTCGAAGGCGTAGCGCACGCTCATCTGTGCCTGGGTGTCACTGCCCACAAAGTGCGCATCGCCGCAGGTCCATTCCTCGTTGTTGCCATCCACGGTAATTTTTCCCTCCGTGGGTCTTACGTCGTGGTTAAGGAAAAATCTTCCGATGCAAAGGGAGGAGGTAAGCTTATCGTCCTTGCTTACCACGTTTGGGAAGGCAAGCACTGCGGAGTGTGTTCCGTCCACAAGATTGCTGCCCCAATATCCCTTCATATCATCAAAGACCTGCATATTGTCTCCAAAGCCGAGGGCGGTGCTGCTGCCGAGGCGGACGTAAAACTTGTTTGAGGTGTTGTAGGTAAGGAGGGTCTCGCCGCTTTCAAACTGATCGAGATATGGTCCTGCACCCGCAAACATATTGTTTGCGCGCTTTGCGGGACCCGTTTCGTCTATTGCCAGGTCGCGTGCAAAATTATCCTCGGAAACGCCGATGGATATCTTATAATCATTTTCCTTGGTGTAGCTCTCGCAGGCAACGGCGGTGGTGCCGTTGTTAAGCACGCAGGCAACGGGCATCTGGTCGGTCATGAACTTCTGACCGTGGTATATACCAACGTACTGCTGCATTGCACGCTGTGCCTCGTAGGGCGCGCCCGTAACGAGAGGCGACCAGGTCTTTCCGTCGTCGGTGGAGCGCAAAAGGCCGGCGCCGTTGGAGCGGCGGTCGTCGAACATACCGTAATAATGGATCATTGGTGCGCTGTGGGTGAAGAATATCTGCAATTCTCCGCTTGGCAGGCAGATGATATTCGGTTCCCAGTTAAGACCTATATATACGTTTTGGGGCTTTGTCCAGGTCTTGCCTCCATCGGAGGAGCGGACGATAACTATGCCGTCCTCGTCCAGATTTTTGGAATACGCCTTCTCGGCACGGTAGGAGGAAACGATGATGATATCCCCGTTTTTGGCAATGCAGGCATCGGCTGTCATGTACTTCAGCTTATCGGTGCCGTTTTTGATGCTTTCCATGGAAAGCACCGCCTTGGGCGCGGAATAATTCACCAGGTCCTTTGTGGTGGCAAAATATATGGTGCTGCCGTATTTTCCCTGCTGATAGACCACAAAATAGGTGCCGTCATTCATCTGCTTTACGCGGGGATACATAGCGTTTGACACCTTGGTGTCCGAGGAATCCAGCGTGCGGTATTGGCGCGCGTTCATTTCAAGTGAGCTGAAGCGATACGTCGATCCGTGGCTGTCGGCGGTCACGTCCTTGTTTAGTTCGTCAAAGGAGTGTATATGCACCTTGATATCCTCCTTCACCGGTTCGGTCTCGGGTGGTACTGTGGCTGCCTGATCGCTTGTGGGCGCGTCAGTCAACGGCGCGTCGGTAACGGGGTCTTCGCCCCCCTTAAAGCAAGCAACTGCTGACAGGCAGAAGCCTGCCAGCAGTATACCGGCCATTATTTTAAATAATGATATTTTCATTTGTCGTATCTTACTCTTCGGTCTGGGAGATCTTTGCAAGCTCCTCGTTGATGGTCTTTGCATTGCGCTCTGCGGGCTTCTTATAGGTGTTCCACTGAGAAGAAATGTTGTTCTTGCGTCCGCTGAGGCAGTTGGTGAGGATGTTCTTCAGATTACCTACGTTGTAGATAAGTCCAACGTCGTAAACGCGGTTGTCAAAGATAACGTACAGCATCTCCTCGCTGTCCTCGTCGCGCATCTCGCGGCCAACGAGAGTCTTTTCAAAGTATGCGGGGGTAAGAAGCTGCTTGCCGTAGTATGCGAGAGCCTCTACGACCGCACCGGTACGGTCCTCATCCTCCATGAAGGTGGGAACCATAACGAACTGTGCGTGGTATACGCTTACAAGGCTGTTGTAGTTTTCCTGCTCCTCGTTGAGCTTGGGATAAGGAATGATACCGAAATCAAGATCGTCGTCGCGGAAGGTGGAAACCGCCGTGAGGGTCTGCATATAGTAAAGGCATCTGCTCTCGCGGAACATTGCGTGGCGGTATGTATCCCAGTTTGCCTGACCGATGTTGTACTGATAGTTGAATGCGGTCTGGCTGTCGAATACCATGGAGGTGTACTTATCCGCAATGGTCTCCATGCGGTCGTTATAGAAGGTTATCTCGATAACGCCATCTTCGTTGATGGTGCAGAGCTTGTTGCCACCTGCGGCAACTGCGGCGGAGAAGGAGTCGTTCCAGGTAAGAAGACCGTACTTGTCCTGATAGTCCATCTTATCGTCGGCGTTAACGTCAACGCTTACCTTGGATACCTCGGTTGCCATTGCGTCGAAGGTCCACTTGCCCTCACGAACCAGCTCGTAGGGGTTAACGAGAGTGGGATCCTCGGCTATAAGCCCCTTGTTAAAGAGCAGGCAGTGGGTAACGCGGTTATCGCAAAGACCGATATCACCGGTGGTGTAGAACATCTTTCCGCTGATCTCGAGGTCTGCGGTCGCGCGCTGATCCCACCAGGATCTTTCAAGATCCACGTAGGGAAGGGTGTTCAGATCGGTGGCAAAGCCGCTGTAAGCGATAACGCCCGCATCGTAGGAGCCGATCATGCACATATCGTAATCGAAGGAGTTGGTGGTGTAGCTCTGCTGCATTGCCTTAAAGCCTGCGCCGCCCTTGCCGGTGCTGGAACCGAAGGCGATGATATCCTTGTTGGCAATAACTACGCCCATCTGATCGTCAAGCATAACGTTGCGGCGCCAAATTGCCTGGCTGATGATATCGGAACTGTCCTCGCTTGCCTCGAAGTCGTTTACCTTGTAGTTACCGGAAACGAGAACGAGGAATTCGTATCCGTCGTAGTCGGGATCGTCGGGAAGCTCGGGCATCTCCACGTACTCGGTGGTAGTGGGCGCGGTGGTGACCACGGGATCGTCATCCTTGGGGGGCTCGGTGGTAACAACGGTGTTGCCGCCGCCTCCGCAAGCAACGAGAAGCGGAATAAGAGTGCATGCAATGAGAAGTAGGCAAATGATCTTTTTCATAAAATGCTCCTTTTTTTTGTTGTTTACGATACTCTTTTGCGCTTTCCAAAAAACAAAAAGGGGATTTTTCTGCTTTTGTCAAAAAACACTATTGCAGCATGAGTTTCATATTGTCTATATTATATCCAGTTGACGAACTCTATTCAAGGTGGTATAATGTACAAAAAGGTAACTTTTCTGCTCACAGGGGGCAAAATGATAGATATTGTAAAATCGAACGAACTTTGCCTTTCCGACTTCGGCGTGCAAAAGGTTCTGACCCGAGAATTTATGAGCTACGACGCGGGAAAAGGCAAAAAAGAGTCGAATTTTGGCTTTATGATGCAGGGAAACGGCGTTTTTTCCTCGGTTTTTGGGAATTTGGAGGTAAACGCGGGGGACCTTATCTACATTCCCGAGGGTGCGAGATACAGATCGCTCAGCAAGGGCTCGCCATTTGTGGAGTACTATTGTATTCACGTTTCCTTCCGCAACGATCCTGCTGCGGGGCGGGTGGACCGACGCTTCGGAATGCAAAAGATAGACGCCCTCTCCACACCCGAAACGGGAGCGCTTTTTTCCGAGATGTACAAGCTGGTACGTGATAGCTCCATGGAAAGCCGCGCGCGGGCGCTGCAGCTTTTTTACGGCTTTTTTGCCGAGGCGGCAAAGCATCTGAAGGAGGCGGAAAGAGCTGCGTGCAGTCCCTGCGTTGACCACGCGCTTGCATATATCGAAGAGCATTTTTGCGAGGATTATTCTATGGCGGAGCTTGCCAAGGAATGCCTTGTAAGCGAGTCTCAGCTCTACCACCTTTTCAAGCGCGAGCTGCACACCACTCCCGTGGAATATAAGAACGAAATGAAGATACTTGCCTCCATCGAGCATCTGAAGGAGGGCGTGCTTACCGTGGAGGAGATAAGCTTCCGCCTTGGTTTTCATTCCTCCTCCTATTTCAGACGTATGTTCAAAAGTGCAACGGGTATGACACCCAAGGAGTTCCGCCGCAAGCACGTGGCACAATAGGTGAATTATGATAGAATTATACAATCTCAAGGAATTCTGCCTGTCCGACTACGGGGTGCAGAAGGTAAATTTTAAAAACTCTTATGCCTACGAGCAGGCAAAAAGGGGCAAGCCTATGTCCAGCTTTGGCTATCTTACGGCGGGATCCGGCAGCCTTTTTACCTACGCGGGCAAAACGGAGGTCCGACGCGGACAGCTGATGTTCATTCCCGAGGGAACGAGATATCACTCACTGTGGCAGGGAGACCCGGAGGTGGAATACTACTGCCTGCACGTTTCCTTCCGCACCATCGGGGGAAAGCGTCTGGAACAGCGCCACGGCCTTACCATAATCGACCCGCCCGAGGGTATGGATTGCGAAAGCTTCTTTTTGCGGCAGTACGAGCTTTCCAAATCGGGCTCGCCAAAGGCGGCGATGGAAGCAATTGCCGAGTTTTACTCCTTTTTTGAGACTGTCGAGCCGTATATGGAGCTAAGCTCACCCCATATTTGCAGTACCTGCGTTTCCACCGCTCTTGAATATATCGAGAAGAACTACACCAAAAACTTCAATATCGACACGGTGGCAAAGGCTTGCTTTGTCAGCACCTCCCATCTTTTCCACCTTTTCAAGGACGAGCTGGGAATTACCCCCGTGGAATACAAAAATGAGGTAAGGATACGCAACGCCCTCGATATGCTTGCAAACAGCAAAAAGACCATAGAGGATATCTCTGCGGAGCTTGGCTTTAACTCTCCCGGATATTTCCGAAAGACCTTTACCGCCGTTACGGGCATGACCCCCTCGGGCTACAGAAAAAAGCTGCTTTCCGATTAACGCACCAAAAAACACTTTTTTGCCGCTTTGCTATTGAATTCGGCAGCGGAGCGTGATACAATACTTGAGGACAAGTACTGAAGGTACATATTTTTTATAAAGTGAGGATAAATCAATGGGATACGTTAAGTACCCGGTCGAGATGCTTGACCGCTTCTGTATGACCGCATTTTCCAAGATCGGCTTTTCCGATAAGGATTGCCGCACCATTACCGACGTGCTTCTGCTTGCCGACCTTTACGGCATAGAGAGCCAC